>JAJZZI010000202.1 GCA_021797635.1 Bacillota bacterium | reverse complement strand
ATAGACATGTACGGCGGTATAGTTCCACGTCGGCACTACCTTCTCTTCCCCGTACCAAAGTGACGAGATAAATGCATGCGGACCTTGGAAGACAACCAAGACCTTGTGGTTGTTGATATCTTTCCAATGCGCATTAGCTTTTGCCATGTGGCTGAGCAATGTGCCGTGGTTTCCCGCCTGTTCATCGATCAAAAACGGTAAATGTGTTGCAAACGGAACATCGTTTTTCTGCGAAAAAAGAATTCCAAAACTATTGTCTCTGATGAACTGCCACAATGTCTTATCGTCAGTTACCTCAGAACCTTTAGGTATATAGATAGTTCGCCGTTCTGATGGACTTATCCAAATTTGCTCATTCCTGATCAAATCTGTTGCCACCTTCCTGGTTCATCGCGTCACCGCTTCTTAGGGCCATTGGCCGGTCGTCCACGGGCGGGCGCTCCCCAAGCGAGTCACCGAGCAGTCCCGTTGTTAAACAGGAACGGGCGAGGAGCTCCTCACCGAACTCTCGGCGACTGTTTACAAATTAATCGCCGCGTTGATGTCGCGGTCATGATGGGTGCCACACGCGGGGCATGTCCACTCTCGCACGGAAAGCGGCATCTTGGCCATTTTGTATCCACACGATGCACACGTTTTGCTGCTGGGATACCAACGATTCACGACGATGACCGTCTTCCCGCGTTGGGCCGCTTTGTATTCGAGTTGACGGCGAAATTCGCCAAAGCCCATATCCGCGATGGCGCGGGCCAACTTGTGATTTCTGAGCATCCCCGCCACGTTCAGATCCTCGATGGCGACGACATCGAACCGATCGACGAGATCGGTCGTCAGTTGATGCAACGTATGATTCCGGATATTCGCAATCCGGGCATGGAGCCGGGCGATGCGCCGTTGGGTTTTCCGCATGTTCTCCGACCAGGGGATGTGCATGCCTTTCGGAATGGGTTCGCCGGGCTTCAGCCCGGCACGGACTTTGGCGGTGTCCATCTGGCGACTGAATTGCTTCGATAACTGGCGAAGCTTTTGCATGGCTGTCGCATAGGCTTTCGGTCCCGGGATCTTCTCGCCCGTCGAGAGCGTCGCCAACGCCGAAATCCCCAAGTCCACGCCAACCACCGCTTGGTTTTCACGGCGGATACAGGGAGAATCGGGAATCTCAAGGGTGACACTCAAAAACCAGCGGTCAGCGGTCCGGGAGATCGTGCCGCCCAGCACTTTCCCGACAAAGCGTAACGATTCGTGCATCCGAACCCAGCCTAACTTCGGAATATGCACTTTGTGCCTTTTGACCGTGAATTGGTCGTTGGTGAGCGTAAAGTGGTCGTGACGGCCTTTTTTCTTGAAGGTCGGAGGCTCGGCGATCCCGGCAAAGAAATTCTTAAGCGCTTGGCCCAAATGCCTGATGGCCATCTGCGGCGCATTCTTGGTCACCTCCAGCATCCAGGGAAACGCGTTCCGCTTGATGGCATTGAGTTGACGCCGCAGGGCGGCGTCGGACGGTTTTGGTAACGTCGGGTCGCTTTTCCACGCGGCATATTGCTGTTGCCATTGGTCCAAGGCCCAATTGTACGCAAAGCGCGCCGTACCGGCGGCTTTGCGAAAGTACGTCTTCTGCACATCATTGGGATCGAGGGCAATTTTATGCGCCAGAATCAGGGCGAAACCTCCTCCACCACCTGTTTCACGCCATCCAGCAATTTTTGATTCTTCCGCGAACGACTGCCATCCAACCGAGCCGAAAAGACCGTGATGATTTCGAGGACATCCTGAGCCAAGTCCTCCTTAAACGTGGTGTCCTCGCCGTGATTGAGAATCACCACTTCCCCCTGCTTGGCTTCGCAAATGGCGAACACGAGCTCGGACCCCCAAGCGATTCAGATCATAGCGCCGATCCCCGCCGCGAGTCCGTACATCCGGTAAGAGCCGTCCCTCTCGCTCCCATCGACGCAAGGTCGTCGGGTGGGTGACCCCCAAAAATTGCGCAGCTTCGTGAATACTCACCAATTTTCGTTTCACATCAAGATTTTACATTATTAGATAAATATAAACAACATTTAAGGAAACTGTACAAACCCCTTCGAGAAATGGATAACTGTACCATAACGCAAATTTATCATGCGCTGCCAAGAAACTCACCTCGAGCCTTGTGAAACGCTGCAGCGACCGTCAAGCTGGACCTGAAGGCGTATGGGGCGTTGGTTGCAGGAAGGGTGTGTATCAGTCAGTAGGGAATCGTATTCCTACTGACTGATCGTGAGAGGACTCAAGACGATGGGGTTCGCTTCCGTTTCACGAGGTCCCAACGGGGTGCTTTGGACCCGATGTGAAAGCGCACTGGGGCGCTATGTTATTGGCTAAGTGGGAGCCAGGCAAGCACGTCTTGGATGGCCTTATCCCAGTATCCCCATTCGTGTGTGCCGGGCTCCTCCTGGTAAACGTAGGGCAGTGAGGTAAGCTCGGCGGCTCGTTTAAAGGTCTGGTTGTCTTCATACAAAAAGTCTTCGGTGCCACAGCACTGATACAGGCGAGGCTTGGGGCCATGACTCTTATCCACCTGGGACAGAAGCCACAATAAGTCATTGGGAGTCCCAGAAAACGCTTGGCTGCCGAATACCCGGCGCATTTCATCTCGGCTGGGCGCTGTTTTAGCCACGTTCAACGCACCTGATAGGCTGGCCGCAGCCGCGAAACGATCGGGGTGGGTGAGGGCCAATTTGAACGCTCCATAGCCCCCCATAGATAAGCCAGCAACAAAGTTAGCCTCACGGTGTGTCGATAGAGGAAAAAAAGATTGGGCTAATCGAGGCAGCTCCTCACTGATAAACGTCCAATATTGGCTTCCTTCGACCATGTCGGTATAAAAACTGCGGTGAACTTGAGGCATAACCACGGCCAAACCCATTGGAGCCACATAACGTTCAATGGACGTTCGCCTTAGCCAAATGGTGTCGTCGTCGGACATGCCGTGAAGCAAATACAAGGTAGGGTGGCGGCCATCTCCTGCCGTACCCGTCATTCCAATTTGACTGACCGTCTGTTGCGGAAGGATAACGGTCATCGAGGTGCTAAGCTGCAACACGTCGGAGAAGAAATGACATTGTATGAGTGCCATACCTGACGCCTCCTATATTCGGTTTAGGTCCTAAATCTACCATAACGGCGGGATAACTGTGTCGAGGTCTCCATAGACGGCGTATGCCGAAGAAAAATCTGCAGGAGCGTCGCGTAGACAGTCTTTTCAGAGCCATGACGTATGGGGAGTAAAAGCGGGGGCATACTACATATTGTTAAGCGTGTTGGTCACAGATTTGAAATAACTTATCGGTATGATAGCCCCATAAAGAGAAGAAAGTGAAGAGGAGGTATCGCTATGCTGGAAGAAACGGAGCGGGACCGAGCGAGGATCCTCGAGGCCATTTCAATTTGCCGGGATATCTTGAAAGGCGGGACCGCAGAAGCCATCGAAGTGTTGCACGTAGCGGCTGTGGAACCGGATCAAAGGAGGATGGAAAACAGGGGTTAATCATCGACCGCCTGAAGCTCCAAACACCCCCGACTTGTTTGAACGATGCTACGATGCCCTGGGCCGTGTCTATAATACGAGGGTGCTCGCGGGCAGCTGCGGGAACGCCTGATCATACGGACACGAACGCGGCTGATACCTACGACTGTGTGGGGTATTAGGCGCATCGCGTTGAACATTTCCCTGCCAGGCTCCCGTACCCTGTAATGACGGGGCCCCATCCTCCCACAAGGACCCTTGACCTCGGATGGTAAGGAATTTCTTCCATTTGGTCGGTACTTTTCCTGTAACCAGATTGTACAGAATTGTCTGTCTGGTCAAAAAGGGCTAGCCAACGGCAATGAATGTGGGCTGCGGTGTGGAGAACATGGATCCATGAGGCGTGGGAATCCCATCTTGCATCGACAACACCTCGACCAGGTCGGCTTTTTGGCCGCCGACCAGCATCCAGCGCTCATCGGGGGACATACTAAAATGCCGGGGGAAGTGAGCTATCGTAGGAATGTCGGCCAGGTGCCTGAGCCGTTGTCCTTGGTCTTCAATGGCAAAGCAGGCAATCGTATTGGATCCGCGGTTGGACACGTAAAGCATCGTACTGTCGGACGAAACGATGATGTGCGCTGCGTCGCTTGAACCACGAAATCCTTGAGGAAGGGCAGAAACGGTGTCTACAAGTTCCAAGGCTAGAGGCTCGGGGCGGTAGGTAAACACACTAACCGTGGAGCTAAGTTCATTTACCACATAGACAAACTGGCCATTGGAGTGAAAGGCAAGATGACGAGGGCCACTGCCCGGAGGCACAGCGACCCTGGCCATTTCCTGAAGGGCCTTTTGTTTCAAGTCTGGTCGGTAGATCAGCAAACGGTCTAATCCAAGGTCGGGTACGATAACGTAAAGACCTGAGGGATCGGTCCAGGCGGAATGGGGATGGGCCTGACTCTGGCGATCTTTTCGAGGCCCACTGCCGGTGTGTCTTACCTCGCTTATCCGGGGATAAAGGCGTCCAGTACTATCCAGCGGAAACCAATCTACGGAGGCGCCCATATAGTTGGTGCAAAGTAGGCCTTGGCGGTCAGCGGTCATGGTCAAGTGGCATGGGGATCCGCCTGAAGTGGCCTCAGTGTTTTCTAGTTGTAATCGACCGTTGTCGTCGATATGATAGCTGGCTACACGCGCCCGATCGTGCGATTCGCTGACCGCGTATAGATGTTGCCGGGAACCATCCCACAATAGGTAGGACGGATTGTCAATGCCTGAAAATTGATCTAAGGCGCGTAGTTGTCCGCTCTCCTCGTCTAGTTGCAGATGGTGAATTCCGGCAAGCTCGGCGGATCGGTAACCTCCGACATACACTTCATACATAGGACACCAACTTTCGTTATATTTTCCGACCATCAAATGACGGGGCAGGTGGAGATTTTTCAATTATATTACGAACGATCTCTCTTTGTCGTGCTCAAAGGAATCGTCATCAGCGCTTCGTCAAGCCGCGCCTCATCTTGACAGTTTGGCGGGGTGGAGTTACAGTACACGTAAGAGGTCACTATACCTTGCGAAAGGCAATGACCGGGAAGAGTACTTTGGTTGACCGTATTTTAGAGAGTCGCCCAAATGGTGCAAGGGAGACATACGAACGCCAAAGGAATGGGCCCGTGAGCTTCCAACCGAAAAGCGCAGTAGGCTTGGGCGGATTCTTCCACCGTTAACCGGGAAGGCGATATCGGAATTCCCGTTAGGGCGTGTTCCCGTATCGGTCAAGTGAGACCGCTTCGGTCTAATCAGGGTGGCACCGCGGAGAAAACCTTCGTCCCCAAGGGGAGAAGGTTATTTTGATCTGCGGGAGGCGTGATATGGAACCCAATGACTCAACTACACTGTGGCGCGGAGACGGACCGCACTTAGCGGTCGTCAAGCGCTTTACCGTCGACCAATTGACCCCAATATCTGCGTTTATTCGCTTGCGCCCTTTAGGTGCGCGTGCGCTTTTAGAAAGTGTAGAAGGCGACTTAAAGGTGGCGCGCTACTCTTTTATTGGTGTCGGCGCCAAGGCCGTGCTCTACCACCGCGACCATCAAGCCGTGGTCGAATCGGATCAGTGGTCTTCGGTAGACGACGACCCGATGACGCTACTGCGCCAAGGGAATGCCCGATTTCGGGTGGCGGTACCTCCGTCGGTCGAATTGCCATATCCCGGTGGAGCACTAGGCTACTTTGCTTATGATTGGGTGCGAAGGCTGGAACATCTACCGTCCGTTCATGCCCATCAAGGTCCCGATTGGGAGTGGTTCTGGCCGCAAGTCGTGGTCGCTTTTGACCACCATCGCCATACGGTGGCGATCATCTCGGAAGCACCGGTAGACCAGGAAGTCGAGGCCCGCGAACGGTTGCAAGCGGTGGAGGCGGCGCTGCGCTCGTCGTTAAACTGGTCTTCTCCCATCGTCAGGCGCGTCTCCCCAATCACTTCGAACTTGGATCGCGAGCAGTATCACGAGATGGTCGAGGAGGCCAGGCAATATATCTATGCGGGTGACATTTTTCAGGTGGTGCTGTCGCAAAGACTCACCAGCGCCATTGATGGAGATCCCTTTCATCTCTACCGCAAGCTCCGGCTAGTAAATCCATCGCCATATTTGTTCTACTTTGAAGGATCCCATAAGACTCTGGTTGGGGCTTCGCCGGAAGCGCTAATTCGAGTGTCCAACGGTTCAGTGGTCAATCGCCCGATCGCCGGAACTCGCCATCGTGGCGCGGATGCCGATGAGGATGAAGCCCTATGGCAAGATCTGATGCATGATGCCAAGGAGCTTTCGGAGCATACCATGTTAGTCGATCTAGCCCGTAATGATTTGGGCCGCGTCAGCCAATATGGGTCCGTGGCGGTGAATGAATTGATGGTGCGCGAATCGTATTCTCACGTGATGCACATCGCGTCCGAAGTTAAAGGCCGTCTTCGACCAGAACATGACGCCTTGGACGCGCTGGCGGCCAGCTTTCCGGCAGGAACCTTGAGCGGGGCCCCGAAAGTGCGGGCGATGGAAATCATTGAAATGTTGGAACCCGATGCTCGCGGTGCCTACGGGGGAGTGGTGGGCTATTTCTCTCATCGAGGGGATCTAGATACGTGCATCGCGATTCGCACGCTAGAAGTAGCGCCTGATGGGCAGGTGGTCGTTCAAGCGGGGGGCGGTATTGTGGCCGACTCTGATTCCGAGAAGGAACGGCGAGAGTCATTCAATAAAGCTGCAGCGCCCTTATCGGTCTTAGAGGCCAACGAGGAGGCATGGCTGTGATTTTGATGGTGGACAACTACGATTCGTTTACCTATAACCTCGTGCAATATTTGGGTATTTTAGGCGAGGACCTGACCGTCGTCCGCAATGACGACGCCGATGTCGAGACGCTGGCCGCCCTTAACCCCGATCGGGTCGTCATTTCACCCGGACCGGGACGCCCCCAAGACGCGGGGGTGATTGTGCCGCTGATTCGCCGTATGGCGCCAGAAGTTCCTATTTTAGGGGTCTGCCTGGGGCACCAAGCAATTGTTGAAGCATTCGGCGGCGAAGTGGTGCCTGCCGTCCGTCTGATGCACGGCAAAGCGGATCAAGTTTATCATAAAGGGCGGGGGCCGGAGTTGTTCGATCAGGTTGGCGATGGATTTTTAGCTGGCCGCTACCATTCTCTTGCCGTGCACTTGGGGCCAGGGATTCCGATCGAGGTGCTGGCCGAATCAGATGATGGTACGGTGATGGCGGTCCGCCACCATCGCTATCCTACCTATGGCATTCAATTTCATCCAGAGTCGATCTTGACTCCGGACGGCATGCAAATACTGCGAAATTTTCTAAAAATATTACCTCCCGCGAGGGCGGTAAAGGGCGATGGCCAACGAAATCAGGAAGGAGGGACAATGTGAGTATTTCGATGACGAAAATCCTTAACCAATTGGCCGAAGGCGAGCGATTGCCCCAGGCGGTAGCGGAAGAGGTGATGGACCTCATTATGGTAGGGGAAGCGACGGGTCCCCAAATTGGCGCTTTGTTAATGGCTCTTCGCATGCGTGGGGAGTCGCCAGAGGAAATTTCAGGGTTTGCCCGCTCGATGCGACGTCATGCCCTGCCCGTGGCCGTTGCTCGCCGTCCGATTGTAGATACCTGCGGCACGGGCGGGGATGGCTCGCATAGCTTTAATATCTCTACGGTAGCGGCCCTGGTTGCGGCGGGAGCGGGTGCGAGCGTGGTCAAACATGGAAATCGCGCGGCAAGTTCGAAGAGTGGAAGCGCTGATTTGCTGGAAGCGCTAGGAATCCAACTTAGTCCTGAACCTTCCGTGTTGATGCGTATGGTCGAAGAGACGGGATTTGGCTTTTTATTTGCCCAAAGCGTGCATACCGCTATGAGGTATGCGGCACCCGTCCGTCGTGATCTGGGAATACGCACGGTGTTTAATTTGCTCGGGCCCTTGACCAACCCCGCTGTTCCCGAATTTCAGGTGATTGGAGTCTTTGACGCGAGTCGAATTCAATTAATGGCGGAGGCGCTGGTCCGACTGAACGTGGATCGTGCCCTGGTCGTACACGGTGATGGGTTGGACGAGGTCACCTTGTCCGGAGTGACTCAATACGCCTTAGTCGACGGCGGAAACATCGTAACCGGCGAGTGGACTCCTGAGGACTTCGGGTTGCCGGGATATTCCAAATCCTCCGTGATTGGGGGGGATCCGACCGTCAATGCGGAAATTTGCTTGCGCCTTTTGGCAGGCGAGCCCGGTCCCTATTTGGATGTTGTGTTAGCGAATGCCGGCGTCGCGCTCTATGCCGCTCGCATGGTGGATAGTCCTTGCCAAGGAGTGCGCGTAGCGCGGGAGTCGGTGACGAGCGGCAGCGCGGCTCGGGTATTGGCACGCCTGCAAGAGCTTTCTGGTGGCGCGCGCACGGCGTCGTAAGAGATGGAGTCTCGGGGAGGTAGCGACGTGTTTTTAGATGACATTGTGGCGTCAGTTGAGGCGCGGGCAGCTTCTTGGCGACGTGAATCAGAGACCATTAAAGAACGGGCGGCGCACGCGGTAGAAGCCCGGTCACTCCTGAAGCGGATGGCAAGCGCCCGTGCCATGGGAGTGATCGCGGAGTGTAAGCACCGATCACCCTCTAAAGGATGGCTCACCGAGCATTACGACCCCGTGGCCCAAGCCATGCACTATCAGACTCTTGGCGCAACGGCGATCTCGGTCTTAACCGAGCCAGAGTTCTTCGCCGGCTCGATGGACCACCTGGCGCGTGTGCGCCAGCGAACGGATCTTCCCGTCCTTTGTAAAGATTTTGTCCGCGACCCGATTCAGATATGGCAGGCGAGAAGCCATGGTGCGGATGCCGTGCTTCTGATCGTGCGCATTGTACATGACGCTAGGCAGCTAGGCGATTTAAAGCAACTGGTGGAAGCCCTTGGGATGGATGCCTTAATCGAAGTGCACTCCCAGCAAGAATTGGAGATAGCGCTATCGGTGGATGCGCGGTTAGTCGGAGTCAATAACCGAGACCTGGACAGCTTTCATACGAGCCTAGAGTTTTCTGAGCGCATGGCGGCCTATCTTCCTCAAAACGTGCTGGCGATTAGTGAAAGCGGCATTCGTACCGCCGCCGATATTGAGCGCTTAAAGAATTTCGGTTACCGAGGGGTGTTGGTGGGGGAGGCGCTCATGCGAGGTCATCGCGTGCTGGAGGATATGGGCATATGAGTGGGCCAGTGGTGAAAATTTGCGGGATCAGGACGGCGGAAACCGCGCGCTTGGCCTGGCAAGCGGGCGCGGACTTTCTCGGCTTGGTGTTTGCGCCTAGTCCCCGCCAGGTCGACGAAAAGGGAGCTCGGACCATTGTCCGTAGCGTTCCTGGACGTTATATCGGGGTGTTCCGCGATATAACGCGACTGGAGAGCTTGGCGGAGATAGCCGACCAAGTGGGTCTCTTTGGCGTTCAGTGTCACGGGCGCTGTCCTGAAGGATGGACCGGCTGGGCCAAGGAGCAAGGGATGATGGCCATTGCCACCGATATTACGGTGGTTGGCGCTGACGTCTGGCTGTTGGATGGTCCGCGGTCCGGGTCGGGGATTGCCTGGGAGTGGGCTCTTCCGCATCAGGGGGGACCATATTGGATATCGGGTGGTCTTCGCCCGGAAAACGTCCGACGGGTCGTCGATCACTTAAAGCCAAGCGGAGTCGACGTTTCCACCGGAGTGGAGCGAGATTATCAAAAAGATCCCGAACTCATTGCGCAATTTATTAAGGAGGCTAAGGCGTGCCCACAATGAAACGCGTGCCCGATGCGTCGGGAAGATTTGGTCCGTTTGGCGGGCGCTATGTTCCGGAAACCTTGATTCCCGCACTCGATGAATTGGAGTCAGCGTATCGTCGCTGGCGTATGGACCCGGAATTCAAGGCAGAACTCCAAGAATATTTGAGAAATTATGTAGGCAGACCCACTCCCCTACGTCGGGCGGATCGCATGAGTGAAGCCTTAGGGTTTGAGGTGTACTTGAAGCGGGAAGATCTCAACCATACGGGGGCTCATAAAATTAACAACACCATCGGCCAGACTTTGTTGGCCCGTCGTATGCACAAAAACCGTATCATTGCAGAAACCGGAGCGGGTCAGCACGGCGTGGCCACGGCCACCGCGGCTAGTTTGTTTGGCCTGGAAGCGGAGATTTTCATGGGCGAGGAAGATGTTCGCCGCCAGGCTCTTAATGTCTACCGGATGAAGGTCCTTGGAGCCAAGGTCACGCCCGTGCATAGCGGAACCAAAACCTTGAAGGATGCGACTAATGAGGCGATTCGCGATTGGGTGACCCATGTCCGCACCACCTTTTACGTCATTGGTTCTGTGGTAGGGCCCCATCCGTACCCCATGATGGTGCGTGATTTCCAAGCGGTAATTGGCAAAGAAGCGCGTCGACAAATGACAAGCGTAGGGGGCGGCTTGCCAACTCACGTGGTAGCGTGCATCGGAGGCGGATCCAACGGCATGGGCATCTTTTACCCCTTCCGCAACGACCCGGTGAAGTTAGTCGGTGTTGAAGCGGCCGGCGAAGGGATTGCCAGCGGGCGCCATGCGGCTAGCATCAGTGTGGGCGAAACGGGTGTGCTCCATGGCGCCATGAGCTATCTGCTGCAGAACGAGGACGGTCAGATTCATCCGGCGCATTCGATCTCGGCGGGCCTCGACTATCCCGGAGTGGGGCCGGAGCACGCCTACCTTCACCATAGTGGCCGCGCCCAATACTTTTCCGTAACCGACAGCGAGGCTCTGGATGCCTTTCATCAATTTGCACAGTGGGAAGGGATCATTCCCGCACTCGAGAGTGCGCATGCTGTGGCCTGGGTATTGCGAGAACGCCATGACCTACGCAAGGCGGGAGCTCGAGTGTTGATAAACATCTCGGGTCGTGGCGATAAAGATGTTGATGCAATTTTCGCGCTGGAACAGGGGGGATCGAGCCATTGAGTCAGTATTCCGGTTATGAGGCCATCAAACAGGCATTTGGCTTGGCACGAGGGGAAGGCCGGGCTGCGCTGATCCCGTTTTTTACCGCCGGTTATCCGACCCTATCGGTGTTGGCGGACTTGATTCGAGCGGCGGAAGAGGCCGGAGCGGATCTGGTGGAAATTGGGATCCCCTTCTCTGACCCGTTGGCTGACGGGCCGGTGCTTCAACGGGCGGCGGGAGAAGCGCTAGCGGCAGGCGTGACCATAGACCAAATTTTTTCCGCGTTGAGCCGGCTTCCGGTTGGAGCTCCCAGAATCTTTTTGACCTACGTGAATCCGGTGCTTCGACGGGGATACGCGGGGTTTGCCCACCAGGCTGCCGACGTAGGGATGGCGGGCGCTGTGGTTCCTGACTTGCCCTGGGTAGAATCGGGAGCGCTCAGCAGGGAATTTGATAAACGGCAATTAGCCTTGGTGCCTTTGGTGGCGCCAACCTCGACCAGTCAACACCTTCGGAACATTAGCACCTCCAAGGGCTTTATTTACGGGGTTTCGGTCACCGGAGTGACCGGGTCGCGCTCGGGTATTGACGTAGGGGTGACTAACATGGTTCAAAGAATTAAAGCGATGACGGACTTGCCGGTGGCCATCGGGTTTGGTATTTCGACACCAGAGCACGCGCGAGCTATTGGTGAAATTGCGGATGGTGTGATTGTGGGCAGCGCCTTAACCGAGGCACTGATGGCAGAACAAGGGAACCTGGCCAAGACCGCCTATGAATTTTTGCGACCCATGCGTAAGGCCTTGGATCACGTTTGAGTGAATTTCGGGCGCTCGATGTCATAGACCATTTGCCCTAGATGTCGCGGCGGTCACTTTGAGTTTAGAGGGCTCGGAACCTCCATCACTACGTCCGATAAAGCACACCCCATAGGATTCCGTTCGACAGCACGGTGAGTTGCAGGCGACCCGATCCCGAAGTGATGCCCCTGCGAACTGATGCGCATGCCTGGGTTCCTTGGAGGTGACAGGAGCCGGTGGCAAAGTTGCCTTCGGCAGGGGATGGAGCTGTTTTTTGATGACAGCTGGCAGTCTGGCACGGCCCATCTCGTTCACCGGTGCCGAGACGCATTGAAGGCCCTTGACCGGGGCCACGGATTCGGCAGGTATGGATTGGCACCCAAGAAGGGGACGGTGGGCCCCATTGGGTTTGCGTGCTCGTGTGATTTAGGTTCATGAGGGTATTGGCTGCCGAATGCGGTATCGATGTTAACCGTCCGTCTTGACACCCGTGTCGACTCGTTGTAATATGCGGTTCAATCGAATAATGTTTAAAACGATGACCGGGAAGGCGTCGGATGATAAGAGGCGAAGAGAATCGGCGGTTGGTGCGAGCCGTGCCTTATCTCCAGACCGTACACCTGGGAGTGCGCGTCGAACCTCGCGGTGCCTTGGAGCAGTAGACAAGACGGTGCTTCCCGTTATAGAAGACAGCGCGGTCATCATGTGACCGTTGCTGACTAAGTGGTTCTCCATGGGAGAACCAATAGGGTGGTACCGCGGAGTGAAGGCCTTCGTCCCTAAGTAGGGGAGGAAGGCCTTCGTTTGATCATTCCGACGCGAGAGATGTGGAAGGAAAGAGAGGAGGACAGCGATGATTGTCGTCATGCGTCACGATGCCAACCAAGACCAAATTACGGCTATCCGCCAACGTTTGGTCGATGAAGGCTTTCAGGTTCATATTTCGCAAGGAGTCGAGAGAACGGTTATTGGAGTCATTGGAGAGAATACGGAAAGGGTGTTTGCGGTGGCCTCGATGGCTGGAGTAGAACAGGTGGTCCCGGTGCATCGCCCATACAAATTGGTTAGTCGCGAGTTTCATCCGGACGATAGCATTATTAATATTGGCAATGTCCCGGTGGGTGGAAAGCGAGTGGTGGTGATGGCCGGCCCTTGCGCGGTAGAATCCCACGACCAAGTCTTGGAGGCCGCCCAAGTGGTTCATGAACTAGGCTTGTCGGTGCTGCGCGGTGGAGCCTATAAGCCTCGTACTTCACCGTATAGCTTTCAAGGCATGCGCGTCGACGGCCTAAAGATTCTAGCCGAAGCTCGCGAACGATACGGTCTTGCCATCATTACGGAGGCAGTGGACCATGAAAGTCTACAGCAGGTCGCGGAATGGGCGGACGTGGTGCAGATCGGTGCGCGTAACATGCAAAACTATGAATTATTGAAGGCCGTCGGTCAGACCGCTAAGCCCGTGCTGTTAAAGCGCGGCCTTTCCGCTACCATTGACGAGTGGCTGCAGGCCGCCGAATACATCGTCGCGCATGGCAACCCCAACGTTATTTTATGCGAGCGGGGCATTCGCACTTATGAGTCCAAGACGCGGAACACGTTGGATCTGAGTGCGATTCCCGTGATTAAAGACCTTTCCCACTTGCCCGTGGTCATCGATCCGTCGCACTCTACCGGGCATTGGCACTGGGTGGCACCGATGGCTCGAGCCGCGGTGGCGGCTGGGGCGGACGGGTTGATTATTGAGGCGCACCCTAACCCGGCGCAGGCGTTGTCTGATGGACCGCAAAGTCTGAACCTGCCCCATCTGGCGGAGCTGGTGCATTCGTTAAGAGCCATAGCTGAAGTGGTGGGACGGACTCTATAATGCATCCACGTCCGTCCATCGGCATCATTGGACTTGGATTAATCGGGGGTTCGGCAGCGAAGGCTTTTTCTCAGGCGGGATATTTGGTGCGTGGTTATGACGTCAACGACGATGCCATGGATGCAGCATTCGCTGAAGCGGTGATCGCGAATCCGGGCGGGGATTGGCGCGAATGGGCGGAGGATGTGGACTGGCTCTTAGTAGCTACCCCGCTGGCGGCTGTGGGTACTTGGCTGAAGCGGTGGGCGGAAGCGGTGAAGCGGACGCAGCTCATTATCGATGTGAGTTCCGTGAAGGGGGTCATCCTACCCAGTCTCGCGGCATTGCCCGGGCACCTGACGCCGCTTTGCCTACACCCCATGGCCGGACGGGAATTAACGGGGTATGATGCATCAAGCCCGGAGCTGTTCCGAGGCCACGTGTGTGCGGTGATTCCGGTACCGGGGCGCCTCGGACCGCCACCGTCGATTGTGGCCGAAATCCTAGGAGTCCTTGGCATGCATGGGTATGGCATTGATGGCCAGAGCCATGACCAGATTGCCGCAGTGGTCAGTCATCTTCCCTATCTAGTCTCAGCGGCACTGTTGGTGACGGCCGAACGCTGTGGCCCCGCCCGAAAGCAGTGGGAACGGATGACAGGTTCTGGTTTTATGGACACGAGTCGCGTGGGCAGTTCGAGCGCAGATCTATGGCAAGAAATCTTAGCGGCGAATCGGCAGGCTTTGGTCCAAGTTCTGGACGAGTTTGCCCAGGTGTTGGACGGATGGAAGCAAGATCTTCAAGCAGAGGAGCCTTTGCGAGGCTTAGAGCAGGCTGTCACGGTCCGGCGGCGGGTACTTGAGGCAGATACCAAGCACGGGACGGAATAGAACCCATGGAGCGAAGATGGTGCAGGCTTTTAGCGACTACGCATGGCATAATCCTGCAGCGGGAAGCTATGAGTAGTCGAGAGGCGGCCGCGCCACGTGATACCGCTGGACCGCGATAAAAGGGACTCTTGCGCATAAAGTGAGTCACTCCCGTGATATAACCCCTTTTTTAGAAAGGCAGGAAGACGAATGCAGCTAAGCCCAATGCGAAAGCCGTTTATTAGTCGCATGCGCATGCCTGGAGATAAATCGATTACCCATCGGGCGATCTTGTTTTCGACGCTCATGCGCGGTACATCAGAGATCCAGGGATGGCTTCGTGCGGGGGACACCGAAGCGAGCTTGCGGGTTGCCCAAGCATTTGGTACCAAAGTTCGGGAGAAAAGCGGTGACCGGTTGATCTTAGAGGGCGCCGGAGGCATTATGGCGTGGACGGAACCTCGACAACCGATCGATTGCGGAAATTCAGGCACGACCACGCGACTGGCTACTGGCCTTGCGACGGGCCGTCGAGGCTATCTTACCGTGCTTTACGGTGACGAATCCTTGAGCCAGCGCCCGATGGCGCGCGTGACCGGGCCGCTGGCCGATCTAGGAGCGAGCGTGTGGACGCGGCAGGGAGGATTGGCGCCGATTGCCATTAAAGGTGGTGGTGTGAGCGGGGGAACGGTTCACCTCAAGGTCGCTTCGGCGCAAGTGAAGTCAAGTTTGCTCTTAGCGGGTCTTTTAGGCGGTGGATCGTTGACGGTAGGGGAGCCGATCGCCACCCGCGATCATACTGAGCGCATGTTAACCGCGATGGGTGCCAAAATGGTGACGCAGCCGGAGGTTGCGGGATTTCGGATTACGGTCGATCCCCACCCTGAGGCTTTTCCCGCTGTCGACGTTAAAGTGCCCGGAGATCCGTCATCAGGGGCATTTTGGGCGACGCTCGCCGCCCTGCTTCCAGGTTCGCGACTCGTTTTAGAGTCGGTCAGCCTAAACCCCGGGCGCCTTGGTTTTTACCGGTTGCTGCAGGCGATGGGGGCCGCCATCGAGTTCCAGGAGCGCGGACGAGACCCTGAACCATGGGGCGACATCCTGATCGCCCACGGGGCTTTACGAGCGGTGGACGTCGTTCGCCAACAGGTCCCGGCGATGATTGATGAGCTTCCCTTAGTTGCGCTTCTGGCCTCCCAAGCAAAAGGTGTCACCACGGTCACCGGAGCCGAAGAGTTACGCGTCAAAGAGAGTGATCGCATAAAGACCACCATGGAAGGATTGGTGCGCATGGGATCGCAGATCGAAGAGCTTCCTGACGGTCTGAGGGTGCATGGGCCAACCTCCCTTCGCGGGACCGTGGTTAACGCCCATCGTGACCACCGTATTGCGATGATGTTAACGATTGCCTCGGCCGTAGCCGAGGGGTCGACGGAACTGGAAGGCGGGGAAGCCGTGGCGATTAGTTATCCCGCCTTTTTCGAGACCTACGGGACCATTGCAAAATGAATCTTCGACGGGCGGGACCTTGTTTTGCCGGCCTTGACGGAGGAGGCAGTTCGACCCGGCTGCAACTCACTGACGCTTCGGGTAAACTCTTGTTCGAGGCGAATGCCGGTCCCACCAATATCCTGGTTGTGGGTTGGGAACAAGCTAAGGCCGCGTTTGAAGCCTTATGGGATGAGGTTGTCCGCTTAGATGTCGACGTGGCGGCTATGGTGGCGGGGTTGGCAGGCTCCGACCGACCAGAGGTGCATTCTGGGTGGGTGGATTATTTTACGAGACTGCCCCTGCAAAGATTTTGGGTCACCGGCGACTACCAGGTTGCCTGGGCTGCTTTGGGCGGAGGGGGGCCGGCGGTGATCGCGATTGTCGGCACCGGCTCCGTGGTCTATGCCAGTGATGGAATCCGTTCGGTGCGCCGTGGAGGTTACGGGTGGCGTTTTGGCGATGTTGCGTCCGGAGTGTGGTTGGGGACTGAGGCCGCCAAATCGGTATTGGCGGCTTGGGAAGGATGGGGCGAGGAGACCGCCCTTGTCGACTTAGTGATGCGACGATGGAATGTGAAGCAACCTCAAGAGCTGTTGGCATACTGGTATGGACCAAGTTTTGATCCTCATCTTGCCGCCAATCTAGCGGCCGACGTGGTCGGCTTAGCCGAGTCCGATACCGTTTCGCATCGTATTGTGACCGAAGCCTGCCAAGGTCTCACCAAGCTGATGGCCAACGCGCTCGCGCAATTGCATTGGACCGGGGGGGCCATAGGCGTAAGCGGAGGATTGGCGACGGTGCTCATGCCCTGGTTGGAGCGTGAATGGTGGAGCCAAGGACATAGGGAAAGGCTCTCGCGTAGTCCGGTCGAGCCAGTGGTGGGCGCAGCCATGCTGGCGCGTATGTGGAGTGAGCAAAGGAGATCAGCCGATGGCGGGGCATATTGAAGGACGCATCTGGTCAAGTGAGCAAGGCTTGTTCATCAACGGAGTCGTGCGTTGGAACGATCAAGGGCGCATTACGTCGGTAGATTCGGTGCCCTCGGCACCCAAACGGTTTATTGTTCCGGGATTCATCGATCTTCACGTGCACGGTGCCGGAGGCAGTGACACCATGGACGCCTCCAGCGAGGCACTGGAACAGATTAGTGGGCAACTTCCCCGCTATGGGGTGACGGGCTTTCTGGCCACCACTTTGACGGCGACGCCGGGGGACCTGGCTATGGCGGTTCAGGCCGTGGGTACATTTCAGCCAAAGGGGAACCAGGCCGAGATCTTGGGCGTCCACCTAGAGGGGCCCTATATTGACCCGGACCACCGTGGCGCGCAACCCCTAAGCCGGATTAGACCCATAGATCGCCAGGAGATCGAGGACTTAGTCCAGCGTTCGGCCGGGAGGGTTCGCCTGATTACCATCGCCCCTGAGATGGAGGGCGCGCTAGAGCAGATTGCCTGGCTTAGAGACCAAGGCATACGGGTGAATCTGGGGCATACGGGCGCCAGTCTAGAGACGGCCGAAGCGGCCCTGGATCGTGGGGCCAACGGCGTAACCCATCTTTTCAATGCCATGCCTTCCCTACATCATCGTGACCCTGGCTTGGTTGGCTTGGCCCTATCGGATCCAAGAATGTTTGTGGAAGTGATTGCCGATGGGGTCCACATCCATCCTCACGTGGTGCGCCTCGTATTTCAAGCTTGCCGGGGGCGCGTGGTGGCCGTGACAGATGGCATTTCGGCGGTAGGATTGCCTAATGGCAAGCATCGCTTGGGAGAGTTAACTGTCGATGTGGATGAAAAGGCCGTTAGGCTGCCCTCAGGAACCCTAGCAGGCAGTAAATTAACCCTCGATCAAGCCTATCGTAATCTGCTATCTTGGGGAATTTCGGAATCTCAAGTGATCGCTAGCCTGAGCCGTGCTCCCTGGTCTCGTTTAGGACAAGTGGACCGCGGACGGATCGCCAGCGGCCAATGGGCAGACCTAGCGGTGCTGAGCGAGGGACGAGAGGTAGAAGCAACCCTCTTAAGAGGCCATTTCATCTTTCAGAGTGACTAGTACACGATGGCGTTAATGTGTAATCAATATTTAAAACAAACGCTCTCTGGACAAGGCCGTTCCGGTTAGGCCCCAATAAATTCGCCGAATTTCGTTATTCTGACATGCGGAAGCTGGGTTATACCAGAGCGCTCCCGTTTTATGGCGTTCTCATAAGGTTTTTTGCGATTTTGGAGTCGATCACGGGTCCCCGGATCATCCACCGAGCGACTCAGAAAAAACCGGGGGCCGAGGACACCATAATCCCCCGTAAAATCCCCGATGTCTGTCAGTGACAGACATGGTATAC
>JAJZZI010000117.1 GCA_021797635.1 Bacillota bacterium | reverse complement strand
GATCTATATTTCGGTATAGTCAATATACTTAGGTAGAACAGAGTATATTTAATTGCATTCATCACAGCGACAAACGAATAACATCGTTCCGTCAACGAATTATTTGTCGCGAAAGTTTGCATGCGGTGCAAGGTTTGTGATGACGCGGTCGATCTGCCGAGATCGCGAAGTGTCCGAAGCCGTCTTCGGGAATGCGGTCAAAGATCCCCGACGTATTGAAGTATATTTTTATTTTTACGGAGTATATTGAATATATGCGAATAGATTGATAGACTTGCGAGAAACGATGTGAAAACGGTCATGCAAATCGCGAGAGAGGGAAATGCAGCGTGAAACGATGGATCTCGATATTATTTGGAGGCATTTTATTGACCGGCCCGACTGCCTGGGCGGCGGATCCCGTGGGTCCGGCGCACGATACGTTTCCGGTCAGCTCTGGCGTCTCGGCTCCGATGCGGCTTGCGGGATCCAATCCCCAGAGATATGCCACCGCCTATCAGCGGGCGCTTGCCTATCTGACGGCTCATGTCTCAGCGAGAGGGCTAGTAACCCGACAAACGGGCAGTCCGGCTGGTGCCAATACCAGCGCCTACGTCGCGGTCGCGTTGGCAGAAAACGGCCAGGTAACCGCTGCGCGGGCCATCGTCAATCGCCTAGCCCTAAAGCAGACATCGCAAGGAGGGTGGAACCAGGCGCTGAATCCCCGTGATCCCGCGACCTTGGGAGCTACGGCCCACGTTCTGTGGGCGGAGGCTTCGATTGCAGAATATTTGCCTGGAGCCGACGGCGGCGTGCTAAGACCATCCATCGAGCGTGGAGCCAACCGCCTAGTGACATGGTCTTCGCCCGTCTGGGGAACGTTTATGCAAACGCCTACTGCGGTGGGATCTGCTGAAGAGAATGCGGTAGCGGTTACCGCTTTGGAGCGGGCGAGCCAAGTTGCAGGTACGGAGGCAGAGCGCCGGGCCTGGAGGTTAGACATGGTGCGGGCCAGAGCAGGATTAATAAACGACAACGGCGTGAGTCGAACGACGACGACGGACTTTTTAGCCGTGCCCCTATGGAACTTAGAGAAAAAACCCGTGGCTCTTCGGCGAGGCGTGGCCAGCCTCTTTGAGTTGGGATTTGCCTACCAGGGTTACGGAGCCAAAGCGGGGCCCGGCTATTATACATGGATGGATTGGGAAAATGGGGTCAGCACCTTTAACGACGTTATGGCCAGTGCAAATGCAGGGCTGCCTGACGTGGCCGAGATGCAGTACAACTATGGTTTGACCTTGCAGAACGCAGATGGAGGATTTGGGGCGATGGCGCATGCTCCCGTAGGTCCCGAGACAGGGGCCTTCCATCGGCCTCCCACTACGTCGAGTGTTCCGGTGACGGCGCATTACTTGCTCGCTAGCCAGAGCCTCTTGCGCCATCACATGATTGGATTTGGTTGGCATGCGGCGACGATTTCGACGCAGGGACACACGAAGCACCTTGAGGCTCCCGCTGTGGCCAGGCTTGATCCGCGCATTCCCATGAAGCGGGGGATTCGGGTTGCGGTACTCGTCAGTGACCCGAACACGGTCATTTCATCATCCAAACCCCCTACGGTGGTAAGCAACGAGGCTGGTTTGGAACTCAACGCGGCATGGCAGCTTACCCAAATGGGCTATAACGTGAGCTTGTTCTGGTATAAGCCTAATCACGCTGAAAACTTCTATCCTCGGGCCGATTTGTGGGCCAACCTGAAATCTTTCCAAGTGTTGGTGATGTCGAATAATGGATTTTCAGATCAAAACGGCTACCAAGCAGCGTTTCGTAAACATGTAGGTCAATTGCAGAGTTGGCTTGCTCACGGCGGGCGTTTCCTTGACCTTGGCGACCAAGGATCAGCACCACTTCCGACGAAGTTTTCGGTATCCGTCAAACCTTCGCGTATACATCGCGTGATATGGGCAAACGCGAACCTCTCGGTCGTGTGGCAAAACGCCGCTGGCGGCTACTACCGCAGCCTCCCTTCGGGGTATCAGACGTTGGCTGTGGGAGGAAGGGCAGTCGGTGCCATGAAGCCGGTAGCGGTGGGAGCTCACGATGGCAAAGGCCGCATCGTGTTAACCACGCTATCGACGGCCAACCATGCTCAGGATCACATGCCCTTTACCAAGGCGCTTTGGACTTGGGCCATTCGGTCTATCCCTTCAAATTCCCAAGCGGCACCCATGGAGTCCTATGCTCAGGCGGCTAGGAATCTTATGGGGGCAATGCAGAGGAATTATCTAGCCTCGGGGACCCATCTATATATTGAACTTTCCTATCCGCGAGAACATTTGCCGCCTCCTACTGGTCCCCAACTACAATACGCTTACTTGTGGCCCTTTACTCAAGCTATGGCGGGTCTGGTCGAGAGCACGTCCGTATTAGACAAAGCTCAGGCGAGGATGGCGTTGAAATCGGCTAACCAGGGGCTTGCCCAATATTATGACGCCTATTTGTCACCCCCTGGGTACGAATCGTATGTTGCTAGCGCGGGCGGGGGCACGGCATATTTTGACGACAATGGCTGGACCGACTTAGACCTCCTGCATGCTTACCGTGATACGGGCAATCCCCTCTTTTTAAAAGAAGCAAAGGTCGACACAAAGTTCTTGGAAAGCGGTTGGAACCGGACGAATTCTCCCCAAGGAGGTGAATATTTCAATGAGAACAGCCAGACACGCACCCAAACGGCAACGGGAAGCTTTTTGGACGCCGTCCTTCGCCTCTATTTGGCGACGAGAAATCCCAAGGACTTAAATTGGGCACGGTCGATATCGGCGTGGGACCGTAAATACATGCGGGGGCTAAACGGGATTTATTCCGATAGTATGAGTCCCGATGGAGTGGTGGCAGGACCGCCCTTTACCTATGACGCGGGGGTCGTGCTGCAGGCCGACGTGTTGCTGTATCGGGCGACGGGCAAAGCGCTTTACCTGAAGCGTGCCGAGCAACTCGGGGTTGCCGCTATTTCTGCCTTCGTCGATCCCTTGAATGGGGTATTGATAGAAAATGCGGGAACATCCAATGCGCCCTTTAATGCCATCCTGCTAAGAGGACTGAACATGTTGTGGAGGGTTGATCCCAGTCCCTTGTGGCTTTCACCTCTGAAGCGCCAGGCGGCCATGGCTATCCGATATGATCGTTTTCCTAATGGGGTGTACGGCAGCAACTGGACCGGAATGAATAATCCTCAAACGGGAGTGGACCTCCTCACTCAGGGAGGGACCTTACGTCTTTTCGGGATGCTTGCCGACGTGCAGCAACCACGGAACCCCACCAACCGGGGTGCTGGGCCGAAAGGTAGATTTAGCATGCACAATAGGGAGGAATGACTGTGGCCGCACATTCTGTTCAAGCCCGCTCGCGGCGCCATCCTGACGCGCTGATTGGTTATCTCTTTATTCTACCATCGATTATTGGATTTCTCGTTTTCGTCTTGTATCCGCTGGTAACATCCGTCTATTACGGGCTTACGGCGTGGAATGGGGCTAGCAACCCCGTCTTCATTGGATTCCAAAACTATCTCTATTTATTTGAGCACGATATTGCGTTTTGGCCTTCGTTAGCGGCAACGGGGTGGTTCGTCGTGATGTCCGTGCCTTCGTCCATTATTCTGGGGTTGGCCCTGGCCATGCTGCTTAATCGTAAGCTTCGTGGCATTCGCGTTTTTCGCACGATCTTTTATCTTCCCGTGGTATTGCCGTCGATTGCGACCTTGACCTTGTGGAAATTTATTTTCGACCCGAGGTTTGGGTTTGCCAATGAACTTTTGCGTGCCTTACATCTGCCCACGAGCCTTTGGCTAGGAAGCTATGCAATGGCACTGCCCTCCATTGTCATCATTGGGCTGTGGGGCGTTGGTGGCACGATGATTATTTTTCTCGCCGGATTGCAGGCCGTGCCTCAGGAGCTTTATGAAGCGGCGCGCCTCGATGGTGGAGGCGACCTAGCGATTTTTCGCCGACTGACGCTACCACTCATTAGTCCCATTTTATTCCTAGAACTGGTCATGGGCATTATCGGTTCGATGCAAGCCTTTAATCAACCGGCGGTTCTCACCGGAGGAGGACCAGGATTCTCTACGGATCTCTTCATGTATAACATTTGGCAGAACGCTTTCCAGAACCAGCAATTTGGCTTGGCTGAGGCCCAGGTATGGGTGCTGTTTGTGGCCATCATCTTGATTACGGTGTTTACCTTTCGTCTCTCTTCAATGTGGGTCTATACGGAAGAAAGCCCGGAATAGGAGGGTTTCTCGTGCTCAAGACAGAGACCATGCCTCGAGCGGTTATGCGCCGCAAGAGCTATTGGAATACTCGGCAAGGCTTCGTCGTGGCATTAATCGTCGTGTTTTCCGTGGTGATGCTTTTGCCCTTTTTTTGGATGATTACCACAGCTCTCAAAACTAATAACGGGATCTATCATCTCCCTCCGCAAATTATTCCTCGAACTTTTGACGTTAGCAACTTCGGGGCAGGAATCCGAGCCGTGAACTTCGTTCATCTGTTTATTAACACGGCCATTATTGCCGCCTTGTCTACCATAGGATCGGTGGTGAGCTCCATGTGGGTTGGATATGGACTAGCCCGCATTCGTTTTCCCGGACGAAGAGTGTGGTTTTACGTCTTCGTGGGAAGCATGATGCTCCCCGGCATCGTGAGCCTCATTCCGATGTTTCGACTTTATCTTAATATAGGCTGGTATGATACCTGGTTGCCTCTGATTGTCCCCGCATGGTTTGGCAATCCATTTTTCATCTTCTTGGCGCGCCAGTACTACTTTTCTATCCCTCGTTCCCTTGACGAGGCTGCCAAACTGGATGGAGCGGGCCATTTTACGATTTTAACCCGCATCATGGTGCCCTTAACCCGACCCGTGTGGATTACGATGGCCATTTTCGCCTTTCAAGGGGCTTGGAATGATTACTTGCAACCATTGGTCTATCTAAGCTCGCAATCCAAGTGGACATTATCGCTTGGCATGGCATCGTTTAGTGGGGTGTACAACACGCCTTGGAACGAGTACATGGCTACCGATCTTATCTACATGCTTCCACCGTTAATCATTTTCTTTGTGGCGCAACGATACTTCATGGAAGGCTTGGGGTCACTAGGTGGCGCGTCCGTGCGCTAAGAGAAATAGTTGCATTGAAGGGGGGGATGTGGACCCAGCAAAACAAACGGTATTAGGCACGAATTGCTGTGATGATCCACGACGTGACACTTCAAAATCGGTCGTCGTCTCGCGACCATGTGTCTCAAAAAGGAGGATTCTAATGAGGGGCTATGGCAAGGTCTCGATTGGGGTTTTAGCGGCAAGCACGTTAGCCATGGGTGCCATGGGAGCGGGGTCTTGGCATCCGCGAATGATTGCGGGACACAGACCGGTCACTGTGACCCTGATGACCTGGCAAAGTGCGCACACCAATCAATTGATTCTCAACGCGATGAAGCCGCTTGAGAAAAAGTATCCGTGGATTCACGTCAAAAATATTCCCACGCCGTCAAGTGACTACTATCAGAAACTCGACACCATGTTCACCGCTCATGATCTCCCAGACCTTTTCTGGTCGGGCAATGAGCACGAGCAGAACTGGGGAGCGCAAAAGCTACTTTACAACTGGACAACGTATGCGAAAAATCCTGGGGTTCCCTGGTTTAGCCTAAAAAAATATGCTCCAGACGCGGTCATCAATTGGCGCGTGCGTGGTCAGCTGTATGGCTTGCCGACCATGATGAACACGTACGGCTACTACTACAACGCCAATTTGTTTAAGGCAGCGCACCTTCCTTTGCCTAAACCAGGATGGACCTACGCTCAGTTTTACCACGATGCCCAAGTGTTGACCCAAAAGGCTGGGACGAAGGTGGCCCGTTATGGAGTGATTACTCCCAACAACTCCGTCTTTTTCATGGGACAATATGCCGAATCGGCAGGTGGCGTGCCATTCGAAAACCGGATTGCAGCTCCGACCCAAGTCACGGCAGCCAAGCAACTGATTGTGGGAACATCGTTGATGGTCAAGGCCATCAGAAACGGCTGGGTGGCTCCACCCACCTACACGGTATCGAACTCTACAGCCGTCTTTGCCACCGGTAAGGTTCCGATGATGGGTGGGGGACAGTGGCTGACTACAAGCATCTTGCAGGATGGGCCGAAATTCAAATGGGGATGGGCCCCCCAACCGATTGTGAAAAGAAATGTTCAGCCTTACGATGCAGTCGGCATTGCCTCACCTTCAAATCTTGCGAATCCTCGCGCCGTGTGGCTGGTGTTGTCGTATTTAGACACTCATGGGTTAGGTACCATGTTGGGCGAACACCCTGTGGCGTCCCCAGCTTATGTTCCCGCCGCGACCGCGTACTTCAACACCCTGAAGAGGGACCACGAGGCGTCGGTTGGCGGATCAGTCAAGTACGAACTCACGGCTCCCCTCAAGGCGCCGGATAAGTTCCTGTCAACTTGGGCCAGCAACGCGGACAATGTCATTACAGCCGAGTGGAATAACATCTTGCTTGGCAAGGTGCCAACCTACAAGGGAGTCAACCACATGGTGTACGGAATTAAGCAGGCTATTAAGACCGCTCCACCCTCCTAGCCGATCACCGAGCAAGGGATCGCCAAAAGGGGATCCCTTGCTCCTTGTCCAGATGGAGCGTGAGGCCTGTCTAAGACGGTGCGTAGAATAACGCTCAACGATAACTTGCGAGATGGGAAGGTAGGAGACGCCTATGATTTTCAATTGGACGGAAAGTGCTAGCCTTAGTGGCGTGGTCAAGCACTTTAAGCAGACGATTAAGGACAAACATCTGGCGGAAATGGCCACCAACTGCTTTCTCAACACCATCCAAACCACCGTGCGCTGGGATCCAGGGGACCTTCCCTATGTCCTTACCGGAGACATTTCCGCGATGTGGCTGAGGGACTCTTCCGCACAACTAGAGCCCTACATCCGATTTGCCCACGAGGATCCTCTTCTGAAAAGCCTAATCCGCGGCGTCGTCTTGCGCCAAGCCCACTACATCGTGGAAGATGCCTACGCTAACGCCTTCAACCAAAAGGCTAGCGGGCAGCATGGCTTTCCAGGCGATCGCACCGATATGGGGCCCTGGATTTACGAACGAAAATTTGAGATTGATTCCTTAGCCCATCCGATCCGCCTCTGGTGGATGTACGTTCATGCCACCGGCGATGTAGATGTTTTAAGAGGGGCGCCTTGCCAGGCGGTAACGCGCATGCTGGAAGTGCTCGAATGCGAGCAGGACCATGAAGCTCGTAGCGCCTATCGCTTTCAACGACCCGGGACCAATTCCAGCGATACCTTATTACGTTGCGGCTTGGGCCCGCCCTCCCGGCCGACCGGAATGATTTGGTCAGGATTTCGTCCGAGTGATGATGCGACCACGTACCCTTATCTCATTCCCGCGCAAATGTTTATGGCAGTCTCGTTGGATATGATTTCGGAGTGGGCTGATACCATCTGGGCTGATGAAGACATGCAAACCCGTGTTCAGCGACTAAAGTCGCAAATCTTGGCGGGGATTTTGCGGTACGGCATTCGAGAGGCGGAGCCATACGGGAGGATATGGGCATATGAAGTGGACGGTTTAGGTAACGCCCTGCTGATGGATGACGCCAATGTTCCAAGTCTGCTGGCGCTGCCCTATTTGAACTTTTGCGCAGTTGACCATCCCATCTATCGCAACACTCGTCGATGGCTTCTCAGCGCGGAGAATCCCTATTATTATGAAGGGAAGATGTTGTCTGGGGTGGGGAGTCCACATACACCGACCCATTACGCTTGGCCGTTGGCCGTGATTATGCAAGCGATGACGGAGCCTTTACCACGCACAGCCTGGGACGTAGCCATGAAATTAGCAAATGCTGAGGGAGGCACTGGATTGATGCATGAGAGCGTCGATGTCGACGATCCTGCAAGGTACACGCGACCGTGGTTTGCCTGGGCGAACTCAATGTTTGCCGAATTGATTTTGCGTGCCTTAGGCTTTGATCCTATCACGCGGCCCCCCTTGGTGTCTCGCGACTGGAGCCAGGAACGGGTCATTCATTGATTGGCGAGGGAGTTCATGAGCATACAACGGGATAAGACGCTATACAAAAAGATCTATCGGGAAATTTTACAGGCTATCGAGTCCAAGAGTCTCGGCCCCGGCGATGCGCTAGGGTCCGAAACCGAGATCGCCGCCCGATTTCAGGTAAGTCGCATCACGTCCAAACGCGCCTTGGATGAATTGGCCAAAGACGGCTATATCGTGCGCCAACCAGGTCGAGGAAATTACGTGAAACGAGCCACAGGAGATCCTTCGGAACCTCTTGAGGGTCTGGTGGCCATCATTATGCCTGGTCTATCGCCCAGCTATGGCGTTCGACTCTTAGCGAGTTTGCACTATGGTTTGCGAAAAAGGGGATTCGACGTCCTCTTAGGGCTGTCCCATGGAGATCAGCAAGGAGAATCGGAGGAAATTGAGCGTTTAAAAGCGCGAGGCGCTAAAGGATTCATCATCTTTCCGGTGAACGGTGAGTATCATAACGCAAGAATTTTACGCTTGCACCTAGACGGAGACCCCTTGGTATTGGTGGACAAACCGTTGAGTCGGATTCCTGTATCGGCCGTCTGGTCAGAAAATGAGCAGGCTGGGTGGCGTGCTACTCGACTTTTGCTCCATCAGGGACATCGTACCATCGCCTTTTTGTCGCCTCCTACGGCGCATACCGAAACCCTGGAACAGCGTTACGCGGGCTATGCGCGTGCATTACGCGAGATGAGCGTGCGCCTTGAACCCGAGCTCGTCATGTGTGATCTGCCATCGGAACAGGTGGATGAGGACGTCGGGAGAGTAGGACGGCGTTATCAAGGAGTTCTTGAGTTCTTGCGTCTGCATCCCGACGTAAGCGGGGTATTAGCTGCGGAATATCGCATTGGTATGGATACCCTGAAAGCCCTCCATGAACTGCATCGGGGTTGCCCCGATCCCGTATCGTTGATCACCTTTGATGGACCCTGGCTAGTGGATTCAGCATATGAGTTGACGCATGTCCGCCAGGATGAATGGGCTATGGGCCAAGCGGCCGTGCGATTGTTGTGTCACCAGATGAGTGAACCTGGCTGCGCCGTCGAGCTCATCGCGATTCCCACCACGATGGTGGAGGGGTTTTCCACCGGGAAGGTGCCCGCTCCGCAAGTACTACCCCAAGGAACTCAAACAGGTGAGAATTCCTTGGCATAATCCATAATAGGAGGCGGACACGTTGAACCAGCCATGGCGCGAGATGATTGAGCCATGTTGGCGTCGTTTGATCGAGACGTATGCGGATGCCCGGGTGATCGGGGGTTTTTACGAGTCCCGTCCAAGGCGTAGAGGCGATCCCAAGTGGGCGTATAACTGGGGATTTGGTGCCCTCTTAGCGTGCGCCGGAGCGATTTGCGCCCAGGGGGCGTCGGCCGTACTCACGGCCAGCGATTGGCAGCGCCTGGAGGCAGGGCTTTTGGGATATGCGAAGGAAGGCCACGGATTTTCCAGCACGACCCGCCTCACGCGGAGACCTGCGGGGGATACCTTTTATGACGACAACGCCTGGGTCGCCTTAGCCGCCCTAGACTTAGAGGAGCAACCGTATTTTCATGGAATCGCTGAAGAACTTTACCGATTTCTCTTGCAGGGATGGGATGCCGCATCGGGAGGGGTATGGTGGAAGGAAGCCCCGAGGGCTACGCTGCACGTGTGCTCGACCGGTCCGGTCGCGGTCTTGGCGTCGCGCCTTTACCGCCGCCGGCCAGATGTAGTGGATCTGACCCCGATCTGGCGGATGATGAGCTGGCTTGAGACGATGCGGGCTCCTGACGGGCGTTATTGGGACAACCAACGGGCGGCCGATGGACGCATCAACCATGCGTTATATACCTATAACACGGGGACACCTCTACAAGCCATGGCCCTTTTGGAGGGGGTGCAAGGATGCCGTTTTGAAGCCCAGGTTCGGACCAGTCTCCAAGGAGCATCGCTGTTTTTGGACGGTGCCGGCCGACTCCCCGATACCCCGTGGTTCAACGCTGTGCTGTTGCGAGGGATCCTAGCGGTGCACCAGCAATATGGTCTTACCTCGTCGCTGTGGCCGGTCTACGCGGCTGCCATGGACCAAGCCCTGTCAGAGTTCCGCAGGTCCGGTCTCCCCCTCAGCCTACCGAGCCGTGATAACCGGCAAGGCGTGTTACTGCGTGATGCAGCGGCGTCCGTGGAAATTTTAGCCCTCTTGTCTCGGTGAGCGGTGTGGGCCAAGAGACTGCGAACATCTACCATTGACGCCAGCCTAAGGGGTTTTGTTGCGCCTCAGGCTGGCGTGTGCCCAGGAGCGCATCGTGCTGGCACCATGAGGAGAGCGGACGATTAGAGACATCATGGCTCGCTTGAAGGTATTGGATGATTTGGAGGTATAGCTCGCCTGCGGTTCGCTCAAAATATGGATAGAGGGGGCGGGTCCATGTTTTGGACGGTGTTGTTGGCGACCTTACTGGCGTTGGGCGCGATGGGTGTGCTGATGGCGGTCGCTATTCGACCCCTAGGCACGCGGTTAATGAATCAGATCATGGACTATGCCTGGTCTCGGATGGTGAGTTTGGACTATACCAAAAATCCCTTCGGTATCTTGAATGTGAACGTGATTCCCGAGACATTCCGCTGCATCCGCCCGGTTCAGGAGGTAAGCAATTTGATATGCAAACATACGCGTGATTCCACAAAATTAAGCTGCCCCCGGCAAACCAGCCGATGACACGATTACACGATTCGCACTCGCCTACCGCTCGACCAGGGCTCCCATGGAACGTTCCCTTCCGGTGACGCCGGAGACAATCGGCGCAAAACTGACCGTCCCCCTTGTGATAATTCGGCAGATCCCCAAATATTTGGACATGGCTCTTTCTTTATTAAGGCCCGCGAGGAATCCTTGGCCTGCGGTGTTGGATGATGGGCTTGGGGTTTCGATGGGGTGCGACTCGGACAACCAACGGCCAAATTCTTCTACCGTCAGGCCGGTGGTAGATGCCATGCAAACCTGGTTGTAGTCACTAATTCTGCGATGGCGATCCCGGAATCCCTTGCGGCCCAACGGATGGAAAAATATGGTGCCGAATGCGGGTTATAACTCCGTCATAAATCTACAAGCCTGAATTGACGCATATAGTACAATGAGTTTGGAGTTGACGCTAGAAGGTCATTTGACCGGTTGACTTTTCGAAACGGAAGGTTGAGAAATGTTTATTCGCAATCGGAGCAAACTTCGATGGACATCCGTGATGGGGGTAGGCTTATCTTTGTGCCTTGGAGGACTGGCCTTTGCCGCAAATGATGGAGCGGCCACCGAAACGATTGCCCCACAATACCTGTCGTCCGTCGTAAATAACCCGACCGGGGCGACGGTTACATTTGTCGGGACCCCCGTATTCCCGCCAGCCACCCCAGCCAATGGTATAGTCCTACAACCTGGTCAACCAATCCCAAGCAACGCTCCCCTCGGTCAACCGTACATTCTACCCACTGTTCTCCCCAAAGGGTGGCAAAATAAGTTGGTCGTTAAGGTGAATCCTGGTCAAGGTGTCAAAATCCAAGGATACTCCGGTACGGTTATCGCTGAATCCACGGTCCCGTCCGTGGTCACGTTGAAACCGAATCCTGACTACACCGCTTCGAGTACGGCGTCCACCACGGCGGCTGCACAAGGTTCATCGGTTACGTGGGTGGTTAACTCGCTACGTACGGATGGCTCTGATGCGAGTGGGGGAACGATTGACTTCAACGGAACGTTTGTGAACGTTTGTGATGGATAACCATGTTTTGAATCACATTGTCGACGATAATGGCACGGTCGTGCTTTATCCATCACAGAGGGTGATAATTACACGATCTTCGTCTACATATGAAGTTGACCAAACGGATCCCTATGACGAATACAACATGAGTCAGGGGTTGGCGTCAATAGGAAATCCTGCACCAACAGGTCCAGGTTATCAAATCGACATTGTCCTATATCCGACTGTGCCGCAACAAGACACGGCCTACAGTTATAATAACAGTTCTTTTGCGTTGCAATCGAAAGACTTGACATTGCAAGGGACGCAGGCCACACCTCCCTATAATCCGTTCCCGGATCCGTGGTCAAACATCTACAATCAATTTACGCCCGCACTCACTGCGGGGTGGTCAGGTGCTGGTATTTGGGATAGCAAGACCCATCTGGTCGCGATGGTTGCAAACGGGAGCTCTTCGCTTAACTCAGAGTATGGGTTTAACGGGGGGGATATCGAAGCATACTGCTCGCAAAACGGAATTCCATTTTCAACGTCGAGCGGATCTTAGATGCGTGCTAGATCTACGCATCGACTACATTCAAAGGGCTATCCATTTCAACATTAACAGGTTCGGCACGCCAGCATCAGGACCGGTAGGGGGCCTCGCGTGAACAGCACAATGGTTTGGCGGAGACGGCTGGTGGGCGATGTGGTACGGGCAGCCTACGCCGAAGGCAAGCAGATTGCCGCGTTGGAAGATGCGATACAAGGGTTCCTAAGCGCCCACACATCCTTTAGGAACCTTTGTGAGCACGTGGGCCAGGCCCCTTTTCGCCCGGATTGGCCTTACGTCGAACCGAGGTGGCCGCATGAAGGGGAAGTTCACGTGTTGGTCTCGAATTCTACCCCTCGTTGGCATCGGATAGTTCGTAACGTATGGATGTGGGCGGAGTGGGCAGTGCGCCAAGTCAGCCAATATGAACCTGGCCGTCCGCCGCACTCCTCCACCACCGTAGTCTACGCGTCGCAATTAGAGCACGCAGCCCATTGGCCGCTTATCGCATCGCGCGAAGCTCGTGTAAACCGTCCACCGTCGTGGCCTATCGACCTGTGGTGGGAGCGTCCGGAGCAGGTTCAGCACACCCGGGCCGAACAATTCATTCTCACTTGCCCGGAGTACTGCGGGAGGTGGCACCCCTATCGTGAGACGACGGGAGGGATGCGGCGTGCGCCACTATGGAATCTTTTGCTAGTACGGGAATGGAGTCAGGTGGGACATGCGGCGGTCGCAGATGTCCGTGCATATCAAAGTCCCTTGGCCGGCCTGGCCGTGGCCCTGATCGCCAATGGCAGTGGCAGTTCAGCAGCAGATCCATATCATCAGATGTGGGCCAATTGGACCCAGCACCTCGGTCCTGCTATCGCTGGGCAGACAATACTGGCAGATGTCCTTGAACGGTTGGATGCTGGGCTTAATCAGGATCCCGACACATTCTGGCGTGATTTTTGCTCAGCATATCGGTGGTTTCCCTATGATCATGTGGTCCCCAATTTGCTAATTGTGATGGGGGCACTCCGGCAATTCCCACAGGATATTCCGAAGGCAATCCGGTTCGTCACGGATAGAGGCTTCGACATCGTGGGCAATGCACTAATTGTTGCATCGCTATTAGGCAGTTATCTGGGAGAAAAGGCCGTAGCTCCCCTGCCAATGCTCCCTGCCACCATTGAACAAGGAATACGGAACAGCATCGAACACACCGGTTCTCCTTGGTTCGGTAAGTAGGCCGCAGCATTGCCCAATGTTTAGCGCCAGTGTGCTCTAATCACCCTTGCTGTCCGAGTAGGAAGTCGGTAAACACGTATATTCCTAGATTCCCGGCTGAAATTATACCTACATCGGTTCCTTCACTCCAAAAGCTTTGTAGATGGCCTTTTGCTCCTTAGTTGAGGGAAATAAGATGCGGTGACCGTGGATGTGCTGCACGCGTAGCTTAGCTAAGGTCAAGAGCAGTTTCTTTAGGGTTATCTGCTTATACAGATTCTGGTCTAGCATCACGTTGTGTAGGTGGGACAGTAAAATGAGGGCGATAAAGCCGATAAAGACTTTGTTTTGCATCCGGTCATCGCTATGGACGCGCAGCCGTCCCAAATTGAGATTCACTTTCAAGCGGAGAAACCCCTTCTCCACTATATCCTTGTTGCGATAAATGGTAAGCGCCGCCTTGGCATCGGTAATCTGAGTACTTACGATGACCAACCACCCCGCCGTGTTCAATTCCTTCGCGACCACCTCTTCCCGAATGTTTACCGTATAGCCGGACGATGTGTGGGCCGATTTGCGTACGATCAGGTACTTCTGGGCGGTTGCGTCCGCCTTGGCGGACGCCGGATCCGCTTCTGCGCGTTCTTTCAGTTCGGTGACCTGAGCGTACAGTTCTTCTCGCCGGGTCACCGCCTTCAGGGCGTGATAGTACACGTGCGTATACAGGCTGTGTTGGGCGTTCCACGCACGCTCTTTGGTGACCGCCCGCAGCGAGTCTTCGCCCAGCACCAGCGTGTGCTGCAGACGGTTGATGTCCTTCCGTTCGCTGGCGACCATTCGGGTGGCAAACCCCGTGGTGAAGGGGACAGCAATGAGAAAGGGTATGGTGGGCGTATGGCGGAGCATTGCGTTCAAATTGCGGGTGCTGAAAAACCCCTTGTCCATGACCGCCAACAACGGGCGGCCGTCGGCAATGGCATCCATTTTGGCCAGGGTCGTGGTCAAGGTGCTCACGTCTTTGAGACTGCCGCTGTAGAGGACTTGATAAATGGGCAGCCGAGAGGTTACTCCCGTCAACATACAGAGGTTGATCTGGGGCAGAGGTTCGTGGTCTCGGTTATAGCCCCACTCCACGTCCTGGAGGAGTTCTGAGTACGACGACACCGAGGTGATATCGAGGGCCGAGGTATTCCTGCTCGCTACGAAGTTGGCACCAGGCGTGGTAAAACCCTTCGCGCTGGTCGAGCGTGATGGTTTGCAGTACCTCGCTGATCCGCTGGGAGGAGAGGGAACCAACGTCCTCCAGACCCGCCGTCTTGCTGATCCACTCTTCACGGTAGAGAAAGGGGTCACAGGTGATGACCAGGTAACAGGCCAGTATCAAAATCTCGGCAGATAGATTGGGTACCGCGCGTTGCAGCGCTTCCTGGAGGCCTATCTGCTCCGCTATGTGCAACAAATACATCGTGCCAAACTCCAACACGGTGGATCGGCGAAGCTCGTCGGCGGTAAACGTGGCGAGAGATGCCGCCTCCTCCACAGTCACCCCGGCTGCTGCCATCCGCGCAACGTACTCAGGTTTGTATACCGGCTAGCCGGTGGCCGCATCGATCTTGCCGATCAGCACCCGCCGATTCCGCGGCTTGCCTTCGGCATTGCGCTAGGACACGGACTCGTAGACATAGACTTTGTCGCCCACTTTTTGCCGGACGATGCATGACATAAAGCATTCTCCCCATTGTAGGTATAATTCACTGAAAATGATACAAGATCCGGTTCCCATACCATTGTTCACAAGTGCGGCCAAGAATTGGGATCACAGAGATGATCTACCGTTACCGTATGACAGATTCTGGGAAATATCGGCTGTAGGTATAATTATTAGCGGGAATTTAGGTATGATATGTCATTGTCGATGACATATCATACAAATAGTTGGTAAAGTCCGTGGTCAGATACTCGAGGTCCCTCGGCGTAATAGGTTGTTGCCATTCGGCCGTTTGACGCCATTTCGGCAGCAAGCTACGTGGATGATCGGGTTCACGAGGAACCCCTTGAGTTTACTTTGGGTAAGATCGGTGGAAGCTGTCCCTGAAACCCGGGGACGTAGGAACCACAAATGGTATGTTATGGATGGCCACGCTATCGATGCTAGACATATTGAAACACTATCGTAAGTTTCATCAGGATTAGGGGAGTGTCTAGCCATAGCATTCGGCCTATCTTTAGTAAGTCCTGTGGAGATGCTGCCCTATTCCCTGACTTATCTTGGTATGTATGTTCCGCAAAACAACGTGGCGATCAAAGGCTTTCGTGCCTAAGCGCAGGGGGCGGGGGCTTGGGGATCGAGAGGATCCCCAAGCCCCGCAGATCAAACTATTTGCTGACGCGAACCACCTAGGTGATCCTCAGCTCAACGGAATTAGGTGTTGGTTACGACCGTAACCAACGTACCAATGTGCATATAGGGCCAAGCGATGGCGGCATTAGCAATGGGTAGTTCAATGCAGCCGAGGCTTTGAGGAAATCCGTAGGCAGCTCGATAAAATCCGTGGACCGCGACGCCGCCGTCGATATAGTTCACATAGGGAACGCCCGGGTCATTGTAATACGTGCCCCAAGGAGTGGTCCCCGACATGGTTTGGGAATAATAGCGGAGATACACGGGAAACGTTCCTAGCGGGGTGGGTGTCTGAGCGATGCCAGTATTGGTCAAGGAACGTAGGACCACCCGGCCGTTGTGCCAAAGCGTGAAGGTTTCGGGACGGTTGGATCCCGCATACTCATCGACTAAAGCATAGTTGTAGCCGTGAGCGTCGAATCGCCGGCGCAGCCAGGCGTCATCGAGAGCTCGTTCCGTGGCAGAGTTTAGCCTGCCCGTAACCTGGATGCCTGCTTGGCGCTGAAAGCTCATAAGGGCACCGGTGGTGACTATCGTGCTCATACCAGGCGCCGCCCATAGGCGCCGAAGTATTCTGGGCTGCTTGCTCCAGATCCAGGTTCCGTGCGGAGGTGCGCTCCAGGCTCGGCTGAGGCTGACTCGACTAGACTTATTTAAGATCGGCTTCCAGTGCAAGGGCAGATAATGTAGTCGAGCAAGAAGCTGCTGGGCCCGGATAACGGCTAAGGTAGTCGGCGAGGGTGCAGATGCCGCTTGCATCATGCCAGGCACCCCGAGGACGAAGGGTATCGTTAATATGACACCCGACCACCACCGATAAGACACGCGCATCGTCATCAAACTCCTTTTGCCATGAATTTACGGCCGCGGGGGCGGTAATAAATGGAAGTTCTACGTAATGGGGCGAAAATCCTTCATACCGCAAGAGATCGAGACACTCCTTGCTCCAAACACCTTATTCGCGCCACCACACCGGTGAGACCATTTGAACGACGCAAATTTCTTCTAAAGTTGGATATCGTTCGCCTGTCCTTCGGGATCTGGCTCAAGAGCCATTCGACGTGCCATCCACGAAGTCCTCAGGCGGAAGAGCCGGTATAAGAAAAGCCCCCAAGCGCCGAAACACTTGAGGGCTAGGACCGGGAGGTTATCTACTTGCCGGATTGAAGGACCAAGGAATCTCCCATCTGCGCTGCAAGGGCGCGGCTCAGAACTTCTGACACCTCTGGTCGCATAAAGTCCTGGGGGATCGGCTCTCCTTGAGAGAGGCGCCGACGGACCTCCGTGCCGGAAAGACTAAACCACTCTTGGGGGTGAGGGCAGGTGCGCTGGGAAGAGACCGTTCGGCAGCGAGGGCAGTAGGCAGCGGCCTCGAAAGTCAAAGGAATAATGCCGATCTCGTCTGCCCAAGCTTCGACTAATTCGCGGGCTGCATCGGGTTTGTAGAAGTCGCTGACGCCGGCAGCGTCGCGTCCCACCACAAAGTGAGTAGCTCCATAGTTTTTTCGGACCAAGGCATGAAACAGGGCTTCTCGCGGTCCGGCATAGCGCATGGCTGCCGGAAACACCGCCAAAGCCGTGCGCTCTTTGGGATAGTACTGCTCCAAAAGGACGCGGTAGGATGCCATACGGATAGGTGCAGAGATATCGTCCGACTTGGTCCAACCGACCAAGGGATGGAGTACGAGACCATCGCAAATCTCGAGCGCCACCTTGTGCAGATATTCATGGGCTCGGTGGATGGGATTTCGCGTTTGAAAGAAAACGACGCTGTTCCAGCCATGATGGGCGATAAGGTCGCGGACCAAGGCGGGCTTGGCTGGCTCGGCGAAGGGGGCCTGGGGTTCCCTGATGACTTGGATGGGGCCTGATAAGCACCAATCAGGAGTGCACAAAAGTTCGGCCACGCCAGGATGACGGGATTCTTTGGTGTGGTACACCTCCAAGGCCTCGTGTTCCACCAAGCGAGCAAACTTGTCTTGCACGGTAAGCTGGGCCTCGAGCCCGTTTCGGTCGGTTAAGCGGACGATGCTGCCAATTTCCAAGCGGTCGGCTAGGTCCTGCCTCACGGGTAAGACGATCGGCAAAGGAAAGGGCGCCCCCGAAGCCAGTCGGCTGCGCTGAACCACGGACAGATAATCTTCATGATTCATAAAGGTGCCGAGCGGAGCGTAGGCCCCCCAAGACAATAACAGCAGGTCAGCCGATACAGATTCTTCCAGTTCGATGATCGGCCAGAGAGAGGAACCTTCTCTGGATTTCAACGATGATTGCATAAAATTCAGCCCTCCTAGAGCCAACTAGCGTCAGTATAACATAAATCATATATACAATGTGGTGATTTATCTTTTTATACCGCTCACGGGGTGTTTGGGAGGGTTCAAGTCCGGGTGCGAGCATTTCGGTAAGTGATCAGGATAGCAATGGGACTTATTCCCCAAAGAGCTAGGAGCCAACGAAAACTCTGTAGACGAAAGTGAGGCACAATAAGCAG
>JAJZZI010000234.1 GCA_021797635.1 Bacillota bacterium | reverse complement strand
CCGATCTATTGGGGTACCAGCAAGGCTTGCTGTGGGAGCATCATCACGCCTAAGGTGGCGTAAAAGTAAAGGGAGTTTCCAGGGAATTTAAGTTCTGCCAGGGCATAGCCTGCGAGCGCACTGGTGACGACGACGAAGAAAATGGTCGCAGCTGAGATGACTACGCTATTGAGGACATAACGAGCCCAGGGAGTATGCGACCAGACGAAAAGGAACGGGGCCCAGTGAAAAAATGGACGCCATACTGGTGGGATCGCATAGGCTGCGCCGTGGGGGCCGGTCGCGATGACAAACACCCAGTAGATAGGAATTGCCATGGCGGCCGCCACCACCAGTCGCACGCCGTATACAACAAACTTTGACACTAAAACCGCCTCCTTCCGCGAAGGTGATGATCGAGTGGATGCTAGCGTCTAGCGGTAAAAGACCATGCGGTCGGCAAGCAATTTTTGGGCCAGGGTGATGGCCAAGATGAGCGCGAACAGGATTAAGCTCATGGCGGAGGCCAACGAAAAGTGAAGATACAAAAACGCCGTTTGGTAAATGAGTAAGGAGTCGGTGGTGGTGGAAAAGGCGGGCCCGCCCGCTCCTCCGTGAGGCCCTCCGGTTAGGGTGTAGATTTGCGAAAAGGTCTGCATGGTGTTAATCGTGGCCAAGACGACGACAAAAAAGGTAATGGGACCGATGAGCGGCAACACCACGCGGCGAAAGGATAGCCAGCCACGTGCCCCATCGATTTGCGCGGCTTCCAAGACCTGCTTGGGGAGCGTCGCCAAACCAGCTAAAAAGAGCACCGTATAGAGTCCCACCGAATGCCAAACCGTATAGATCATGACCGAAGGCAGGGCCCAATGGACGCTGGAGAGCCATCCTAGTTGAGGCAAATGCAGGGCATGGAGGACGAAGTTGGCCAAGCCAAAGTTGGGGTCGAAGATCCACACCCAAATGATCGAGGTGGCGACCACGGGCGTTACATGAGGAAGGAATACCAGCGCCTGCGATAGGCCGGCTCCCCGAATGTGTCGTACCTCACGCAGTAGGAGCGCCAGCGCGAGCGCCAAGAGCGTGGTTACAGGAACAACCACCACGACGTAATAGCCGGTGTTCAACAGCGACTGCCAGAAGATCGGCTGCTGCAGGAGAATTCTGAAGTTGCGTAAGCCTACAAAGGTACTGGCACTGGAAAAGATATTCCAATGAAAGAAAGCGATGTACAGCAAGAACATGGCGGGCGCGTAGTAGAATACCAAGAAGACCAAGAGACTCGGCAGCACAAGACCATATCCGACGAGCGCTTCGCGCACGCCCGCAGGGTCCCAAGCATGCCACCATCGATGATGGCGGGGGGAAGTCTGATCGAGAGCCAGGGGTTCTGCCGGAGCCTGACGATACATTAGACCATCTCCAAGGAAAGGCTCATCTCCGAGGCACGCAGGGGTTCCAGGCGCTTTCCCGTGCCGTGCTCAAACCAATGCAGCTCATCCCAGGGAATGGAGAGATTCAGCGTGGTCGAGCGCGCGATGCCGACCTCGGTCGTGACCCAGGTGATGGGCAGGCCGTGCCAGGTGGCATGCACGTGGTATCGTGATCCTAAGGGTTCTACGGTTTCCACTTTGGCAGAGATGCTCAGTCCAACTGAGCTTGCACTGGATAAATGGAGGCGTTCTGGACGAAATCCCATCGACACGTCTGATGGGGCGTCCAGCCCGTGGCGAATCTCAGGGGGAAGGGGAACCGGCGTGGAAGCGGCGTTATGGAGGATGGCGTCGCCGTTTCGTACGGTGATTGGGATTAAGTTCATCGGAGGCGATCCTAAAAACTGAGCGACGAAAGCGGTTGCCGGTCGATGATAGACGACTTCAGGTTCCCCCACTTGCAAGATGACGCCATCACGCATCACCACGATGCGATCGGCCATGGTCATCGCCTCGGTTTGATCGTGGGTGACATACAACGTGGGGATCTGCAAGCGATCGTGCAAGCGACGGAGTTCAATGCGCATGCGTTCTCGGAGAAGGGCGTCGAGGTTGGAGAGCGGTTCGTCCATTAAGAAGGCATAGGGATTTCGGACTAATGCCCGGCCAACGGCCACCCGTTGGCGTTGACCGCCCGATAATGCACCAGGCTTGCTCGAAAGGAGAGACTCAATTTCCAAGAGAGAGGCCACTTCGGCGATTTTGTGCTGGATGTCTGGCCGTGAGGCTTTGCGCGCCACCATCCCAAAGGCTAGGTTGTCAAACACCGTCATGTGGGGATAAAGGGCGTAATTTTGAAATACCATGCCAATGTTTCGTGCATGGGCGGGCACCTTGGTCATTGCTCGCTCATCAAACCACAGTTCACCCGAGGTGGGGGACTCCAGGCCCGCCACGATTCTTAGGAGCGTGGATTTGCCGCATCCCGAGGGGCCCACGACCACCACAAATTCGCTGTCGCCCACGTCCAAATTAATGTCTTTCAAGATGTGCCGAGCGCCAAACTGCTTATTGACCGTTCTTAATCGAATCGAAGCCATGTTCTCTCCTTTCATGGACCACATTGTCTAACCAAATAGCGGGGCGATTAAGTGACCGGCTCCCATGCCTACGGCCGTCGCGATGGCAGCCACAAAGAGAAAGGACCATCCCGCCCGCCACCACGTGCGCCCAGCGCTTGAAGCGGTTACCGCCCCTAAACCAAACGCGGTCACTGCTGAAAACGCCAGAACCCAAGGAAAGGCGGCCCGAGGGCTAGCGCTCCACAATACGGGGAGAAGCGGAGGAAGGGATCCCCCTAACACGGCCAGCGCCATGGAGATGGTGTTCTTCCAGGGGCTTTCAAAGGACTCGGGGGTGATTCCCAACTCATCGCGCAGCATCAGGTTCAACCACAACCGCTTGTCTTGCTTAAAGTGAGTGAGAAACACCTCGATTTCTGAAGACGTCATGCCGTATCCTTGATAGATCTCACGCATTTCGTTGAGTTCGATCTCTGGATGTTCCTCAATTTCTCGGGCTTCTCGTTGCATTTGCGCTTGCTGATAGCCGCGCTCGGCTTGGGTAGATAGATAGGAACCGAGCGCCATAGACGATACTGCTGCGATGATCGCGGCTAACGTGCCCCCAAGCACAATGCCTTTGGATGAGCCAGAAAAGATGAGGCCGGCCACGAGGCCCACCGTGGCCACGAGGCCGTCGTTAACCCCAAAGACCAACTGGCGCAGCGCCGCACCGCCATTGCCATGCCAAGATTCGTCCGCGTAGCCCTGAGGATGGGATTTCAAAAGTTCTTGCGCCTGCATGATGACCTCCCCGTTTGCCACGACGCTAAAGCGTAGTCTGACACGGTAATTCGCTATCGGTACGGTTGGTACCGCAAGCTAAGGCCATTATTTCATGAGGCCATTAAGATTTGATGGTCTGATGATGAACGTTTGATGAAGGTAGCGTTAAGAAGTACGAACGATGATAGCTCCCTATCGCGGCGGCTAGGCGGCCGCGACCTCCTGCCATCGTATCGGCGTAGGCAAGGTGGGAAAGGGGCGCAGCCAGGCATTGCAGGGACTTGGGGAGCAGGATACTGGCAACTCGAAATGTGCGGCTTCACTCGTCTATCCCATTAAAGGTCGTCTTGCCACATCCGACGACGATCAGCCCCCCGGGATTTCCGCATGCAGCGCATTGTGGTTGTTCCCCAACCTAGAGTCCCTTGTCGAACGGTCCGATCCCGACGTGACGTAAAGGACGTTGCTGCATTTGACCCGCCTGGAGGATCGGGGGTGATCCGCACCTAGGCAGCAGTCAGCGTATGAGCACACGGAAACGGGCCCGCGTACGAGCTTCTTGAGACCCCTGGTAATGTGACATGAAATACTAAACGTGGTGACATCCCTGGCGGTCGGAATGCGGGCGGATTATTCCGCCAGAACTTCGTCCGGGCCATCAAGCAATGGCGAGGATACGGCGTCGTCGGGCAAGGCCTCGACGTTTCGCAAGCGGCGCTCGATCGCTCGGGAACGGGTGGCGGCATGATCGATGGTGTTGCTGGCTTCCTGGAGCTTTTTTTGAGTTTTCTCCAGCACCTCGCCGAACTTTTTGAACTCCGTCTTCACACTTCCCAACAGTTTCCATACTTCGCTGGAGCGCTGTTCGATGGCTAGGGTGCGAAATCCCATTTGGAAGCTGTTTAAGATGGCGCTGATGGTCGTAGGGCCGGTGACAATAATGTGATATTCGCGTTGCAGCGTGTCCCAAAGGCCCGGTCGGCGCAAAATCTCGGCGTACAATCCCTCCAAGGGAAGAAACATTAGGGCAAAGTCCGTGGTGTGGGGCGGGTGAAGGTATTTGGCCTGAATGGACTTGGCTTCGGTGCGGATGCGTTGTTCTAGTAAACGAGCCGCCTCGTCAGCGCTGTCATGGTCATCGTGTTCTTCAGCGTCCAACAACCGCTGATAATCTTCCAACGGGAATTTGGCATCTACCGGCAACCAAACCGGATCGTCGTCCAACCGTTTGCCCGGGAGTCGAATGGCAAAATCGACACGTTCCGATGAGTTCGGTGAAGTGGCTACCCCTTTTTGATATTGATCGTGGCTTAAGGTCTGCTCTAAGAGACTTTCCAACTGAATTTCACCAAGCGTGCCGCGCGTCTTGACATTGGTCAAGACTTTTTTGAGATCACCCACCCCCGAGGCTAAGCTTTGCATTTCCCCAAGGCCTCGTTGGACTTGCTCCAGACGTTCGCTTACCAGGCGAAATGAGTCGCCGAGACGCTGTTCCAGCGTCTGATGGAGCTTTTCGTCGACGGTAACCCGCATTTGTTCCAGTTTGGCTGCGTTATCATGTTGGAGGTCGGTCAACTTCTGTTCGACCGTCCTTCGTACGCTGTCCAGTTTGTGCTCATTCACCGTAATCAGGGTGGTCAACTGCATCTGAAATGAATCCAGTACCCGCTTTTGCTGGGTCGAAGCCTCGCTGAGGGCAGCCATGGTGTGGCGATAGTGCGTCTCTTCAAGGTTCACTAGATCCTGGGAGAAAGAAGCCAAGGATTTGGCGTTGTGTTCGGCCATCTGGACTAAACGTTCTCCTGAAGCTTTTTGGTGATCGTAGCCCCGCGTGAGCTCCCGTTCAATGGCTTGGCCGAGGGCACCGGACCAGCGCTGGAAGTTCGAGGCCATCTCTTCGCGCCCCAGCTGTGACAGCGATTGCGCCTCTTGGCGAGCTTGCAGCATCGATTCGCGCAAAGCGTCGGTCAGGTGGTTCTGACCCTTATCGATGGTTTGAATTTGCTCTTTGACAGCGTTTTCCACCTGGCTAGCCAGCCTTCGGGTAACTAAAACGACTAAAATGATGATGTTTACGAGTAGGGAGAGGGACACAAGCACCTCTAGAACCATGGTTATTTTCCTCCTGCCGTCGGCACCATGAAGAGCAAGGTCCTGGCGCATACAGACCACGCCCCATGGCAAGGGATACCGCCTTGAGTGTAGCACACCCCGAAACGGCGAAGGTGAGCCGTTTTGAGCGCTACCGGCTGATTACAATGCTTAGCGATGCAACCACGACGAGGCCTAAGTAAAGAAAATCCCACGCCCGCACCGGCGTCTTGACATAGTAGCTGCGAGCTTTGGGGTTGAGGCTAGCTTGGCCGCGAAATCCCCGGCTCTCCATGGCTACGGCGACGCGTTCTCCAATGCGGATGGCTTGAGTCAGCAAGGGAAGCGCATAGGTGACGATGCGAGTGAGCCGGGAACGATGAGTGTCTTTGCCGCGAAGCGTCCGAGCCTGGCGGATCTTTCGCCATTCTTCTTCAAACAGGGGAAAGACGCGAATGCCAGCCAGGCTGCCGTAGCTAAAGCGCGGTGGTACGCCAAAATTTCGGGTAAGGCTAACCACCAGTTGAGTGACATCGGTGGTAGATACGTAGAGAATTCCGAAGGTGACCGAGGCCAGCATGCGAAAGGCTAAAACCAATCCATTATGAAATCCCGTCTCACTCAGAATAAACCAAAGCACATGGATGCTAGGTGTTCCCGGGGATATCCGGGAATAGGCGGTTAAAGTCCACGTATAGGCCGCAAAGAAACCCACAAAGGGAGCAAGTCGCTTGGCCACCTGACCTAGACTCAGCTGTGCCCCGAACAGGAGCAGCAGCACGGGGAGAAGGGCTAAGAGGACGCCTTGCCAGATATGTGTGGCCGCCATGGCGATAATCATGGCGGCCATGGTAGTGATGAGTTTCCAGCCCGGATTTAGTCGTCCGAGCGGCGACTTCGCTTGTTGGTCATCGATTTGAATAAAGCGGGAAAGACCGGGCAGCACGGCGCGCGCACTTTTTGCCGCTTCTTGCTTGCTGACCAAGAGATTGGCGTGCCTCATGCGCGCGCTATCCGCGAATAGCGGTCCTGGCCGGCCGTCGTAGGTAATGCGTCCTTCGACGAGAACAATAACGCGGGTGGCATACTGCCATACCAAATCCATGTCGTGGGTCGTGATGAGCACCGCTTTGCCATGGTGCTGCAAGGCTACCAACGACTCCATGATATGACGTTCGCTGGCCTGATCCTGGCCAAAGGTGGGCTCATCGAGGAGATACGCATCATGGGGATCGCGGATCATCACGGCTACGGAAAGGCGCCTTTTCTGCCCTTGGCTTAAGCCGAAAGGGCTTTGTGATTCGTGCCCTTGGAGGGAAAACTGTTGGAGCAGGCGCTCTACGGTTTCAGGCAAGGGAGGCTCGACGTATCGGTTAGCCAGTTCATCACTAACGCGTTCGAAGATAAACTGGTGCTCAGGGTTTTGAAACCCAAAGGCGATAGGCACGGGCATTGCTAAACGAGGACGAGGCCTCTGCACTTGGCCTTGAGTGGGGGTGCGGATGCCCGCGAGCACGCTCAGCAGGGTCGACTTCCCCGATCCATTGGGCCCGACGATGGCGACCAGTTCGCCTGCGCGGACTTCCAGAGAGACGTCATCCAAGGCCATGGGTATCTGCTCCCCCCGGCGTCGAAGACGTTTTTGGAGTCGGGGACTCACATAGCTGAACGAGACCTTCTGAGCATGTAACACGACATCTCCGCCAGATGCTGGTTGGGGAGCGAGTGGTGAGGCCAGTGAAAATCCTTGCGCCATCCGTTTGGGCAGGAGTCCCTGCTCGTCAAGCCAGGACCATTCTTCCTGAATCACGCGGGCGGTGGGGCCGTCACGATGGATTTGACCGCGACGGTCAAAGAGCACCACTCGGGGGAACATATCTAGAAGATGCTCAAACTTGTGCTCGACCACCAACAGGGTTCGGCGTTCGGCGATGAGCCGGGCGATTTGGGCAAAAACTTCACTCGTGGCTTGCGGATCAAGATTAGCCGTGGGTTCGTCGAAAATCAGCAATTGTGGTTCTGGGGCAAGCCCTGCGGCTAAGGCAAGTTTTTGTTGCATCCCGCCCGATAACGCCTGGTTCGGTGCCTTAGGGTCGATGACCAGGCCCGCTGAGTGCAGGGCCTGGTCGATTTTTTCGTCCATGATCCTCGGATCCATGCCAATGTTTTCCAGACCAAAGGCAACTTCTTGGCCGACGTTCAACTGACAGAACTGCGACTCGGGATCTTGAAACACAAACCCTATCGCTCCCGGGCGGTCGAGCTCGGAGTCTCTTTGAATCCGGCCTTCGATCGTCGCTTCCATCGAGTGCGGGATTAAGCCGGCAAGTACCAGGGCCAAGGTGGACTTGCCCGAACCGCTCGGCCCAATAATGAGCACGGCCTCTTGGCGTGCCAGCGTAAATTCAATGTTGGTCAACGCCTTCATAGGGCTGCCGGGATAGGTAACCGACAGCTCTGATGTCCGTATGAGCGGCTCGGCTTCGTCGGGCGCCATGACCGAGCTCATGGTGTGCTCGCAGGCGGCCGGGATATCTCGAAGTTTCGCAAAACCCCGGTGCGTTTGACGGCATCTCCAACCCACTTGGATAGGAGTCCGGCCAATACGGCACCGCTGATCATACTCACCACCAGGTAGCCTATCTGCACGGGGAAGGTATAGTCGTTGACGCCGTAATAGAAGTACGAATAAACGAAGTTTCCGATGGCACCCATGGCCGTGGCAAAGAGCATCCAAGGCAAGCTGTAGCGCCGATAGCCGCCGGCCGCAAAGGCAAGTTCAATGGTTAGACCTTGGGCAATCCCAATGGTAAAAGCTTGGATCCCGTACGGACTGCCTAGGGCAAACTCGACAAAACCGCCAATGGATTCCGCCAAAAGGGCCGCTCCGGGCTTGCGGATGATGTAAGGTACGATTCCGCCAGCGATCCACCAAAGTCCGTTAAATCCTGCTGCAGCCACGGGGCTGATGCTTGCGGGCACAAACCGATACAATAAATCCCAGGCCAAGTAAATCGCACCGCAAGCGGCAGCTAACACGGCCATGACCACAATATCGCGCAACTTCCATTGATATGAAGATGGAGATGTACTTCCCATAAATCTCACCCTCCTGAAGGATAGATAAGGGTGAGGGGTGGAACGACAGAACCACTCCCGCAAACGAGCTAAGCGAGGTCGATTCTGTCCTGGCACTTTCCTCCCGCTGGTATTATCCAGATCGAGTTGAAAGGGTTAGTGGTCGGTTGACCACTTCTCAGCCGCTTGGCACCCCTAGCACCGTGTAGGTTTCTAACTAGACTACCTGGTTATTATACCAGGTTACTAGCGATCGCGGGGAGGTGATCGTCGAGACGGCTAAGCTATCCCAGCAGGAGACGGATGGCCGTCGGCACGACAGCCATCCAGATAACCACCAGAAGCAACCCCGCCAAGACCCCGCTTAGTATTCGGTGGGTTTTGTCGTCGGGATGCATGCGGGCCTCCTCCGATCATTATAAGCGCGTCGCACGGCTCCGGGCGTTACCGTAAGGCCCTGCCTTCTTAGGGAGCCGAGGTCGCATGGGCCTTGTAGCCAAAGGGCCATGGGTAACCCTGGCCAAAAATCGAGTCAAACGAAGCTTGAGCGGCGGGATCGGCCACTTTGAAGTACTGGTCGTAGATGGCTCGCGCCACATAGCCCGAACGAGCTCCCCAGTTTCCGTCATTGATGTAGACCAAGATAAGGATCGTGGGATGGGGCATGGGCCCATAGGTCAAGAAGAATGCGTTGTTATAAGGTCCCGCCTTTTGCGCCGTCCCGGTCTTGGAAGCTAGAGGCCGAGGGAACCCGACCAAGGTTGGATAGCCCGTGCCGGACGTGCCCGTATTGGCAATATTGGAGTCCTGAGCCGAGTATTCCATGCCCGTGTGCACGGTGTGGATGAGCCAGCTAGGCACATTGAGCTTTCCTTGAACGACGGGCTTAATCCGCTTCACCATTTTACCTGAGGCGGTGGTGATGTAGGACCCAAGGTGCGGCCAATACAAGGTTCCGCCATTGGCTATGGCCGAGTCGGCACGGGCCAGGGCAATTAATGTGTACTGCGAGATGCCTTGACCAATAACGGTGTTAAGGTTCCAACCCGTAGTCCAGGTTGCTTGCTGATCTTGCTGCAAACGGGCGGGAGTGGGGATGGCTGAGCGAACTTCACCGGGCAGGTCAATCCCCGTCAATTGATTCAACTTAAACTTTCGCATCCAGCTGTCCATGACATGGATGCCCATGCGGTAACCAAGGGTGTAAAAGAACGTGTCATCAGAAAGGCCAATAGCCTGCTTAATGTTGAGCCAGCCAAACGACCCGGGGTACTCCCAACTATGAAAGCTGGGGATCAAGGGGAAGTAGCCGGGATCGTAAATTTTGGCCGTGGGCGTGATGACTTTAGAGGCTAAGGCAGCCACTGCCATGATCGGCTTAAACACGGAACCCGGTGCGTATAGGCCCATGATCGGGCGAATCTCCATGGGTCGAGCCGGATTGGTGGCAATTTGAGCGTAGTAGCGAGAACGTTCTTGCGGATTGTTGGGCACCAACTTTTGCGGATTGTAAGAAGGATAGCTGGCCATGGCTAAAATGTCGCCATTGTTGGGGTTCATGGCGATGACGCCACCGGATTTGGCTTGCGGCGAATAGCCGATGTCACCCGGTTTATGCATGGCTTGAATGGTGTATGCCAAAGCTTTGGTCGCAGTTTGCTCTAAGCGCCAGTTGATGGTGAGATGCAAGGTGTCGCCTGGGGTAGGTACAATTTGCCCATACAGCTTAACCAGTTGTCCCAAGCTGTTGACCACCGCGTATTCCCCACCGGAACTACCGGCCAAATACTTTTGATATTGCGCTTCTAAACCGGCACTGCCCACAGTAGTGTCTAAGGTTGCCGAACTAATGTAGCCAATAATATTGCCCATCGTCGATCCATAGGGATAGTATCGCTCAGCCACCGGTTGGATGCGGATGTTGGGCAAGTTCCCAATGTTCTCATCAATCACCGTCATTTGCCGATTGGTCAGGTTGGAGGTAATCGGGACCGGGTCGTAGGGTGAGAGGATCTTGGCTTCGCTGGCCAGCTGTGAGGTAATGAAATGCGGCGAAACGGAAAGCATGCCTGCTAAGGCTTTAACCTCGGATCCGGGCATGGCAACGCCAGGATTCAAGTAATATAGGGTCCAAGAAGGCTTGGAAGACGCGATGGTTACCCCATTCGAGGTCACGATGTTGCCACGTGGCGCTGGGATGGGTAGTTTTCTTAGGTAGTTTTGGCGGCCCTGCGAGGCATAATAGCTGCCGTGCTTTACCTGCAAAGACCATAGGCGAACCCCCACTACGGTAAACGTTGCAGCCACCCCCGCCACTAGGGCCAGAGCACGCTTTTCAAACTGTTTCATCGTATGAACTCCGTTCTGGGAAGCTCTGATCGACGGCATAAAATCTATAAGGTTAGTTTAACAAATTTCCGACCGGGAACGAAGCGCAAACGAAGGCAAGCCGCTACCAAATCTTTGGTCAACGCCTAATTTTTTTCTTGAGCTGACCGAAGGTGGTAGGCGGGGCAGGTTTGGGCAATACTGATCAGAGCAGGCAAGCGCGCTTGACCGACTAGGTCCGGTTTGGTTACGATGAGCCATAATGGCAAAGAAAGGTAAGGGCGCCGATGATCCAAATATACAATACATTGACCCACAGCAAAGCGCCCTTTGTGCCCGCGGTGCCTGGTCGCGCATCCATTTATGTGTGCGGCGTGACCCCCTATGCAGAAGCGCATGTGGGGCATGCCCGCCCGGCGGTGATTTGGGATGTCATTAAACGGCACTTGGAACGGCGGGGCTACGTGGTCTTCCATGTCCAAAATTTCACCGATATGGATGACAAAATGGTGGCGCGAGCCAGCGCATCGGGAGAATCCGTTTATGCTCTGGCAGAGCGCAACATGCAACGATATCTCGGAGAACTTAGGGCCTTACAAGTCGATCTTCCTCAGGTCATGCCTCGGGTTACACAAAGCATGGAGGCGATCTTGCGGTATGTGGAAGTGCTGATTGACAAAGGCTATGCCTATGCCACCGAATCGGGTGACGTCTATTTCGACGTGAGCAAAAAACCTGACTACGGGAAGTTGTCTAGACGCTCGCTGGGCGCTGAGGAATCCGGCCATCGGTCCATCGTGGAGGCGGAGGGCAAGCGTTCGCATGAGGATTTTTCCCTATGGAAGGCCGCCCGTCCGGGTGAACCGGTGTGGCCCAGTCCATGGGGACCCGGTCGTCCGGGATGGCACATCGAATGTTCCGCGATGTCGGACTACCATCTAGGCACCCTGGTGGATTTGCATGGTGGAGGTGTCGACCTAGTCTTTCCCCATCACGAAAATGAGCTTGCCCAAACCGAGGCGCATGCAGGGCATGCCATCCAAACCATCTTTGTCCACAACGGACTAGTGACCATCGAGGACGTAAAGATGTCGAAATCCCTGGGCAACGGGATTACGGTAAGTTCACTCTTAGAGCGCTTTCATCCGGCGGTGTTGCGAACCTATTTGTTGAGCGCTCACTACCGGAGCCCGCTTGCTTTCGATGACGAAAGTCTCTTCGGCTGGCAGCGAGCCCTTGAAAAGTTATGGGCGGTTTATCGCATGGCAGAAGACATGGACCCTCCCGGCACTTGGCCGCACGCGTCATGGATTGATGATCTCTTGGGATTTGAGGAAGCCTTTCTTGCGGCGATGGATGACGACTTTAATACTCCGAAGGCTCTGGCGATGGTGTTCGATATGGTGAGGACAACGAGACCCATTATGGACCGGGGAGGACTGGAGGGGCTTGTGGCAGGCTATCTCATCGCAAAAAACCTGAGGCAAGCCGACCGTCTGTTCCAATTCCTTCCGCGCCCAGGATCCGCGGCGGCTGACGATCTTGGGCAGAAGGTCCTCCAGGGACTTTTGGACGCGCGGGCAAAAGCGCGGGCAGAAAAGGCTTATGACCGGGCGGACGTGATCCGCAAAGTTCTTTTGGACGCAGGTTGGCGCATCGAGGATACTCCTGCGGGACCTCGATTGATCGCAGAACCCGTTCGTTCTAAGGCGAATTCTTAACAGGCAATAGATACGGGGGGACCTCTTCATGGCACCAAACCAGAGATTTGGCAAGAACCAGGCTAGTCGATCGAATGATCGCGATGGCCGAAGGACGCGGCCCGACCCTGAGCCTTCATCGAGAGAGTCAGAAGACCGACGGTTAAACTTGGTTATGGGACGCCACCCGGTGCTGGAAGCGCTTCGGCAGGGACGACCCATGTCAAAGATATGGGTGCTCTCTGGTATGCATGAGGGGAGCATGCGCGAAATTTGGGGGCTAGCCGAGGCGCGCCACATTCCCGTGCGCGAAAGTCCGCGAGCCAAACTCGACCTGTTGACCGAAGGACTCGATGGGCCTCATCAAGGGGTCGTGGCAGAAGTGGCGGCGCATTCCACGGTGGCCCTCGAAGACCTCATCGCCGAGCTTCAGGATGAGGTTCAGCCCATGATCTTTGTGCTTGACGGAATTCAGGACCCTCACAATTTAGGCGCTATTCTCAGGGTGGCCGATGCGGCCGGAGTTCGCGGAGTGGTGATACCAGAGAGGGGATCCGCCGGGTTAACCGCCGTGGTCGACAAAGTTTCGGCTGGAGCAGCCGAATATGTGCCTGTGGCGCGCGTGTCTAATCTGGTCAACGCCATCGAGACCCTAAAAAATCAGCAATTTTTCATCTTCGCCGCCGATCCCGCAGCCGAGCGCGATTACACGGCCATCGATTGGCGGGGTCGAATGGGGTTGGTAATTGGCGGCGAGGGGAAAGGCGTGCGCCCGCTGGTACGGGCGCGATGTGATGGGGTGGTGAAGATTCCGATGGCGGGTCACATCCAGTCTCTTAACGCCTCCACGGCAGCCGCCGTGGTGGCATTTGAAATGGTTCGGCAACGGGTATCTACTCAGGGATAAATTTATTAGCTTCCACGTATTCTATCAACATTCCTGCATTATGTGATGACCATTTTTAGATTGAGTTGGATGGCTTTGAGATATCTGCGTATTGACGCCGCTTTCTGGGCCTGGCTATAATGGGCTATAACTCGTTGCGGTGGCTAATCCTATTGTACGCATACTCTTTGGTAAGTAATTAGTTTGCTTAGCGAAAGGATGGACTTGTTGCGTTTTTCAGCGTGGTCTTGGGATGGAGGTGATGCGGGTGACTATTGATCCCCGCGGTGCGATTCACGACTTTGAGTTCATGATGGACGAGGAGATTGTCGAGGGAGCTCGTGAAGGAAGTGGGGAGGCTTTAGAGTATTTAATCAATAAATATAAGAACTTTGTCCGTGCTAAGGCACGTTCGTATTTTTTAATCGGAGCGGACCGGGAGGACATCATCCAGGAAGGGATGATTGGCCTATATAAAGCCATTCGAGATTTTCGAAGCGATAAGCTTGCGTCGTTCCGGGCATTCGCAGAGCTTTGCATCACGCGCCAAATTATTACGGCGATTAAGACGGCGACGCGCCAAAAGCATATTCCTCTAAATTCGTATATTTCGCTAAACAAGCCGATTTATGAAGAAGATTCGGAGCGTACCCTGCTAGATGTGATTTCTAATGCTAGAGTGTCCGATCCGGAAGAAATGGTCATTAATCGCGAAGAGCTGGGCGACATTGAAGAGAAGATGGGCGAAATCCTATCGGACCTTGAATGGAAGGTGTTGATGGCATACCTGGATGGGAGATCCTATCAAGAGATTGCAATCGACTTAAAGCGCCATGTGAAGTCCATTGATAATGCCCTGCAAAGGGTGAAACGCAAGCTCGAGCGATATTTGGATGGCCGTGTGATTCCTGCATTCAATGCGGGCGGGCAGGTATACGAAGTCGGCGAATAACTTCTTGCCGCCGTGTCAGGGGAGGCTTTGGCAGTTGCATCTTTTAACGCTAAAGCGTACCCTGTATGACGTGCTGGCGTAGCTCAATTGGCAGAGCAGCGGTTTTGTAAACCGCAGGTTATCGGTTCAAGTCCGATCGTCAGCTCCATTCGAACCCCGCATCCCACAAGGGAGACGGGGTTTTCCTGTGGTCATGACACGCCGCGAAACTCCCTTCGGGCCACACGAACGCCCGATAGCGGACCAGACGCCTCAGGATACTCCATGACGAACCCCCACCGTCGGGACAACCGTGGAGCGGACCGCAGTTAGTCGGGCGGTTGCTGCTCGGTTTCCGATTCTTCCATCACGCGCACGGCATGCAGGATGTCATGAACTCTCCCGCCGCCTGGATACATCGAGGCGGGGGTTTCGGGGTCGCCCCCAAAGCGTTCCTGGCTCGACGACCGACTGCGCCGGGCCGTGAGGCCTCGTGCGTCTTATGCGATCTCCCACCAGTATTCGCTGAGCTCACCAGGCGTGAATTCGGACCGTTCTAGCCCTATACCCTCAGGGTAAAGCCTTTGCCTTGTCTAGCCCTGCGGGCTTTATGTTCAATCGTTGAAGGTTGAATGCATCCGTAATTTGAGCTGCCAGATGATACGAGGTCATGAACAGAGCCAAATGCCCCCTCGGTTCTCTTCTGAGCAGAGTAGAGGAGACCGAACCCATGCACCACCAAGAAAAAAACCCCGTTGCGAGCGGGGGAGAGCATCAGGAACACGGATACCCCACGCGAAATAAAAAAATCTGCCGCGCCCAGCCCCTTATCCGTTCCCCCTACGGGATTTGTCGGGGTGGGGGATTTGTGACAATGAAAGCCTATCGAAATCCCGCAACCGGAGCGTAACCTTACCAACGGAAAGGACGTGACTTCAAATGCGCAATGCACCCGTGACATAGACCAAAACCTTAAACCCAACTGCTACCCATGCGTGAGTATGCTGGCCACCAGTCGACCGATGCCGTCACCGAGTACGCCACGGACCTCAAGCACCGGACCGCCTGCACCAGGTCGACGTGATCATCAACCTATCGGCTACTCATGCATTTCGTCACCCACGCGAATGCCGTGGTAACGGAGGACGAGCTCCTCCGCATCGGATGGCCGGAACGAGGAGCCTCCCGAGCGAACCTCTATCCGTACATCCATCAATTGCGACAGGGGATTGAGCCGAATCCTCGGCATCCGCGGTGGTTGGTGACCCACCGGGGCCAAGGCTATTGCTTACGTATGAAGACCGGACACGCTCTGAACACGCAACCTGCGTCCGAACCCTGAAGAGTCCACCGTGAGAGGCATTCGAAGAGGAGGGGAATCCGAATGGAGTCACTCGAAATCTTGACACCCGCCCAATTACTACGGCTGACCCAAATTGAATTACGTTGTGTGCAGGACTGTGCCACCGTGTTCGAGGCCACGGTGCCCGAGTGTGTTTGCGACCTTATTCAGCAGCATGCTGAGACGGCGCACCGCTTGAGCGAGGTGCTGTGGACGCGTTATCACCTGCCGGTGCATGGCCATCCCCCGCTCAATGTGTCGAAGGAGGCGAGTCACCATGGCCTCACGTAAGAGGGGGGATAGCGTGGCCTCCTCGCGACCTATCCCCGCGGAGGCCTGGTGGCAGCAACTCCTTCGGTGGTCGGCTCTCGATGCTTATCGGCAACAACGGCGATGGAATCGCGACCGGTTAGGCGTGATGACCGATGTAGCCGAGGAGCTTCATTATCCAGATGTTTCGGCAACTCAGGCGTTGGAGGCAGTCGAGTGGCACCTCGTATTGGAGCAGGTGCTCAACGCCCCAGAGATCTGCGTGATGGACCAGATTTATTGGCAGACGGCGACCCAACGCCAAGCCGCTCGAGTGTGTCGCCTGAGTCAACCGCAGGTCCATCGCGTCCATGGTCAGGCCGTGAAGAAGCTCCAACGAGCGCTTCGATGAGTTCGTCACCGACGGTCCGTGCGGTCGCCAGCGGTCCAATGGCTCTAAGGTGATGATAGGCAATGGAGTCGGTCGATCCCTTGAATATCCCCCTTGTGAAAAATTCTTGAATCAAAATCGATTGTCAAAACGATCTAATAAGTAAGAGGGTTATTCCTCTTATTCCTGACGGAGCGGTCCGGGAATCACGCGACAACCCAGCATGACCGAAGATGATGGACAACAATGGCACCGGTAACGATGTATATACCACGCACGGTTGCCGCTTTTGTCAACAGGCTTTGGCGTAGTTGACGGATCACCCCGAGCAAGCGCTGGCCGTCGACATTCAGTTTGTCGATGACGATACGACCGTTCGCGAGGCGTTTCAGGCGCATGGATTTCGCGGAGTACCGACCTTTGTGATGGAGGCAGAATCATGGTTGGGGTGGGACCCCGAGAAATTAGTACAGGCTTTACGCTGAAGTATTTCCAGTGTCCCATACTTCGGAAGGTTCACACTTGAAAAATTGCCATAGCGGAAGAAGGAGGAGATTTTTATGGCGTTAACCGCCGATCAGATATTCTTGTATGCTGCGAATAGCAACGACAACACGAGTGCCACCGATGTGGCATCCCAATTCAGTCTCCCGCCCGGTCATGTCCTTGGGAGCTTTGCGAACGCGTGGACCGCGGTGGCTTCGGGAAAATTCTTGGTGATTGCGGTAGGGCGTCCAGCGGTCACCAATCTCAAGAACAACCCCTGTAACCACGGAAATCTCGGATCGCCACCGTTTTCGTACGAGGATAGTGCGCGCACCTCGTTGCCGGGGACGAATGTGTTTATGAACGCAGCGGGAGCCACCGGGACGGATAGTCAAGCACTCGCGTGCCATTATGTCTGTACCGCCTTGGGCACATGTTCGGGTAGTTGTGGATCGGGTGGAACCCCCGAGGCCCCCACCGATACCTGTGATACTAGTGTCAACTGGAATCCGGTGAATGAGCACGGGGATGCGTTTGGGACGACGTGTCCGAGTAATACCTGCGCCAGCGGAGGATGCCAATCCCTCTCGGAGATTCAATCCCAAGCGGTCACTTCGGGTTGGAACCCGACAGCCATTGCCGAAAGCATCTTAGCGTTGATGAACGGAATGGGGTATGGTATCGGTTCCATGGATGCCGATATGGCGCTGGCCGCTATGGACGATCAGGGATGCAATGCATGCCCAGATTCGTGTATTGGTACCAACGGACCCTGTGAATGCTCTCCTGTGAAGGACTTGGTCAGTGGCCAAGGATTTGGAGTGCTGCAGGAATCGTGGAATTCGAGTCTGAATTCCTTGGAACATGTCAGTTATGTGAAGGAGCAGTTCACCACGACGGCTGCGTTTGATGTCTGGTTCCCAGGTGGCATCACGCCTTGTACCGTACTCCGGGATCCAGGTACCGCGATAGCAGAGTTCTACTTTGCGGCATTAAGCTTTGGTGGTAGCAATTGCAACCGAATCTTGCAATGGGTGGGTCCGGCGAGTAAAGGCGGCGCGTGTTGCGAAACCACGGCATACTATGAGGCCAATCCTACGTCATCGAACTTATCGGCGTGTACCTGGTCTTACAATGGCTACACGTGCACCCCGTAAAATCTCTGAAGAGATGGAGGTGCGCGTAAGACTCGTGCCTCCATCATCTTCACGAGGCCACTCGACGCAGATGGTCTGCCATCACCGCGGCTAGACCGTCCATAGCGATGATCAGATAACGGGCCTGCCCCTGTCGAAAGGTAGCAACCGATTGGCTCGCCCCCGTCGATTCTCCGAAGGTCATGGATGCGTCCCCGCTTTGACCCGGCAATGGTCGGTCCAATGCGCGCACTTCCGATCGTGCGTTGGCCAAGGCATTCGCGCGGTTGAGCGCGAGAGCGTGCGACCACGTGGGAGGAAACGGAGGCGCACTCGATGCAACTAGGGTCCAATGGTTTTGTCGCCAGCGCACTTGACACGACACGAAGTGGGGCAAGGAGGCCGGCTCCCAGCAGGTTTCCGTCCCCGGTATATGCCGAGAAAGAGCGACATGGATTGTGCTCAGAACCTTGGCGGAACGTGAAGGCCTAGATATAATCGATGCCCCAACATAGGGGTGGACAAAATGGCTCCAGGCAACACGCGTGGACAATTCCCAGATTGCGGCATCCATTCCAGCATGGACGGCACTCTGAAGCAACCGCTTACGTGTCCACACCGAGGCGGGATAGGCAATAACGAT
>JAJZZI010000180.1 GCA_021797635.1 Bacillota bacterium | reverse complement strand
CCGGTGGCTTTCAGCCGATGATACAGTCGCCAGCGGGTCGCATTCATGAACGCTGCGTCTTGGAGGGGCTTCCGGGCTTGGGCTTGCACGTCGGGATGGCCAAATTCCGCTGCGGTCTGCGTCCCCTTCGTGAGGTTGCAGGGTTCGCAGGCGAGGGTGAGATTGCTGATCCGATTGCTGCCTCCGCGACTTTTGGGGACGATGTGTTCCACCTGCAACGGGACCTTGGTGGCCCCGCAGTACACGCAGGCGCGTCCCCATTTGTCCAAGAGGTATTCCCGCACCTCATACCCCAACAGCGTGCCTTGCTGATACTCCACCCCGGCGATCTCGGGGTTTTCGAGTTTCTGCGTGTCGAATCGCACGTGTTCCACGCTGATGGCGGTGATGGGGGCATGAACCCGAATATTGTCCACGGCGTGCAGGGTCTGGTCCACGCGGGCTTCCAGCGACGGCGGCAACCACCCGGCCGCCCGTTTCCGATTCCGAAAGCGGGCCGGACGGTAGCGCGTGTGGCGAAACCGTCGCCCGCGACGCAAGGATCGTCGCGCATCCAATCGGGCCTTAATGCCCGATTTGTGGACGATCTCGCCCAGAAAAACGGCTTGTGTGCCATGCGCGCCCTCAAGGGTCATGGCGACCCCCGTGGTCTTCGATCCCGGATCGAGCTTAAGGCGCAAGGGTTGCAAAGCGGAACCCTCCTGGAGTCGATCGACCAAACGAATCGTGAACGGAGCGATGCGCACAACCCGGGCGCGTCCGCGTTCCAACAGTAACCGGGCTCGCTTTTCCGAGCACGGCATCAGCGGGTTCTGGTGCTGGTCGAGAACAAAAACCATGCCGTCCTTCTTTCTCCCCCTTACGGGGCTGGTGACGTTTTCTTGCGAAAATCTCTCCTCGCCAAGGTTCAGTCGGCTTGTTCGGTCCGTGACACGGCTCGCGCTACCCCTAGCTGGCTTTTAATCACGGACGACAGGGCCTTAGACTGGAGAAGTATCCAAGGGTGTCATGACCGACCGAACGGAGCCCCACATCCGCGGGGCCAAGGCTGGTCAACCCAGGAGCCTGCGCTGACAAGCTCCGGCCTTCAGGCCGGGGTGGTTGACAACGTCTCCTTCCCGTCAACGGCGAACGGCCACTTCTTCTCCGCGGTCCGCCGACTCCGCGATGGCTACTAACATTTGAGCCACGGTACGGCCGTCGGCGACGGGCGACCGAGGCGTCTTTTGCTCCAAAATGCACTCGACGAAATGATCGATCTCGTTTTGGTACATGGGTCCCGTGCCTACCGGGATCACCGTGTTGGTCAGAACATGATGCTCGCTGCTGTAAATCGCGGCCGGATCGAGGGTTAGCCCTCCCTTGTCACCATAGATGGTTACTTTGAGACCGTCGTCTTGCGGGCCATTAATCGCCCAAGAAACGGTAAGATTGAGGGTTGCTCCATCTTCAAAGCGGATGAAGGCGGCTGCGAAATCTTCCGTGGTAAAAATCGCGTTGTCCTGATTGTGGGGCATTTTTGCTGTCCAGCGACCATTAAAGTCGATATGATCGGCGCCTATGGCTCGGGTCAAATGGCCCGAGACGCGGACGGGCACAGGCTTTCCCATCAACCACCAACTGAGGTCGAGAGCATGCACGCCGATATCCATTAACGGACCGCCGCCGGCCCACTCCTTGTCGGTGAACCATCCCGTAGGCGTGCCTCGTCGGCGAATCATGCGGGCTTCGGCGTGGTAGACGTGTCCCAAGGCACCGTCATCGATGAAGCGTTTGAGGGCGCTCACGTCATTACGGTATCGGTGGCTTTGACCGACCATGACGACGGTTTGATGACGGGCCGCCGCGTCGGCTAAACGGTCGGCACTTTCGCGCGTCAGCGCCATGGGTTTTTCCAAAAGAACATGGCACCCGCTATCGACCGCCTGTACGGCCAGGTCAATATGGGACATGTTGGGGGTAGCAATGGAGACGGCATCTAGTGTAGCTTGCCGAAGAAGACTGGTCGCGTCGGCGTAGGCCGCTATCTCATGATCGGTCTTGTCCGTTAACTCTTTTTGTACCGTGCTTCGAATGCCCTCGTCGGGTTCGGCGATGGCCACCAAATCCACATGAGGGTTCTTCAAATAGTTCGGAATGTGGGCCATTTGAGCAATCGAACCCGTTCCGATAATCCCTACTCGCAATGGTTTCATGATACACCGTCCTCCCAGATTGGCTGCGTTTTGGCGGCGATAACCACCGGAAGGTCACCCAGAAAAAAATTTCCGATTTCTTCGCTCCGGCTAGCGAGCCACTTTATAATACTAGCAGAAGCAAGGTCGGCCATGGAGTGAAATTGCCTTAAATCTCCACGGCGGCCAGGAAAATGGGAGATGAGCGCATTGGTAAAGGTTGGAGTCATTGGGGCTGGATTGATCGCGGATTTTGCGCACCTGCCTGGATATCGTGCTAATGGGGCGGAGATCGTAGCCGTCGCAGATGTCGTGGAGTCCAGAGCCAAAGCCGCCCAGAAGAAATTTGAGGTGAAAAAAGCTTTTAAAGACTATCATGACTTGCTAGCACTCCCGGAAATTCAAGCCGTTTCGGTCGCAGTTCCCAATCATCTGCATGCGCCCATCGTCTTAGATGCCTTGGCGGCAGGAAAGGATGTTTTGGTGGAAAAACCCATGGCGCTTAACTTGGCTGAGGCGTTGGCCATGGAAGACGCCGCTGCGAAAGCGGGTCGTGTTTTAATGATTGGTTTTAACAGTCGATTTCGCCAAGATGTTGTGAAGCTTAGGCGACTTATTCAGGCGGGAGACTTAGGGGAAGTGTATTTTGCGTCCACGGGATATCTTCGCCGACGGGGATATCCCAGCGGTTGGTTTACGGTTAAGGCCGAATCTGGGGGAGGCCCCGTGGTCGACATCGGAATTCACGTGATGGACTTTACGCGCTATTTGGTCGGGAGCCCCTTGCCGGTGTCGGTTGTCGCGAAAACGGCGCGCAAGTTTGGGGCCTGTCCCGTGGAAGATGGGGTTTGGCAATCCTCGGATGTGCGCGAGGGGCTCCGCGACGGCAGCACCTTCGACGTCGAAGACTTTGCAACTGCTTGGATTCGATTTGACAATGGATTTATCATGACGCTAGAGACGGCATGGACTGCCAATCTGGCCCGGGACCGCATCTATTCCAACCTGTTAGGCACGAAGGCAGGAGCGGCGATCGATTCCTACCATCCGATTCACAAAAAAGGCCAAGAGGCGGCTTCCGTGGAGGCGGTAGACGTCTATACCGAGGTGCAGGGTATGGTGGCCGACCTGGCTCTACCTTACCATGCCAACGATTCGCACAGCGCTGAAATCTCGCACTTTTTAGCAGTGGTTGAAGGACGTGAAGCGCCGCTGATCACACCGCGCGATGGCGTCGTTATGCAAGCCATCTTAGACGGCATCTATCGCAGCGCCGAAGCCTCGGGCGAGGTGCCCATTCAGCTCCAGGCGACGGCAGCCGTGTCATTGAAAAAATAAGGAGGAGGTGAGGATGTTAAAGGGGTCGTTTGAGATTCATCAGCCGCTGCTACGGGTGCAGGCCATGCTTTCAGACTTTTCCAAGGCGGAGCGGCGCGTGGCGGACGCGGTGTTGAGCGATCAAGAGAAAACCATACGCGATTCCGTGACGGATCTCGCCGAACGGGCGGATGTGGGTGAAACCACGGTAATCCGATTTTGCCGTAAGGTGGGATACCGCGGTTACCAGGAATTCAAGTTGGCCTTGGCCCAGGATCTGGTCGATGTTCAAGGCAAGACCGAGTCGGTGTTGGGGCCGATTGACTTGAAAGATCCTCCTGCAGTCATCAACCAAAAGCTAACCCAAGCGATTAATGGGGTGGTCCAAGACACGGCCAGCCTAATCGACTTGATGCAGGTCGATAAGGCTCAGTCGCTCTTGTTAAAGGCAAATCGAATTGTGGCAGTGGGGGTTGGGCACTCTGGCGTGTCGGTTCGTGACTTGGCCTATCGATTTTTGCGGCTGGGACTGCCGGTGGCCATGGAAACGGATTCGCACCTAATGTCGATGCGGCTTAGCGTGGCTTCGCCAGACGACGTGATCTTTGCCGTGTCGGCGTCGGGCAGCACCCGTGATGTCGTGGACGCCGTCCATTTGGCTAAATCCCGGGGCTCCAAGATTATCTGCCTAACCTCACACGGGCATTCGCCTTTGGCGCGGCTCGCCGATTGCATGTTGCTGACCACCGTGCGTGAAAGCCCCTTCGAGGGCGGGAGCTTTGCCACCAAGATTGCCCAAATGTACGTCATTGACCTGGTGGCTACGGTGATAGCCACACGGGATCCTGAGACAACCTTGGCCGCCGTACGCACAACGGCCAAGGCGGTGGTCGAGAAACTGTATTAGGGCCCTTGGCAGGCGCAGGGTGTTATAGCCCTAGATGTTTAGATAACGCTGACGGTGCAAGACGACGGCGCCCACGAGGGCGGAATCCTCGCCAAAGTGGGCATAGGCCAGCGGGATGGGTTTTCGCGAAGTCGCGGCTAGGGATTTAAGCAGGCGATGATGCCACCATCGGTGCGTGGTAGACAGCCCGCCCGCCAATACGATCAGGTCAGGGTCCAAAAGATTGACAACACTGGTCAAAGCGAGACTGAGGTCAGCGGCAAAGTGGTCTAAAGTTGCCTCCGCCCACGGTTCGCCGACAGCCTGCCAAAGGGCGTCAGGCATCTCTAATGGGCCGTGATACTGTAGGCTAGTCTGGAGTAGACCTGGTCCAGAGACATATTGCTCGAGACAGCCCTCTTGACCGCAATTACAGGATCGGCCGCGGGGGTATAAGATCATGTGGCCTAACTCCCCAGCGAAAAAATGGCGCCCACGCACGAGTTGACGGTCGACCATCAGGGCTCCGCCGACCCCGGTGCCAAGCGCCATGACCACCATGTTGGCTGCATCAGGCTTGGCCAGCGCCTCGGCAGCCAAAGCCGCATTGACGTCGTTTTCCACCAAAATGGGAGTTCCAGCTTCACCGTTCAAATCCCAGTGTTCTACGTGCTCACGGAGATCTAGTCCGCGGAAGCCAGGAAGGTTGGCGGTTGCATCGACGACGATGCCGGCATCGGGATCCACTTGGCCTGCGCTGGCGATGGCAATGCCAGCCAAGGGCGCATCCAATGGTTCAATCATGGGCGCGATTAACCTTCTAAGTCGCTTTAGTACGGCATCTGCACCTTGCTCAGCCAGGGTGCAGGTTTGCTTTCTTGGGCCCATGCTAGGCGAAAAAACGGCAGCTCTGAGCCAGGTGCCGCCAATGTCAATGGCTAAGAGGGGTTGGCTTAGCTCATCTTGAGGGTTTGTTTCCACGTGTGAAAGGCCTCCACATAGCGCGCGGTAATGACTTGAGGTCGAGTAATGGCGCTTCCGATGACGACGGCATAGGCTCCTCGAGCAAAGCATTCGATGAAATCTTGGTGGGTGGCGATATGCCCTTCAGCCAGCACCGGAATCCGTACATGTTCCACTATTTGGGCGACCAGGTCAAGGTCAGGGAGCCGCCGTGCTTGGGTCGCCTCCGTGTAGCCGCTAAGCGTGGTAGATACCATGTCAAAGCCTAAGCTCTCGGCGCGAAGGGCTTCCTCCAGGGTGGATACGTCAGCCATGCACATGCGTGCGCGGCTTCGGATATGGGTGACTAAATCGGCCAGCGACTCACCCTTCGGGCGCATCCGTCGAGTGGCATCGAGACTAATAATTTCGCAACCAGAGGATAAGACGGCATCGACTTCGCGCAAAGTGGGGGTGATGTAGACGCTCGACTCAGGATATTGAACCTTATAGATGCCAATCACCGGAAGACGAACCGCGGATCGAATCGCCCTAATGTCGTTCGGGGTATTGGCTCGAATGGCCACGGCACCCCCGAGCTTAGCGGCATAGGCCATCTTCGCCATGGTGTCGGATCCGAATAAAGGTTCGTCATCAAGAGCCTGACACGAAACCACAAGGCCCGAAGGAAAAGGCATCGTCACGGAGCAAACCTCCTACATGCATAAATTCGGGAGAAAAGATTCTCCTATACGGATTATACGACCAAAGTCCTGGGTTGTGCCATCCTTGATAAAATATTGCCTGGACTTTCCGCCCAAAGACGGATACCCTTTTTTGGTACGGGGTAGGCAAAAACCTGCTGCTCGGCCCGAACCGTGCTCACCGCGCCGCTCAGCGATTAACGGTGTCCGTCACCGGGGAGGGGATCGATGAGACGTATCGGAGTTATCACGATGGGGGCACTCGATTTGTAATAATGAGGCTACCTCACGATCCCGCCATGGACTCCGTTTCCCAACGTGCGTCTGATCAGATGACCAGGTAAACGGACGATATCCTGTCGCTGCCCCTTTGAGCATGTCGATGGGATCCTTCCTTTTTCTGACCAAGCGCCTTAGGGTAGAAATGCGATTAAGACGGGGCGCACCCGATCGAGCCAATCACATAATCCCTTCTGCAACATCGCCAGACCCGGGCGTGCCGCTTCCGTCAATTGACCTCTTTTCCACCATGCAGCAAACCATACAAACGCCACCAAACGTGCGGTAATGACCCATGCCACCCATTCATCGCGGCTCTGCCCGGGTTGTACGTCGGGGCTGGCTAGATAGAGATTTACGACGTCGCGCACCAAGGCCACTTCGGGAAGACCGCCGCAAAGTACCCCTAAGTCATAGGCTGGATGACTAAAGGCTACCTCTGACCAATCGAATAAGACGAGTTGGCCCGAAGCCCTAACGCCCCAGTTTGTGGGATTAGGATCGCCCGATACAAGCCGTCTTTCATCTGGCAAAGAGGGCCACGGCAGTTGGAGCAGGTGGAGCAGGTGGCCCCTGGTATCGGTGGGCCAAAGCGTGCAAGCGTCCTCGATGTCCTGGTAGCTTAGGAGAACTGGACGCACGGATAGCAGATCCTCGGTGCCCATCGGCGCATTTTCGGACGATATGGTATGTAATTTGGCAAGGTAGGTGGTCATGTCGGCTAGCTTGCTCTGATAGGGAGGTTCCAGGGTGGAGGACAGTGCCTCCATCAAGATCCACTCCCCTCTAGACGCTTCGCTTTGCGCATACACCTCGGGTAGACCGAGTCCCTGCTGACGGATCATCGGAGCCAATTTGCGGTAGAATAACGCTTCTTGCCGTACCGGGTATTTGATGACGGCCCGGCCTTGGGGACCCGTGATTAAAATGACCCCCGGACCTCCTGCGCCACTCAGCCGTTCTAGAGTCACAGGCTCACCGGTTAGACGGAGCGTGGCCATGCGAAGATCCGGTACTAATTCGACAAAATGGGGTTCCAAGCGTCTTAGCCTCCCGCGATGGCCTTCCTCGACGCGGCTTCACCAAGGTGTCCCTTTGGTCTAGCGGGGCGTTCTAGAACGTGCCATCGTACGTGTATTATTTTTGTTGTTACAGCAGGGCGATCGACCAGGCAGTGGGACAGCCATGACAGGGTGTGAGCGGCATGCGCCAACACCCCCATTCAAAGTCAGGTCGGCCGCCGAGAACTTGGGTGAGAGACTTAGGCTTTGGAGTCTCGTCGAGCTAAGCGGGTAGTGCTGGCAACGCCCCTTAAAATGGGTAAAGAGCACTTGCCTTAGGGTGGACTCCGACGGTGCCGAGGACCTTCGCTGGCGCATGCTGACAAAGCTAAGATGAGAGATGGCGCGCCATCTCTCATCTCGGCTAGCCGCTAGAGTAGATGTTCGATCGGTACGGATTGTTGACTTTTGTGTGAACGATAGGCGGCCAAAGCCACTTCTAACGCTCGCAAGCCATCGATGCCGCGAGCCAGAAGCGGGTGGGGGCTTTTGTCGGTGAGAGAGGAGATAAAGGCGCCAATAAGGCGTGCGTCCATGCTTTCTCCGAATCCCACATGTTGATGATTAGGGTCTCGGCTCTGATAAAGATCAAGATGAGAGCGAAACGCATCGAAATCAATCACGCCCTTGGTGCCCACGACCTCCAAGGTGACGTCCACGGGCGTGGGAAAGCCGGAGGTCCGCGACCACGAGGGATCCAACGTGGCAAATGCACCATTTTGGAAGGTCAGCGTGAGAATGCCGCAGTCGTCGATGCCCGCCTGATGCACGCGCGAATCCATTTCGGCAAAAACTTCTTCGACCTCACTGTGGGCGATGAGACGCATCAAGTCGACGACATGGGGAGTGTGGTCCATGACCGCCCCCCCGCCGGCCTGGGCGGAGTCAAGAAACCAGCCCGGTGGAAGATAGCCGTGATTGGTTCCCACCATCGCCAAAACGCGACCCACGTGTCCTTGTCGCACTGCGTCGAGCAGCGGTGAAAACCCTGGAGTGAAACGGACGGGAAGTGCCAGGTAGAGCGGGACGCCAGCAGACTTCATGGCTTCCAGCATAAAAAGCGCATCATCGAGCGTGGTCGCCAGCGGCTTTTCGCACAGGACCGAAAGGCCCGCCGCAGCGCTCTGTTCGACATAGAACCGATGTTTGGCGTTTTCCGAGCAAATTATGGTGGCATCAACTTGGGACAACAGGGCATCCAGGTCAGCGTGCCACGGCAAGTGGGCCTTTTCGGCAAATGCTCGGCCGCGCTCCGAGTTATCGTCGTATAATCCTACCAGTTCGACCTCGGGAAAAAGTTGTAGGCCTTGAACGTAAGCTTGCACGTGCATGTGCGCCGAAGATAACAACCCGATTCGCATTATCGTATCTCGCCTCCTTGGCTACTGGGATCCTCTGCCAGGCTAATGCTCTTACCCGTAAGGGCCGAGGCTTGTGCTGCCAGGGCGACGCGCAGTGCTTGATAGGCATCGTCTGGAGTGACCCGAAAGGGGAGATCCTTATGCAGTGCCTCGATGAAGTGTGCGATCTCCAGATCGTAGGGGGAATCCACATCAAGCGACTGCGGTATAGCCACACCGGACTCCGAACTGCGGTTAATGTTGAGGGCCTGCTCCTGGTAGCTGTCGTGCGTCAAAATGCCTCGGCTTCCGGCAAATTCGAAGCGTGTGCCAAATTGCTGGTGGGCCCAGGTGCCTTCCATATGCGCGATGGCTCCTGATGCAAAGCGCACGCTCGCCAGGCTAAAGTCCAGGCGGTTCATTTCGCCTCGGATGGTCTTGGCGTAAACTCGCGAGACCGGACCCAGTACCCAACGTAGATAGTCAAAATCGTGGATCATCAAGTCGACTAAGGTTCCGCCCGAAAGGTCACGACTGGCGTACCAGTCATTCCATGCGCTAGGGAAGCCTCCGCCGCGAAAGGTCCTGACCACGGCGATGTCCCCCAAGGCGCCGTTTTCCACTAGGGACTTGGCATGTACATATTCTGGAAAAAAGCGAACGCAATGGCCGACGCTCATGCGAATCTGGTGGGCCTGGACGGCATCGATCATCGCTTGCGCATCGTGGAGATCGATGGCCAGAGGTTTTTCGCAGAATACGGACTTTTTTAGTTGAGCGGCTTGCAGAACGTAAGGAAGGTGCCAGCGGGACGGGACGCAAACGTCGAGAACATCATATTTGCTGGGCGTGACGTCATCCATGTCGCGATATTGCGGAACGTTCAAAGCGGTGGCCAGACGAGGGTTAAAGTTGAAGGGGTCGACGACACCTACCAGTTCGGCGTCGGCCAGCCGGGAATAAGCGTGGCTATGCACAGTGCCCATGGTGCCTGCGCCGACGACCAGAACGCGTAAACGTGACATTTAAGCAACTCCTTTGATATGAGGCGTAATGCGAGGCCTCGAAGGCTTACGACGATAAAGTGGGCCCTGTGTTTCAGGTGAAGCCCTATTGAAAACTTGGCGCAAGAGGCCCTTTGATTCATGAGACGACCGACATCGCTAGCGTCCGATAGCACTCGAGCAAGGCCATTGTAGCATGCCCTATGAGAGATATTTACTTTGCTCGAGTGGTCATAAAAGAAAATGAATCCGCTGAAAGCGAGATGGCGCCTCCCGGAGAAGATCATCATATACTGTCGCGAACCGCGCGATGCGCGTACCCGTTTGCCGGCCATCAGGAAGTCTAGAAGGCCGATCCCGGCAGACTCGAACGTCTGGGTATGCAGCTATCGCTTCGAGAGCGGGTATTGGGTTCAAGTCTGAGCCAAGCGTGTTCTCTGGAAAGTAGTCCAACCGTTGCCGGTAATGCAGGGTGAAACGCTGTGGCGGCAGAGGACCGGTGAAGCGCCAGAGCGTTTTGGTGTATCTGGTCGATGTCGACCACCATAGGGGGTGCTCTGGTGCTGAATTTATCGTGGTTTCGTCCCCGCATGTACCCGTTTTATCTGGTGCGCAATCAAGACGTGAGCGGGGTGAGTGGTACCGGAATTGTGGCATACGGCGTCGTGTTGCCATCGGGGCAGGCGGTGATGGAGTGGAATTCTCGCTTTAAGACGGTGACCATATTTTCCTCACTAGATCAGGTTCGGCGCATTCATGGCCATGGCGGTCGGACCCAGGTGATGATCGGATTGCCAGACCAAAGGCCGTGGCGATGGGGGATCTGGCTTCGTGGGCCAAAAGCGACCGAAACAGCCATCAAGCCCCCGCTGGCCTTGCCCCATGCCGATGAGGCATCCGTCAATCTTTTGGCAGCTAGGCGCTCTGAATGGGATGGCAACCAAGGTCTACGGGCCTTGGTGCGATCGAGGCGGCGAGATGGCTTTATTCCTTCCGCGTGACTGGCCGCTCCCAAATTTCTTAGACGATCGATGGAAGGAGGGATCGCTCCATCGGGTGCCCTTTTCGTACAAAGAGCTTGGGACCTTGCCTTAGACGGAGCCAGGTAGACCCGTTATGCTCTGGTGAAAGATTGCTGGCAGAGTCCAGTGAAAGCCAGACGGAATTGGGGTATCATCAATGCGTATCCGTTGACAGAAGGCGGGACCGACAAGCGTGATGCGTTGACGGTCAGGGAAAGGACTAAAGTGCCGATGGAGTTCACTAAAGAGTTTTTTGATCGGTTCCCCAAAGATTTTCGGTGGGGAACGGCGACGGCCGCGTACCAAATCGAGGGGGCGGTGCATGAGGACGGTCGTGGTCCGTCGATTTGGGATACCTTCAGCCATACCCCGGGAAAAGTCTTTCAGGGAGATACCGGCGACGTAGCTTGCGACCACTATCACCGCTTCGAACAGGACTTCGATTTACTCATGTCGCTTGGAATTAAAGATTATCGTTTTTCGACGGCATGGTCGCGCGTGCTTCCTGAAGGCAAAGGCACCGTCAATAAAGTGGGCGTAGCCTTTTATGACCGCCTTATCGACAGTTTGCTGGAGCGGGGCATCGAGCCTGCCGTCACGCTTTATCACTGGGATTTGCCGCAAGCTCTCGAAGACCGTGGCGGCTGGAGGAACCGAGATACGGCCTTTTATTTTCAAGAGTATGCGGCGCTTATGTTCGACAGGTTTGGCGATCGGGTGAAACTCTGGATTACCCACAATGAGCCTTGGTGCACGACATTTTTAGGGCACCTGATGGGTGAACATGCACCCGGATACCAAAACGGCAAGATGGCTCGTGCAGTGGCGCATCACGTCTTGTTGTCGCATGGATTAGCCGTCGACGCTTTTCGCGGGCATTCTAGCGCAGGGCAGATTGGAATCACCCTCAACTTGAATACGGTGTATGCCGCATCGTCAAGCGATGTCGACCGCCGCGCTCAAGACTATGCGGATGTGATGGCCAATCGCATCTTTTTGGATCCCGTGTTTCGAGGACGATATGCTGAGCTGACAGACGCTATTTTGGCTCCCATCGAAGACGGCTTCATTCATCCGGGGGATATGGAAGTTATTTCCCGACCCATCGATTTTCTTGGGATCAACTACTATTCTTATGTGGTGGCGGCCGGAGATCCAGAGAATCCCGGAGTGGTAAACGACGTGACTCCACGCACGGACGTGACGGACATGGGCTGGCCCGTTAACGCCAAAGGCCTGACCGACTTGCTGCAGAGGCTTAGCCAAGAATATACGACAATCCCGCTCATGGTTACCGAAAATGGAGCTGCCTATGCCGACCATAAGGTTGAAGACCGGATTGCCGATACGGATCGCATCCGTTATTTGGAGCAACATATTCAAGCGGTCGGGGATGCTCTGAGTGCTGGAGTGGACGTGCGCGGATACTACCTTTGGTCGTTCATGGACAACTTTGAATGGGCGTTTGGATATTCGAAACGGTTTGGCGTGATCTTTTTGGATTACGAAACCCAGCGGAGAATTCCGAAGGATAGCGCCTATTGGTATCGGAACCTGATCCGCACATTTCAAGCGCGGTTAGGGTGAGCGAATAAATTGAGAGGGCTTCGGGCGTTGGGGGCCTCCCTTAGGCTAATAAGCGATAGACTCTATAAACGTGATACTATTTATAGTGTTTAGGGGAGATCCGGGTCATGCGCTCGGCGGCGTAACTAAGAAATGGAGCGTGGGTGGACGGTGAGTCAATCGAAAAATTGGGGATTTGAAACGACGGCTTTGCATGCAGGCTTCGATTACGATCCAAGCACCCATGCCGTAGCTGTTCCTATCTATCAAACGAGCTCATATCAATTTGATAGTACGCAACATGCGGCTGATTTGTTTGCCCTAAAGCAACCGGGTAACATTTACACCCGGATCATGAACCCGACTCAAGATGTGCTTGAGCAGCGGATTGCCGCTTTAGAGGGAGGGGTTGGGGCTTTAGCGGTCTCTTCGGGTCAAGCGGCGATTACCTTAAGCCTGTTAAACATTGCCGGAAGCGGGGACCACGTGGTCAGTTCGGCGCACCTCTACGGCGGGACGTACAATCTATTTAATACCACCTTAAGACGTCTAGGCATCGCGATCGACTTCGTCGATCCATCCGACTTCGAAGCGATGCAGCAAGCGATACGAGACAACACCAAGGCGATCTTTGTGGAGACGATTGGGAATCCTCGCATTGATGTGGCCGATCTGGAGCGGTTGGCCAAGATTGCCCACGACGGGGGAATCCCTTTGGTCGTCGACAATACGTTTGCCAGTCCCTATCTATGCCGGCCCTTCGAGTTTGGCGCGGACGTGGTCGTCCATTCGGCCACGAAGTTTATTGGCGGGCACGGCACCTCGATTGGCGGCATTATCGTGGACCGTGGTGAATTTGGCTGGGACAATGGACGATTCCCTGGATTGGTGGAACCCGATCCCACCTATCACGGCGTCTCTTACACTAAGGATATTGGGGCACCGGCCTATATCGTGAAAGCACGGGTGCAGTTGCTGCGCGACATGGGACCGGCCGTCAGTCCTACCAATGCCTTTTATTTCATCCAAGGATTGGAAACCTTAGCCCTTCGCATGGAGCGGCACTCGACCAACGCCTTGGCCATTGCTTCGTTTTTGTCCGATCACCGTCAAGTCGAGTGGGTGCAGTATCCAGGACTTCCTCAAAGTCCGTATCGTGCCCTGGCCCAAAAATATCTACCTCGCGGCCAAGGTGCTATCTTGACGTTCGGCATCAAAGGAGGCCTAGAGGCCGGTCGGCGCTTCATTGACCGCCTTCGCCTCTTTAAGAACCTCGCCAACGTGGGGGATGCCAAGAGCCTGGTGATCCATCCGGCGTCGACCACCCATCAGCAACTCAGTGAGACGGAGCAGCTCTTAAGCGGAGTCACACCGAATCTCATTCGACTGTCTGTGGGGATCGAGGCGGTCGATGACCTGGCCGCGGATTTGGATCAAGCATTTCGTGCCCAGGGCTGAATGATAGGGGCGGCGTTGTAGTTCTTTGGTCGGGAGGCGAGGGCGCCTCCCGACGCTTTTTCAACCTTGACGTGACCTCTGGATGAGGGGTCGCCGATACAGCTTGCGGTCATCTGCGTTGAGACATTGACCCGTAGCCAAATCAAATTGCCACCCGTGCATACGGCAGGTCAGCACGCCCTGGTCGTCTACCACGCCAAACCGTTCCAGATCGGCCTTTAAATGAGGGCAGCGACGCTGCACTAAATACCCTTCAACTTGATACAGCTCGTCTTCAGCATGCGATTCCAGCCAATAGCCTTCGGCATATTGAATCCGTTCGGGGGTAAGGCATTTAAAAAACGTATAGACTGCTTCGTTGTACTCTCCCTCGCGTCGTGCCTGAAAACGGAAAGAGAGGAAAAGGGAGTTGACCCAGTCGACCTGGCCTTCTTGAATGGCTAGAGCCAGCGTGGGGCCATGGAGGCGGAAATAGTATCGAGCCGGACTAAGGTCCCAAGAAACTACCTTTCTTCGGCGGAAATCTAGGCGTGCTGCCGCCGTCCCCCAGTCGAGAATGACATCGCCGCCAATGCGGCGAGCCGTAACGTCAGCTAGGGCCATGATGGGCTCCAGACGTTCGCGGACTCGTTCCAACAAGTCGTTAGGCACGTCAGGCCAAGCGCTCCGTTCGCCAGCCATCACGGGAGCCATGCGCTGTTGGTATCGGGTGAGATAGGCACGCTTGTCCGAGAAGATCGAATCAATGCTCTCGCTGCCTAAATGATGGCGAAGAGAGAGGTCGCCTGATGCAAATACTACCTCCGAGCCTGGCAAGACTAAATGACCAGAATCAATGCCATGGGCGGCTAGATCGGCTAAAAAAATCACCTGATCGGGGAACGGATTGGTTTCGTCGTTGTCGAAGTCGTTCCAACCAAACAGGGTATCGTCGAGAAAGGTTGGCGGCCCCGCCGACGGAAAGACATTGGCCGGATTAATCGCCTCGATGAAGGCTCGCGCTCTTGCCATTTCATTGGTTCGCTTGTTGCGGCCCAGGTCTCGCATCTCCGACTCGGGTAGGTCATAGGCAAAGGGATACCAAATGGCTCCGGAAAATTGCAAGAAAAGCGCGTCGATGGGCCCGAGGCGTCGAATACCATCTAAATCTCGCGGCCGTGCATCGTTCATGTTGAAGAGCTTAATGGTTCCGTCGTCAACCCATAGACAGGAGTCGCCGAGCGGACCGTCACTAGGCGCGTCCAGGGCCCAGATGGCTACTTGCAAGCCACCCTTCAGGGACTCGACTTGGCCATTTTTTAGGTGAATGAAGGTCGAAAAGCCCAAGGATCGGAGCGCATCTTCCAAGGCTGGCACCGGAAAGGCGGGCAGCAGCACCGTGGTTGCTTTATCTACCGTCTCTGCCAAAAAGCGGGCATCGAAATGATCTTGATGCAAATGGGAAATATATAAATAGTCGGGATGTGCGATGCGCGACCGATCGATATGGTCATTGGCAGGGAATGGCCACCATCCCGCATAGTAGGCAGGGTTAAACCACGGATCACAGAGAATGCTGGCTTGTGGCGCATCGATATAGAGGCCAGCATGTCCCAAATACAGAATTTGCACAACTCTACCTCCGTCTTGTCGCTGTGGGTGCCTCGAATAACTATAATACGAAAACGTCGGCCATGTCCGAAAGGTTTCGGCATTATGCGCAGAAGATCGCGGTAAATCTTTGAGGTATTTCCACCGATGGCGATGTTTGTCGCCACAACCATTGTGAACCGGCGCCGCACGGGGCAGGGTCCTGACGGTTTGGCTGGCTTGTGACGGCGCTAATCAGCGCGAACCAGAAGCAGAAAACAAGTCGGAGTCAGCGTCCTAGCAGGGCTAAGTAAGGAGGGCAAAGCTTCTTGCTGGCAAAGCCCCACCCCGGGCACGATCATTGCCCCTCAGGGTGGGGCTCATTTGGAAATTAGGCAACCAGGCTGGGCGCTACCTTACTTCTCTCGAATCTTGGTGTCCACGACTTGCACATGGGTGATGGCTCCAAACTGGATGCCATCGGAACCGCAGCGCGGGCAGAATTTGGCGGAAGCTTTTTGAGGAAGCAAAAATAATTGGTCGCAATCGACGCACTTAAATTCGTTGAGGGCTATGGGGTCTTGGGCCATGGTCACGCCTCCTAATACAGTGTCGTGCTGAGGTGCTCAACCTCATTTTGGTGCTTTGGAACCCCCCTGTCAACGCTAGCGCACCGTCCACGAGGGGCCAAATCAGGCCTTCGAACATGAAAGCGATCGTAGTCAGCGAGGATCAGGGTGAAGATGGACTCGCATCAGAGCTGCGGCTGGATTAACTCCGGCCCCTCAGCGGAGGTCGAGTTCACTTTGGAGGACACGGGAAAGCAGAGGACGTCGGGAGGAAGAGGCAGAGCAAGCACCGCTTCAAATGCATGGCTTTCATGGTCCAACCATAGATTCACCGCGTTTTCGGATAGAATGAGGGGCATCCGCGGATGAATTCGGGATAGGGCAGGCAAGGCTTCGGTGGTCACGATGGTGACTTCTGCAGGACCATCATCGTGTTCTTGGTAGAGCGCGCCGAAGAACCATAGGCCGTGGGCCGGATCGGTGAAGCGATATGGCTGTTTTGTGGCGCCATCCCACTCATAATAGCCATCGGCTAGGACGATGGCTCGGCGGGTGCGCGCTAAGTGGCGAAAGGTAGGGCGAGTTAACAACGTTTCCCGGCGCGCATTGATCAACCGGCGAGTCTTCTCCCAAGGGGCCGTAATACCCCAGCTCATGAGGCCGCCGAAGCGCGTTCCGTTGCGATCCACCACCGTTAGAACGAGGCTTTTTGGCGCGATATTATAACGAGGACTCCAAGTCAAGTCGCCGACTAGCTGAAACTCCATTTGCTCCCTAATCGCGGATATTGGCCAGGTCAAGCTAAATCTGCCGCACATCACGCCTTGCCTCCTCTCGCCATGCCTATTCTGGCTATGGTTAAAAAATCCCTCTGCCATCGCGCCAAAAAAGAAATTTTAAGGCGAAGGCTAGGCGGTACAGTGAGAATATGGCAATATATTGTCGGATGCCGCCGAGAAACTAGCTCTGAGACGATTTCTGCGGAGCCGAGAAGTAAAGCGGGTCGGACTTCGACAACCGCTGAATACGGCTCAGCGTCTCAATCAACGCTTAGGCGCTTGGTCGTTTTTGCCGGCCATAAGTTTTCGACCCCAAGAGGCTACGCCTATCCACAAGAATTTTCAAGAAAATTGGCGGATCCAACGAATTCCTTGCGAAAGATTGTGTTGGTTCTGGTAGGATTAGAGCGTCAGGATCATCTGGCCTTCTCGCCGGATGATGCTCCCCATCTGCACCCGACCACCCCCATGGTCGGGTGCACATTTTAACGTTCGTGGTAATCGGTTTGGCGTTCAGGAGCGCCGTCCGTTTGGGATTGTTCGCGGGTGATGACCCAATGGGCAATGCCCGCTACGCCAATCAGGCTAATGGCCAGGTCTACCCAATAAAAATTCGTGGGTCCCACCCACCCCAATACATATCCCCCAGCGATGCTGCCAAGAAGAGGGGCCATGCCGGTGCTGGTCGCGCTATACAGTGACTGCGCCGAGACTCGATTGCCGCTATGGCTAACCTCCGCGGCCAAATTGATGCCCGAGGCCAAGCCTAATCCAAACGAAGGTCCGTGCAGACACTGGAGAAGCACTAAGCCCCAGGTGGGAGGGTTGAACGCCACCACAAGCCAGCGAAAGGCAAAAATACTGCCGCTAAGACAGAGCATTCGCGCTGGCCCATAGCGACGAATCCAGCGACCGGACAGGTAAAAGACGGGAATTTCACTGACCGCGCCGATGCCTAAAATGATTCCAAGCCACGAGAGAGGATGATCGGTTGCTCGGTAGTAGAGCGAGAAATAGGACGCGTTGATAGACTGGCTCACGGTGACGAAGAGACTGAAGAACAAGATCACGCGAAATCTAGGTTGGCTAAGCAGCGCGCCCAGGCCGGCATACCAAGGGGGGCGGGTTTGCTTGGGCTTCACCGGGCCTGACTGCGGTCGGGGGTACTGCAGCCCTCCGATAACGGCCAAGATGGAGGCTAACAGGTAAAAATCCACAAAGTGTCCGATGCCATAAGTATGGTATAGCAGACCGGCCACGGCGACGATTAGGGCATATCCTAAGGAGCCAAACAATCGAGATTCGCCATAGCGTTCGGGACCGAGCCAACCCACCGTCATACTGTCGGCCACGGGCATGATTGCCGTTTGAAAGGTGGCCATGGCGATGGCCACGAGCGGATACCAGGCCAAGCTGACCTGAGTAAAGAGCCAGGCTGCCATGGGTGCCAAGATAATGGCGGACACGACCGTCCACCATTCGCGATGGAAATGGTCATTGAAGATGCCCCAAAGAGGCTGTATTAACAGCCCCACCGCCGGATAGATAGCTAATATCCAGCCGATCGAGGAGCTTTGCAGTCCGCGAAAATGTAAATACAGGGCAAAGTACGGGGCCCATACGGCGATGGTCGAATAGAACAGGAAATAATAGAGAGAAATACGCGAGCTTCGGGTGAGCCTGGTGGGCATGGATGTCCCCCTTGCAAACAATGTGACCGTCCTTCCATCCTTCCATCCTTTCATCCATTCACCGTATAAGATTTCAGGAGAAGTGACAAGCGAGAGGCTCAAAACCATTGTAAAGTGGATCCATGAAAAAAATGCCACTCGATCCAAAAAAGACCGGTGCCGCCAAGGCCATCGCCTCGATAGGGTCGTTTCGAGGCGATGGTGACGAAATTGGGTGCCGCGCTTGACGGTGCACGCCCTGCTATATTGAACATTATGCGAGCGCATTCCCCCTCCTAGGCGCTTAGCGCCAGGAGGGGGTCGAGCGAGCGCGTCCATCGGACGCAAAAGATTCTTGCAGAGCCCTACCATGATGGGATATCGTATAAGAGAACGTCTGTTTTCAAAAAGGAGGGCACGCG
>JAJZZI010000084.1 GCA_021797635.1 Bacillota bacterium | reverse complement strand
CTTGGCGGAAATTGAAAGACATCCCGGCATCCTGGTGCGCTGCTCTTCGGAGTTTCCCTTTTTCCCCGGCGCCCTGGCCTTAGCGGAACACGTGCGTTCGGGCCGATTGGGCCGGATCATCGAAGCTGAAGCGGGATTTTGGCATTCGAGCGATCTGGACCCCCATAAGGCCATCGGCTGGAAGCGACAGGCAAGCACCAATGGGGAATACGGCTGTCTTGGCGATCTGGGCCTTCATGTGGTGCACTTGCCCATGCGCCTGGGTTGGAGCTTCGATGCCGTCTATGCTCAGTTGTCGAACATCTTTCCAGAGCGCCCCGATGCCTCGGGGGCGATGGCGCCCTGCGATACGTGGGATAACGCGGAATTGTCGGTGAGCGCCCGAGATGGCGAGCAGGTCTTTCCCCTAAGACTTTCCACCAAGCGGGTGGCCCCCGGCCACCAGAACACCTGGTTCATCCGGGTCGTGGGCACCGAAGGCGCGGTAGCTTTTAGCACCAAGTTTCCAAAGACCCTGGAGGTGCTGCAATATCGACCGGGCCAAGCGCAGTCCTGGGAGGTCCAAGACCTCCCCTATCGCAGCGCCTATGCCACCATTACCGGCCCTATCTTCGAGTTCGGCTTTTCCGACGCCATCTTGCAAATGATGGCGGCCTTTTGTGAGGAATTTGTCGGGCGTCCGCATCCGCTTTGGGGATGTGTGACCCCCAAGGAAACCTCGAGAAGTCATCAATTGTTTACCGCGGCATTGCAATCGCAGCGCAGCGCGCGGGCGGTCCCGGTAGAAAAAGCCCAAGGGAGGACTTCATGATACGTCCAGAAGAACAGGTAAAGGCCCGGGCACGGGCACGGGCTATGCTCTCGCAGGCGGGCATGATCATCCGTGACAGCGAAGCCGAGGCGATGGAGGTGGCGGACTTTGGCTTGGGTCGGCTCGAGCAGATCGGGTTAGAGCTCGTCGTCTATGTCAATACCGACCGATACTGCGCGAAGGAACTGGTGCTCTTTCCTGGTCAGATCTGCCCCGAGCATCGTCATCCTCCGATCAATGGCCAGGTAGGTAAAGAAGAGACCTTTCGCTGCCGTTGGGGGGAGGTCTATCTCTACCTTCCTGGTCCGAGCACGCCCAACCCTAAGGCCAAGGTGCCAAAAGATAAGGAAGAGCAGTTTACCGTTTGGCATGAGCGCATCTTGATGCCGGGCGATCAGTATACCATCCCGCCGAACACGCCGCACTGGTTTCAGGGAGGGCCACAGGGCGCCGTCGTATCCGAGTTTTCCTCCACCAGCGACGACGGCACCGATGTGTTCTATGACCCGGAAATTCAACGGGTGCCTTCTGCCTAGTTGCCGGGGGAGAACCTTTTGCCCAAACCACCGTGCTCCTTTCCATGGTGTCTAGACGCTTGCCTAAAGCGCTTAGGGATCGGCGCGAAGATTTCCGTCGAATTGGGCTTGCACCGCGCGGGAGGTGGTCACTCTAAGCTGCATTTTTGAATCGAAAGGGGGAGCGGGCAGCGTCGCGGGACTAAGCGCTCGGATTATCCCAGGGTGCCAGGTAAGGGTTTTCAGGCGGCGATGGTCCAAGAACACTTGGCCTGGACGTCGGCCAAATCCGCCGCCCAAAATGACCAGAGGTTGGTGTGGGTGGATTCGCATGGGGGCCACGACATCGATGGCAACGCTCGGGGTGCGCGCGGAAGACGCGTGAGCCGTTCGATTGGCGAAGGCCACGGCAAATCCGTTGGCGCCAGGGCTTGAGGGGGTCGCGTAAGAGGAAGATCCTTGCACCATGGATTCGGACTCCGCACCGTCGCGCTTCAGATGGACTAGGCCCCCGTCGACGGTCAAGCGTGAAAACTGAATGGGGCTAAACGCCGCCAGCGGCAGGGTCGAGTTGCCGCTGTCTTCGACCAGCCATTCGGGCTCTACCGAGAGGGGGAAGTGCGGGGTGAAGAGGATGGTGTGAAACGATCGGGCCCTGGTGAGGTCTTCCACCCACACCTCAAAGGATCCGCCAGGGGTTCTTCGAATGTAGGCGGCCACGCGGTCCTTGGCGCGGGTCTGACCATCTTGTCCGGGGAGTGGGTCTTTGGGTGGGCCCACCGGATAGTTTTCGAAAAAAAGATAGGTGATGGGGGGAACTTCGCTCACTTGGGCAGTGCCGCCTTGGATGAGGTCGGACGAGGCTTGGAGGCCAAGCCAAATGCTGAGCGCACCTCGGTGAGGCGTGCTTGCTTGTCTGGGCATGGTCCACTGGCCACCCAGGCTGTGATATGGACCTTGAGGCAGGAAATAACCAGCCCAGTTGCTGCTGGTCACACCAGGACTGGACTCTCCCGTTATGGCGAAAATGGGAAAAGCCAGCATAGATGCGGCAGCGGCAAGCGCCAACAGGCGGGGAAAGAGACGGTGCATCGGTTGCACCTCCTTGGAGTCGCGCGAGTTCGAGGCGCCCCGTACCTCTTAGAGGATCTTGCTTAGCTCACGCTGGCTATGCGCGTCTAACGCGCGGATCGACGAGACCTCGGCGGTGCGGCCGTCTATATCGGTCAAGATGATGCGGTCGGCGCCTAGGCCTTCCAAATGTTCGTGCAGGTTTCTTACCGATATCTGCATGGGTCCGCGGTCGGTGGCGAGGTCGAAGGTCCAAGACCCTGGTCGCTGCTGCACGCGTTCTACCTGCGTGACGATGGGCATGACGTAGCGCCGTCTCAACTCCTGTTGGAGTGCAGCACGACTCGACGGGTCCAAGAGGCTGGAGTCGACGAGGATGCCAAGCTCCTTCCCCTCGGGCGTGGCCAAGGCCACGTAGTGGCCTGGCTGGGATCGAGGAAAAGCTTGGGTCAAAACCACCGTCGGGAAGGTGGTTCCGTCGATGGTGACCGCGAATGACCCTCGGGCATGGTGATGGCAATGGACTTGACTGGGCACGAGGGGATGCAGATCCCAGGGCTCTTCCGGATGGGGGGCTTCCTTAGGGTTCAACCGTCGACACCTCGGATTCGGGATAGCTCGCGTTGTGCTTGCACTAAACGATAGTATACTCCTTGCTGGCGAATCAGATCATCGTGGGTGCCCATTTCGGCGATGGCCCCCTTCTCCAAGACGATGAGGCGATCCGCGTGGCGAAGCGTCGACAAGCGATGGGCAATGGCAAAGGTCGTGCGGCCCTTCACCAAGCGCGACAACGCCTCTTGAATCTGGTGCTCGGTTTCCGTGTCCAAAGAGGCCGTGGCTTCGTCAAGAATTAAGATCCGAGGGTCGTGCAAGACGGCCCGAGCAATAGCGATGCGCTGCTTTTCGCCGCCGGACATGCGGTGGCCGCGCTCGCCCACGGGGGTGTCATAGCCGTCTTTGAGACCCATGATAAAGCCGTGAGCGTTAGCAATTTTAGCAGCCTGGATAATGTCCATGGCCGAGGCATCTCGGTTGGCGTAGCCAATGTTTTCGGCGATGGTGCCGTCGAAGAGAAAGGTCTCTTGCAAGACCACGCCCACTTGGCGGTGAAGATCCGACTGCCGCACCTTTCGGAGATCCACGCCGTCGAGATAGATGGTGCCTTCGTCAGGATCGTAAAAGCGGGCGAGGAGGTTAATCAACGTAGACTTGCCTGCGCCCGAATGGCCAACGAGACCAATCATTTCGCCTGGATGGACCTTCATGGTAATCGCTTTGACGGCTGGGCGATGGCGGTCGTAGCCAAAGCTGACGCCATCAAATTGCACCTCGCCGCGAATCTTGGGAATGGGTACGGCCTCGCGGTCGTCGTCCACCTCGACGGGCGCGTCAATGATCTCAAAGATGCGGTCAGCGGCGGCCATGGCGTTGGTCACCCAGTTGATGAGTTGGCTGAACCATTGCAAAGGGCCGAGCAGCATGGCGATATAGGCGGTGAAGGCAATCAGGGTACCTAAGGGAATGCGATGGTGAAGGACCTGCTCGCCGCCAAAGTACCAAACCAGCAGACCACCTATGCCCGAGAGAAAGGAAAAGAGCGGGAAAATTCCCTGCCACATGCCGTCAGTGCGCACCGTCTGCACGACCAAATCCTGATTTGCACCCCGGTAGCGGTCTAATTCGACCGGTTCCTGACCAAAGGCTTTGACCACGCGGATACCCTGCATCGAGTCGCCAACCAGGATATTGAGCCGCATGCGCGAGCGCCACTGGCGATACCAACGCTGCCGAACATAGGGCCAGACCACCAGCGAGACGACGATGATAAGGGGCATGGTCACAAAGGTGACGAGGGCCAACTGCCAATCCATCACCAGCATCACTGTAAGCACGGCAAAGATGAGGAGCGACTGCCCCGTGATCATGACGATGCCGTCGGTCATAAATTGCTGCATAGACTCGGCGTCGCTATTGACCCGGCCGATGAATTGGGAGACTTGTCGATGATCGAAATAGCGTAACGATAGGGCCATCAGCGCATTGTAGGTATCACGGCGGATATCGCCCATCATCCGACTGCCGAACCACACGCCAAGATATCCCCGAACCGCTTGCATCGCCAGTTGCACCAGATTCACGGCGAGCAGCAACGCCACCAGTTCGAGCAAGACGCCAGAAAAGGCCTTAGGCTGCAATACCCGGTCGACAATGATCTTGGTTACGTAGGGAGGTATCAACTGGATCGCGGTGCTGACGAAAAGGATCATCATAGCCACCGCCACGGGCGTCTTATAGGGCCGGACGTAGCCCAAAAGGCGTCCCATGACTTTTTTCTTGTCCACGCAGAAGGGACAGATCTCGGTTCCTTCCGGTAGGGCGCGATGACAGGAAGGACATGGGCGAAGGGCATCCAGTGTAGACATGGGAGGAATGGGCGCATCATCTAAAAGGGCCTGAAGTACGCTTTCGACGTAGGCATATTTCTTAGCCAAAGGGGCACTGAAGCGAGCAAACACGGTAAAGGAGTACTCCCCGGAATCCAGGCCCAGCAATAGATGGCCTCCGCCAAAGTCGGAGTTCAGCTTGACGCTTTGCATGTGCAAAATCGCCACTTGTCGGACGATTTGGCCGGCTTCATCATAGAGGCTAAGGTGGTCGTCGGTAACGGTCAGCCAACGGGTGCAAAAGTTGGCTTGGTCGTCTAAGTCGGAGGCCACACTGACGATGATGCTGGGGTCGGGGGACAAAAATGGCGGGAAGGGTTCCGGGATAAGCAAATCATTTCATCCCTTCATAAATAAATCCGTAGTGTTTCCGATGCTAAGCACCGTCAATATATCACAAAAATGTATTCTTGGCGCAAAATGGGTGTCGCACGGCCAACATGGCCCCGTTTTGGGCGTAAATTAAAGGCCGCCGCCGACCACGAAGGTCTCGCCGGTGATATAGCTGGCCTGAGGGGAAAGCAAGAACGCGGCTAAACGGCCAAATTCTTCGGGCTCGCCTACCCGTCCTAAGGGGATCGACGCCAAGTGAGCTTGGCGGACCTCGCTTAGGGAGAGATGGTCGCGCTCGGCCTGTGCTTTTTCTAGCTCTCTAATCCGCTCAGTGGCAATGCGACCCGGCGCCATGACGTTCACGCGGATGTTTTGCTGGGCCCAGGAAAGGGCAAGTGAGCGGGCTAAAGCGGCGATGGCGGGCCGAAAGACGTTGGAAAGGAGCAACGCGGGGATAGGGTGGCGTACGGAGATAGAGGCATTAAACACGACCGAGGCACCGGGATTCAGGGAGGTCTTGAGGCCCCTGACCAGCATGGTCGGACCGAGCAGCAGCTGTTGATAGGCAGCCGTCCAGTCATCGGCAGTCAAATCCTCTAGGTCGCCGGTTCGTGGTCCACCGGTGTTCACAAAGATGCCATCAAGGGGCCGGGCATTCCACGCCTCCAAAAACCCCGACACACTATCGATGTCGGAGGTATCCAACGGAAGTCCCACTCCTAAAAAGCGCTTCGCCACCTTAACGGCCGTCTCCGCCTGGCGGGACGTAACGGTAACCACGGCACCCTCGCTCGAGAGCGCTTCAGCCACTGCTTGACCTAGCCCTCTGCTTGCACCCATGATTAAATAGGACTTGCCTTTGACCTGGAGATCCATGACGGAACATCCCTTTCTGGAGGGTACATCGTTGAATTTGGGCGACCCCAATTGCCAATAAGTGTAAACGAAGATGCCCCTGCTGGGAAGCGCTATGGGCAAAACGATGACCAACCACCAACTTTCGAAGGGAGTTCACTTTGCTAACCTTGGTGTGGGTCCGCCATGGCGAGACCGACTGGAACAAAGCGGGACGACTGCAAGGTCGTGAAGATATTCCTCTCAATGAGCGTGGTCGCTTACAGGCTAAGATGCTTGGGCAATATTTGGCCAAGAGGGCCCCTTGGGATGGCATCATGACCAGTCCGTTATCCCGAGCGCGGGAAACGGCAGAGATCATCTCCCGGGAGACAAGGATTCTGGTGCCAACGGTGGTGATGGACGACCTCATCGAACGGGGTTACGGGCAGGCCTCGGGGCTGACCCATGCAGAACGTGAAGCTCGTTTCGAAGGATCTTATCCGGATATGGAGCCGTTTGATGCCATGAGAGCCCGAGTAGGCAGGGCGATGGAGGAACTGCGGCGAGGCTGGGCCGATGCCCGCCTTATCGTCGTGGCTCACGGGGGAACCATTAATGTCGTCTTGTCCCTCATTTCGGGAGGAAAGGTCGGCACCGGCAAGACCCTGTTGGCCAACGCCAGCTTCAGCACCACCATCTATCAAGATCATCGATGGGTTTTGCAAAGCTATAATCAACTGGCCCCTACGATGGCCGAAGTTAACCACCCGCTTGACCAGCCTTAATCGTCAGAGTTGTGCCATAAGTTACAGGATAGGGCCGATGAGTGGATAATAGTGGCTATGGAGAACACGGCGACGGTGAAACCCGTCCGGCGCCGGGATCGCGAAGGTCGTTGGAAGCCGGCGGGTTGCCCGGTGACAAATTGCCGCCAGCGATCGGCTCACACGGTTCGGCTACGAATGGTTCGCCCATTGTTGTCAGCCGCATGCTGGTGAGATTACGGTATCCAATCAAGAACCCTATCCCCAGAGGAAGACCTGGTGCAAGACGTACTGACGATGACCCACGGGTTTTCAGCCCGGTGGTACGGACCGCGGAACGGGTATGAATTGGAATTCTCGATAGGGGGTTAATCTGTGCGTCGGCCGAGATTGGTCTGAAGTGCCAGGTTGACCGGGTGGAAACGAATGGTCATAAGGTTTCCCCAAGGCCGATCTTGGAGGCCGTCGGAGACGAGGAGACATCAAGGGTCCGTATAGGAACCGCCCGCCGCCTTCTTCCCATAGTCCACGGCGCCGTCCTGGTGAACGGGACGCCCCTTGCCCAACAACGCGAGCGGGTTCCAGGCGCCGTTCCATCGGACCAAGACGTGGCCTTTACTGCGAATTCCCCAGTCCCAGCCTAATCCGTCCAAAAAGCGAAAAAATTGTACCGTGGCAAAGCCACGGTCCGCCAAGAGGATGATGGCATCTGGCCCGGAGTAACGCGGCCACTTTCGCGCACAAGGCTTCTTCGTATTCGCGCATCCGCCCCTTGAGATCCGTCTTCCGTAGCGCGTCCATGGGCTCGAAGGTTGATGCTAAGGGTTTGGAACTGCCCGTCTTTGGTTTTGGGATCGGTCCAATCCAACGTCAGGACGACTTCCCGGGCGCCACCCACCACCGTCGCAATCAGGTCGCCGCAGGCGACTTCGAGATCGACTCCGACGTTCCCCAAAAATCGATTAACGCGTTTTATTGCGTGTTTTGCGGTGCTATTCCCCGCCATCGCCAAACTGCGTCCCATGGCCACGATGCCCAAGACGGGAATCCCCATGAGCGATCACGCCAGGGCCGCGATCGTCGTCCGTTGAGATTTTCGCAACGTCCCGTGCGTTGCAAACCATGTCGTGATAGAGTGTAATGGAATCATGGTGGACGTCGTCGAAAGAATTTGGGAACACAATTCCTTTCGCTACAGAGGCCACCAATTCCTTTGAGATGAACATTCCGACTATTTCCGAGAGAAAACTGGGGATGACTCGGCTTCCGAGGAGCCTTCTGTCGCATTCCAGGCGCGCAACTGGCAATATGTCCCATCCGGCATCCAAGGGGTGTGTCAGTACCGGGCAGGATCCGCCCGTGAAGACGTGGTCCATGAAAACCGTCAAGATTTACAGGCTCGGAGGACCGTGGTGCAAGCGGTGGTGGATCGGGCATAGGCTATGGTGGCTTTGCATGCGGCCGTGGCGCAAATTCGACGTGATGTGCAGGGGCTGTGTTGTCCGAAGATGGGCTTGACGATCATCGACGAACGGTGGACGCGGGTCGAAAATGCCGCCACCCAATTAAATAGCCAAGTGACCCAACTCGCGCAACAAGTGGCTCGTCTGGTCGAGGTTTCAGCCACCCCGCCGAAAGACAAGAGGTTCTGGCAACGCGAGTAGTCCATCGGGGGAACTGTTAAGAAATCAGCGTGGAGGAACAATGGTTTACGGTATACGGCAGACCGCAAACGTGAAAAATCACAAAAAAGCGGTCATGCGCTCGATATGATTTGCCAGGATGGTTTGTTCTAATGGAGTTCGCGATCAAGCCATGCATTAAGGTGTCGCTCCACGGAGGGTGCCTCTTCGGGTGGGGAAAAAGGAGCCACGCCATGCTGATGAAACCATTCAATGCAGGCCCCACGGGAGACTCCCACTTGATCAGCGACGTCACTGACCGATAGCGGGCGGCTCGTGTATAACCGCACGGCGACATGCCAACGAAGAGCTTGGAGGCCCCCGCTAATGATCAAAACCCTGGCCTCTTGTTCAGACAGGTTGCCTAGAATGCGCAGCTACTCAATGGTGGCTGTTTGCTCTGGGGTTAATTCGAGATGATTTAAGGCCATGTCCCGCGTCTACCTTTCTGCTGGATGTGTTGCGCGGCCCATTGCAAGAACAACGGACTGGTCGCGCCGGTTTGGCGCAATTGCTCGAAATGGTGCTCGGTTTCCGACACACTTAGTGTGCCCTGATAGAGTAATCGTATCAAAAATTGGGTGACACCGATGACGGTGATTCCTAAACCAGCGGCATGTTGGTGGGGCCGATAATCATCGAGCAACGCCGCGATGTGTTGCTCTTGTGCTAAGGATACTACAGCACGCTCTCCTTTGCTTAATGTGGTAATGAGCGTGTGCGGATCCTGAATGTGTAAACGTCCCGCATGCAGGGCTTCGGTAAAGAGTTGCTGTTGCGAGACGGGACGAATTTGATGAAAAAGTTCTTGTTGCACCAAAGCGGGGACCAGAAGGGCGTCCCACGTGGACCAGAGATAGGGTTCTAGTCCCACTATACAACACAAACTCCAAAACGATGTATCGATGACGGAATACGCTCGCGTATTCATGTAATCTCCTAGCGTGTGGCTCTTACCTGAGTCATCCCCAGTTTTCTCTTATTAATAATCAGAATTGTCTTCCCAAAGGAATGGGTGGCCTCCATGGCGAAGGGAATAGTGCAATCTAATGCCTTCCAGGAGGTCCACCATGATTCCATTACACTCTATCACGACATGGTTTGCAACGCACGGGACGTTGCGAAAATCTCAACGGACCACGATCACGGCCCTCACCTGGGCGTTCCTGCGGAATCCCGTCTTAGGCATCGCCGCCATGGGACGAAGTTTGGTCATGGCGGCGGCCACCACCGCGAAACATGCCATGAAACGCGTCCATCGGTTTCTGGGCGACCATGGTGAGCGACGCCCGCGAAGTCATCCTCACGTTGGATTAGACGGGTCCGAAAACGTAAGGCGGGCAGTTCCAAGCCCTTAGCATCAACCTTGGAGCCCATGGTCGCGCCCGGCCCCTGCTCTGGAAGACCGCACGGAAGACGGATTGCAAAGGACGGATGCGGTCATGCTATCGTTCGCGGGTTTTTCGCTTAATCATCGTGCTAGGTGCGCCAGAACACAGGCAAAGGAAAAGCCCAGGGTGCCGTGGAAAAATCACCCTGGGCGGGACAAAATTACCCTACACTCCCGACGATACGGCCTCTTGGCTCCGGGTCTGGATGGGGATGACCTTGGCCTGCTTTTCGGGGAGCTTGGGAATCCGTACGACGAGCACTCCGTTTTGCCAGGCTGCCTCCACTTGATCCTCTTGAGTCCCGGTGCCGAGTCGAATGCTGCGGTGGAACGAGCCAAAGGCGGACTCCACTTGGATCCACGTTAACCCGTCGCTGTCCGGCATACGGCGTTCAGCGTGAATGGATAGTTCGTGATCCTTAAGCTCCACGTGGATGTCTTCTTGAGCAAACCCTGGAAGATACACTTGGGCGACATATTCGCGTGCGGTCTCATACAAGTCAATCGGAATCTGGGACACTCGCACCGACAACGGGTTAATGTCGAAGAGGCTCAATGGGTCTTCGAGTTTCCGAGAAATAGCCTTCATCTCTGCCATCGGATCGAATACACGGTTTACCATCAAAGTCTCCTCCTTATCTCAAATGTCGGGCCGGACACAAGGTCTGAGGCCACAATTTTGGTTGCCGCCGCAAGCACTGGGTGCTTTAGCGGTTCACCTTTTTAATACCTCACCGAACCAACTCGTTTCAACCCTACTGTAGGACGTTTTAAGCCGATATTAGTCAATGAGTCGGAGTTCATGCCCATAATTCAAGTGATCTCTAACTAAATATTTGAAATTCGTAGTTTATCTAGTAGAAGTGAGGGAAAAACTTCGTGATCGTCTCTTTTCCAGAGGGATTTAGGGCGATCGCAAAATGGACGAGCTCCAGGCAGTATCCACTGCCTGGAGAACGGCTTTCCCAGGGGAACTAGTCTAGCCCTGGTTAAGCAAATTCCCCTCCAAGACGGCTGAACCTAGTAACGAGCCCGTAGGGTTGCTGGGATAGATATGGATCAGCCCTAAAGGAAAACCGTCGTTGACGTCTTCGAGGGTTCCTGCCCAGGTTCCGTGACCCGAGGGTACCACGAACATGACCTGGGGCTTTGAGACCGAGCCGCTCGCGGGATCGGCTAAAGTAAAGGCGTAGGTGGTGTAGGGACTGCCAAACTGATCCGGGCTGGGCAGATTATCGCCCACGACATTTAGCCATTGTCGAGGTTGCGAGGAGTTCGCGGTAAGCGAGGCAACGCCTACGGATCGCAAAACGGCGCTAGCAATGGGATTTAAGCCCACCGAAGAGAGGCTAATCGTCGTGGTCGGCCAAGCCAACGAAAGCGGGTGGGGTGGTGGGTTGGGATTTTTGAGGCCCAGTTGATAATACGTAGCGGGTCCGGCCACGCCGTCAATAACCAGGCCCTCCGCTGCCTGAAATGCTTCGATGGCGGCTGCGGTCTCGCTGTCGTAATAGCCTGTAAGCCTTGATGAATAGTGGCCCAGTCCCATCAAGAGGGATTGGATGAACACGACGTCCAGGCCCTTTCTCCCGCAAAAGAGGGGGCGTCCGCCCGCAAAGGTGTAAAGCCAAGAGGCATTATAAAATCCGAAGTCCACCGCCTCCTCATGAAAGAACCCGGTGTCCCCATTTAAATGCGCACTGTGTTTGAAGGCATTGACGGCCTGCGCCGTGGGTTCATCGTATAGGCCGGTAGCGGGGGCTTCAAGCATGTCGGCATATTTAAAGCAACTTAGGCGGCTCTGCAGCACGGTCACGTCACCCCCGGACATTCCCAAAGACAGCGGTCGACTGCCATAGGCGGGCCCGCCGTACGTCTCCTCGGCGCCCACTCCATGGCCAAAAGCGAAGTAGGTGGATGAGCCCACCTCTCCGTCGACGGCCAAACCAAAGTAGCGCTGAAGATTTTCTATGGCGGCCTTGGTCGCGGCGTCAAACTCTCCCGTGATGGCAATCACCGCACCTAACGAGTCGTCGGGTAGGGCCAAGGTGTTCACTAGGGTGTTATATCCCGATTGCAAAATGGCGACATCGGTACCGGATGCTTCTAAACGAAGGGGGCGGCTCCCAAAGGGATGGTAGGGAGTAAAGGTAGAATCAAATCGGGCCATGGATGCCATGCTCCTTTCAACGCAAATGGGGCGGTACACTTCCCCATATGTGAGGTCGAGAAAAAGAGTTCCATGGCCGATCCCGGCGGGCAGCCGCTCAGCGCGGCAAGGCGATAGCGAGCAGGGCTAGGTGGGAGCTTCGGGTTCGTACCGCCTAGCGGCCAAATGCTTGAACAAGGTTTTCTTCGGTGATGTCGACTTATTCTCTAGGCGATGGGGTGGGGGTGGTAAGCCTGGCGCCAAAGAATAAAGGACTCCTCATCCAGCGGGTGACTAATGCCATACCCTTGCAGGAAATCACAGCCTTCTTGGGTGAGGAATTCTGCCTGCCGAGCCGTTTCAACGCCCTCTGCGGTGACTTGTAAGTCCAGATCGTGCGCCAGGCGAATGGTGGAACGGGCGATCGCCGTTTCTCTGGGTCGATCAGGTAATTGCTCGACAAAGGATCGATCAAGCTTAATGCCATCAATGGGGAGATCGCGCAGATGGCTAAGGGAAGAATACCCCGTACCAAAATCATCAAGCAACACGCGAAAGCCATACTGGCGAAAATCATCCAGGGTGCGGCGCGCTAGGTCATAATTCTCTAAGATGGCCGTCTCGGTGATCTCGCATTCGATCCAATGCGGGTTGACACCATGACTATCGCAAAATTGATGGACTGTCAGAGCGAGATTATCTTGGGCCAGTTGTCGTGCCGAAAAGTTGATAGCGATCTGAATCGGGCTAAATCCCCGTTGGTCCCAGGTTGCCATGGCTTGCCCCACCAATTCGAGCATCTTGATGCCCAGGGGGATGATGAGTGCGGAGCGCTCCGCCTCGGCCATGAATTCGCCCGGGAGGAGAATGCCGCGGCTGGGGTGATTCCAACGAACCAGCGCTTCGGCCCCTCGCAAAGCATAGGAGTCTGCAGCGATTACGGGTTGAAAGAAGGCCATAAATTCCTGCTCGCGCACGGCCCGGCGAATGGCTTCTCGAGTCTCCTTGCGGCGGTTGGCGGCGTCGGCCATGGCTTCCGTGTGAAAGAGATAAGCAGACCCGCGGCGCTTGGCTTCAAACATGGCGGCATCTGCCTTTCGTACCAGGGTCTCTACGTCCTTACCGTCATCGGGAAAGATAGCCAAACCAACGGCGGGAATGCATTCAAAGGGTGTCTCATTGATGACGTAAGAACGTTCCAAATCAGGTATCATAGACTCCAGCCAAGCCATCGCCTCATCTATGCCGCATTCTGGAAGCCAGAAAGTAAACTCGTCTCCACCCCAACGAGCAAGGATTTCTTTCTCGCTAAAGTGCTTGGCGAGACGATTAGCCACTTCAGCCAAAAGTCGATCCCCGACGGTGTGGCCCTGAACGTCGTTAATCTGTTTAAAGTCGTTAAGATCGATGAAGCCCACGGTGGTTTGGGTGCCTAGCGCACGTGATTGGAGATGGCGGCTTAGTCGTTCCGTAAACCGGGCACGGTTTAAAAGACCGGTGAGGGTGTCGTGGTCAGCTTGATAGCGGATATGCTGTTCCAAAGCGCGTTCGTGACTAACATCGCGAGCGATGCCCGAAAAGAATTTTGGACGCTTTTGCTCGTCGTAATGACACTGCAGCACGGCGGACACGGGAACGGCGTGGCCGTCGCGGTGCATAAGCCAAAGGTCACCCCGCCAAACACCCTGTTCTTTCGCCGTCTGCAACTGTTCTTCGATGCCACCTGACCTCTCGTGGTGCATATCGGAGAGCTTGAGATCGTTGACCGGCTCGGTCTCATCAAATCCGAGGACGAGGCGGCTGGTGCGATTCAAATAGCGGATGCGCCCATCCACATCGACAATGATGACCAAGTCTCGACTATGTTCGACGATGGCGGCCAGTTGCTGCTGGCTTTCACTTAGGCGACTGACCTCGGTGATGTCTTGAACCATGCCAATGAGGCCAAGAAACCCATTATTGGCATCCAGACGCGGTTCCGCCATAGCCAAAAAGACCCGTACCGCTCCTGAGTCGCGAGACACGCGAAATTGTACGGACATAGAAGATTGATCGGCGATAGCGCTCCGCAGAGTCGATTCGACTCGGTCGCGGTCGTCAAGGACGATACTGGAAATGAAGGACTTTACATCGAGCGACTCTGCGACCTCTTGATCCCAGCCCATAAGTTCGAACAGTTCCGGAGAAGGGTGGATCTCATGGCTCTTTTCATCCCACACCCAGCGACCCACATGAGCCAACTGCATAACCAGCCGCAAAAGATTTTCGCTGTCATCTAAAGCCTGTTCCATGTTGCGTACGCGCTCTAAATCGCGGGCATTACCAATGACACCCAAGATCTGGCCGTCGACCTGGTGAGGAACGGTCTGAACCTCGACGGCGATTACCCGGTGCGACTTGGATTCGACGAGTAGTTCTGAGCGTTGCGGACGACCAGCCATAGTCCGTTCGAAGATGGATTTGGCAAGCCCGAGATGACCCTTGGCTACGATTTGGCCAAATGCCATCGTTTTTAACTCGTCGGCAGTATATTCCAAGAGTCGTGAACAGGCGGCGTTGCTACGTAGCAGGCGACCTTGAGCATCAAGAAAAAAGATGCCGTCTGGGGTTAACTCTAATAGCGAATCGTTAAAGTCAAGCAAAGCACGGGGATCCTGGGCCATGGCGCTCATCTCCCATAAGGGTCCGCAATGGACATATGCATGGTGCGCTTCGATGTCATCCTGAACCCGACCTCTCAAATATTACTCGAAGGATGCCTTTCAAAATTCGACAAAAGGAACAAAAATCCTGCATTACCTGGAGGCAAACGAAATCCACTCGGTCCGGCGCAATGTGCGTCGAGCCCTGTAGGGATGTTCCAAGGGCACACGTCAGCTTGAGTTAGTGTCCGTTTTCGATCATCCTCCCAACATCGATTCAACGAATCCGGAAAAATTCTTCCGCGAAGAGGAATTTGGCAAGGCATTCAAGAAATAGAACCATCAGGATATCTCCTGTCGACGGTTTCTTTTTAGCAAGACCCCTGCACTGAGGCCGTGCCAGTTCGTTCTCGCTTGGTGATGGTCCCACCGCGTTCTTTCGCGTTCGGTCAACTTTTTCTCGATATAGAAAGGTAGGGAAGCTTCCTTGGGTCATCGTCTACCCCGTCCCATCCTCGCCGCCTTGGCGTCCCCGTTGCTTATCGCACCCAGTGTCGGCTTTTTGGGGGTGGGCCTATCGCCTTCCAACTCGCTGCAAACGGCATGGGAGCACTTGGTGGTTGAGCCCGGCTTAGTGCATTCGAGTGTCTCCGCATACGCTTATGACCTTACTACGGGAAAGGTACTCGCCGCGATTCATCCGGGTCTTCGCCAAACTCCGGCCTCGGTGACCAAACTCTTTACCTCGGCCGCGGCGCTTTCGAGATTAGGCCCGGCGTTTACGTACCAGACCATGGTAAAAGTGGGACCGGGCACTGGTGGGATGCCTGGCCCTATTTATCTGGTAGGGGGAGGAGATCCCTGGCTGGAAGCCAACGGCTCCGCAAACTTGCAAGCTTTGGCCGCCACGGTGGCCAAGCAGATCCGGCGGGCGAGCCAGGTGATTGGCATCAGTTCGCTGTTCACGGCTCCCCGCTATGGAATGGGATGGCCCTATGGCGATATTCCTTTGAATGATGGTGCTGGCACGACGGCCTTAATGGCCGAACGCAACGAGATCTTTGTCACGGTCACTCAGGGCAGCGCCGTGGGCCTTCGGCCCAGCGTCCGCTTGTTGTTTAACGCGGGCCTGAGTCTGCCTTCCTATTTTGAGGTGATCAATCAGGCCACTACCGGCAAGACGGGAAGCCAGGACACGCTTTCGATTACCCGGCGCATGGGCACGAATCAAATTGTGGTACAAGGGGCTCTGCCTTTAGGCGCAAACGCAGCGCCCGACGTGCAGAGCGCGGTCCTCTCGGTGGGCAATCCGGCACGTTTTGCAGCCTCCTTGTTTCAGAATGCCTTGGCCGTTGACGGAGTACAGTTCTCCCGGTCTGCAGCCGTCGGTGTCAGCGCACCTAAAACCGCGCGGACCATTGCCAGTCACCGTTCGGCCGCGCTGTCGCACTATCTTCAGATCCAGAACCAGTTCTCCATCAACCAGATGGCGGAGAACCTCTATCGCGAGTTGGGCGTCTCGCTGGGAGGGTCGGGATCGCTTGCCAACGCCGCCAAGGCCATGGCAAAATTCTCAGCCGCTGCCAAGATCTCGTCGCAGCGCGTACAGGTCGATGGCTCTGGGCTCTCTCCTCTCAATGAGGCCAGTGCCAAAGAGGTGGTCCAGCTCCTGAGTTATGCGTCTCGCCAACCGTGGTTTGCAACGTTCCGCAACTCTTTGATGCATTTGGATCACGTCAATAATTGCGGCTTTTTATGTCCCCCGACGTGGTCGTATGATCTACCGCGCCAGGCGAATTTGTGGGTAAAGACGGGTAATCTAAGCAACCAATGGAACTATGCCGGTTATGCCAAGGCAGGCAACGGAAATCTCATCGCCTTTGCCATTTTAGATGACGGTACGCCAACTAGGACGTTGGCTTATCATGGGTCGCCGGTGGACCAGATGATGGAGGATACCGCGTTTTGGCCCAATGTTCCCCAACCGGGGCCCCTGACCGCGTCAGATTTGCCTCGAAGACTGACACCAACGGCCAATGGAACCGCCATTTGGGCGTCACTGGCGAGTACGTTGCCGGCCATGGCCAAAGGGTCCCTGGTAGGCGTGTCCGTGGAAAACGTCTTGACGGGCAAGACGGTGTTTGCAGAGCGGGGCAATACGTTAATACGATCCGGACTTTTACCCCGATTGGTCTTGGCCGACGCCCTCCTCAGCAATGGTCCCACGACCTCAGATGCGGCGCCCACAGTGTCTAAGACCGGCACCCTCCAAGGGGGAATCCTCCATGGCCAGTTAGTGTTAGATGGACATCACGATCCAGCCTTTCGTTCCTCCGAATTGCTGCAACTTGCCGAGGCGGTAAAAAGGGCCGGGATCGATCAAGTAGGGGGCTTGGAGTATGTCAACCCGAAGACCGGATTTCAGGCCTCCCGATGGCCTAACGCTATGCCCTGGAATGATTTTGGCCGAGCCTGGACACCCCCTTCATCCAATCTCGTGGTCAACCAAGACCAAGCGGGCCTTCAAGTCGTCGCGAACTCGGTGGGCGAACGGGCATCGGTAAGCGTGGTTCCGCGATGGACACCGGTGACCGTCCAAAATGAGACGACGACCACGGCCAAGGGACCTTCGAATCTAAGCTTTCACCTTAAGTTCGGCACCGATATCTATGTGCTTACGGGATCGATCGTAGAGCACTCCAGTCAGATGGTGCCGATCGCGCCTCCGGATCCCGGATATTTTGCGGCGATGGCGTTTCGACAAGACTTGGCGGCCGTCGGAGTGACCGTTAACGGACCCGTGCAACACGTGACCTTGGCACCCCCTTCGTCGCTCTTGGCTACGACTCCTGGTCCGACCACGTCGAAAGCAGTGTCTGAAATGCTACATGCGGCAAATATTTCGGCCGCTCAGTCGGTCGCGAGCGTGCTTGGTCCTAAACTCTGGCCAGACATTGGCAAGTTAATGGGTGCGAGCCCTAACTATCTGGTGGAGCCGACGGGGGTTGCGGCCGACAACTATCTCACCCCCCGGGGGATCACTACCTTACTGACGGCTTCTTGGAAAAATCCGGCCGATGCCCCTTTGACCCATTTCTTGAGTCATTCTTTGTGGCGTAGTCAAAGTCCCGAAGAGTACGATGTGGCAGGATATCTCAAGTTGCCAAACCACGAGACCTATGCGGTCTGCCTCATGGTCAGCGGGCTGTTGTGGAACCATCACTTCACGGCCAACGTGTTATCCGTAGCGCCGTGATCGTGGCTTAGCCAGGGTCCCGGATCAAAGCAGCGCTGCAGGGATCGGTGCCGCAAGAATCAGGTGGTGGGCTGCATCCTGTGCGAAGTTGTGCTAACCTCTAAGCCATGAGGTTGCGGTGACTGGCGAAGGGTGGGCAAACCACAGGGAGCCGTAACGTATTAGTTGCCGTTCGCCTGGGCAAAGATGGAAGGTATCTTTCTATCTTTGTCTTGTTTTTATGGGCCGAGCAGTCCAAGACCCACGTGCGGGCAGCAAATAGCGAAAGGATGGGAGACTCCGTGGTAGTAGATCAAAGCATGGTCGATGGCCGATCGCGCTCATTGTCAGGACGGGGCTTGGCCGAAGTGCTCCGGGCCAAAGTGCGCGCCGAAGCCATGCGTCGAAGGCAGCAGGCCGTAGTGCCTCACCTGGCCGTCGTCTGGGTCGAGGGCGATCCCGCTTCGGAACACTATGCTCAGACCAAACTGCGGTCGGCAGAAAAACTGGGGATCTCCGTATCGTTAAAGCGCCATCCCAAGGATATCACTCAAGACGCCCTTATCGCTTCCATTGCCAGCCTCAACCAAGATGTATCGGTGCATGGCATCCTCTTGGAATTGCCACTTCCCGCACATATTGATACCGAGCGAGTTATGGCGGAGCTCGATCCTCAAAAGGACGTCGATGGTCTTGCTCCCCAAAATCGCATGTCGCTAGTTAGCGGCGATTTCGGCTTGTATCCGGCAACCCCCCTGGCCTGCATTCGATTGTTGCAGCACTATCGCTATTCTTTGCAGGGCAAAGAGATTGTCCTGGTAGGGTGTGGAAAGACGGTCGGATGGCCCCTGTTGCAGCTCCTCCTGCTCGAGCATGCCACGGTAACGGTC
>JAJZZI010000170.1 GCA_021797635.1 Bacillota bacterium | reverse complement strand
CCCGGCATGTTGCTGGCGGGATAAGCGGTGGCGAGTCAGGAGGGTCACTCCGAGGGTCTCTCGACCCGCGACGCAGCCATGGTGGTTCCCCCAGAATCTCCGCCCTTTAGGGCGGGGAGGTTCAAGGACTTTGATGTGAGTTCCTGATCGAAATGAACAAGGCTTGAGCGTTCGTGGAGTAGCCCCCGTGCCTGAAGACCCCAGTATAGTGGATAGTCTATAGAAATTCGCGTAGAATATCGATAGATGGAAAAGGAGGATGATGCAAGTGCCGCACATTAGGTCTAGTACAGATTTACGGAACAAATATAATGAGATATCCACGTTCTGCCATGAACATCGCGAGCCGATATTCATTACCAAGAACGGTCAAGGGGACTTGGTGGTTATGAGCGTGGAGACCTACGACATGCTCAATGGTAAACTGGAGTTGTACGATGTGCTCGACGAGGGCCTCACGGCGGTCCGTGAGGGTCGCAAGCGCCCGCTCGCGGAGGTCATGCGCGACATTCGCCAGGCCAGTGTTGATGACAGAATATAGCGTGCTCGTATCGGAGCCCGCCGAAAATGACCTTCGCGATATTGTACGCTATATTTCCGCACAGCTCTTGGCCCCATGACGGCGGCAAAGATGATGGATGCCATCGAGGCGGCCATCGCGGGGGTGGTGGACATGCCGCAAAAATTCCCGCTGGTGACCGACGAACGGTTAGCAACAATGGGGTATCGGAAGTTCATCGTGAAAAGTTATATTGTTTTTTACACCATCGATGAGAAATCCAAAGTGGTCGATATCATCAGAATCGTCTATGCCCGACGCGATTGGCTTCAACTGTTGTAATCGGGTTATGGACTTCACGCGAGGCTTTTGTTAGATCAAAGCGCGATGGATTGAGCCGATGATGGGATAAGAAGCGAGGGTGCGGTGGTCAGACCCCGTGACATCCGTACGAGGTGTACGTAATGTCAGTAACTTTGACCGTACGGTACAGGACTTGCCTGCCCTTACGAGTCCTCAAGAACTGGAAGAGAAGCTCTTTCCGGCACTTTCGGGGGCGTAATGCACTAAGGATCCCGAGAATTGCGCCTTGGCATGGGGGGCCTCCTATACTTGGGCGATTGTGATCAGTGGCGTAAGCCCTTGAAGTGTTGGGCGGTGGTTTTCATCTGAGATGGGGTTCGTTGGGGTCTACCTGACCCTATGGAAACTTGCGCCCTTGAACCTCGTTTACAGACCAACGATGCGGTGCGAAGCTTCTCCTCAGTCGAGGTCAGTGCTGACGCATGAGTACGCATTTCCTTGGCCGACTTGACGTCCCCGCAGCGGATCAGAAATATTTTCGACCTGTACAATTGAATTGCCTCCGGCTGGCTCTGCCGCTCACCGTAGTGACCGAGTGACGTTCCGCCGGGATTTTCGGGTGCTGGACATTTAACCATCCCTTCTTTAGTGTGGAGTGGGAGGGAATACCATGAACGCTAATCTTGTGCTCTCACTCCGGGATACCAACGAATCGTCACCGATGATCATTAGTATGGATATGGATCTCCCTGACACGGGGGCAAAGGTGTTGGACCGCGCCGAAGAAGCCTTGCTCACGCTCTTTCATACCGTTCTACGCGAGAGTTTCAGTGGTTTCGGCACCCGCCTGGCCCGCCAACTGGCCGACGCGGTGCAAGCAGAGCGGGGCGGGGTGGTTTGCGAATGCGCCCAGCCGTATCGGGTCGATGGGGAGATCGGACGCGTCATTTTTACGGTTTACGAAGTTCGTGACGGTGACCAAGTGGTGTGGACGCCGGCCGATCCGACTTCAGACGCTACCGCTTTCGCGGCCCTAGGGCCGCGAGAATACTATCGGACCGCCAGTTTTCGGGAACTGCTCCTGACCTTCGCCAGCCGCTTATCGATGCGGGCAACCGCGAACCTGCTCCAGCGCATCCGCCATCAAGACGCTAGGCGGCGCACCCCGATGACCACGGTGGCCTCCCTGGTGGAGCGGGAAGGACTCGCCGTGCAGGAGTGGATCGAGCGGGGTACCGCGCAGACCTTGAGGAAAGCGGGATTTGCCGATACCGGCATCCCCGCGCCGGGGACCACCGTGCCCGCCCCGACCGCAGCATCCGTGTGCCTCTCGTCGGAGACCGTGGAAGCGGCGCGGACTGCCTATAACGCGGACCGACCCGAAGCTCTCCAGATTCCGGCGACGGCGTTACAAGACGTTTACGAACGGCGCGAACGGACCATCAACATCTCGATGGATGATGTCAGTGTAAAAAAACAGAAGGCACATCGCCAGCGTCAGATGGCGGCTCCTTCCGTGGCGACGGAATCCGTGACCGCCGAAGCCTCCCCTTCGGCCGCGACGCGGCCGGATACCTTAAAACGCGTGCACAATACGGTCGCCCATGTGCAGAGCCCCGACGGACATTATCTTTTGACGGGGCGTGACTCCTTCGCCGTCTTACGCATGCTGATCGCGTTTTTATGTCACCACCATCTGTGGGCCAGCCATCATGTGCAGTGCTTCGTCGACGGCGCCCGGGACTTGCATGCCGCCATTTACGCACGCTTGGGCTGGCGCAAGATCCGCTTGATTCTCGACGGGTTTCACTTGGCGGAAAAATGTAAAGTTCAGCTGAGCCTCGCTCTCAAAGGACGCAAGATCCGCAACGCCGTCCTCGACGACGTGATGCCACTCCTCTGGCTCGGCAGGATCGATGATGCCATCGCCCGTCTGCGCGCCATCCTACCCAAGGACATCAAAGACGCGGCCTCGCTCGAGAAGTTGGTCGGGTATTTCGAGCGCAATCGCAGCCATATCCCGTGTTATGCCTTGCGGGAGGCCTTGGGCCTCCGCAACTCGAGCAATGCGGGCGAGAAAGCGAACGATCTCTGTGTAGCCAGCCGACAAAAGCATAACGGCATGAGCTGGTCCGGGGATGGATCGGCGGCGTTGGCGAGTACCACGGCGCTAGTCTGCAATCATGAATTGCGCGCTTGGTGCGTTCAAGACCGCCTCGAGCTCACGTGGGTGGCTTAACCGCACTCGCAGCACTCGCGGGACGGAGGCAATTCAATTGTACAGGTCGAATATTTTTGCTAACGCAAACCCCGTCCAAGAACAATAACTACGGAGAATATTACCATCTAAGCTATCGAGAACTTATGGGTAAAGATTAGTTCAGAGATACCGGGGCCGACGGATAATCGCCCATCAGCGAATACGCAGTCGTGCTATGGAGGGTAGCGTGTCGTGCACCGTCTACATGCGCATGCCGAGGGTAGCTAGGCATTTCGACCCATGATCGGCCAAATCTTCTAAGACGCGACCGAGCGCATCATCATGAAACTGGGACGCCTGAATGGTGTCCCCTGCGTGACGAGCAAGACGCCTGGGAGCAATGCGGGACCGTGCCGGAGCCGCACCGCCAAGGCGGTGCCGGTATGGGGGAAATAGTTCGGGTCTTTGGTCGATGCGACCTCGACGGACATGGGTGGCTTCATCATACCGCAGGGATTCGACAACGACCGCGATAATCATTTGACTGAATATTTCTACCATGCTTCGAGATTTTGGGAAAAATTAATTATTTACCAGAGTTTTACTTTCGGAAGCTGGGACAAAACGGTAAAATATCACATCATTCTCTTGCCATTGAACCCGTTGTCGAATTCGTAGTAACCGTTAATGGCTCGTTCGGGGGCTTTGCCGAAAAATTTGGCGATTGATAATTTGGAGCGGGCATGGTACGTTACCACTAGTTAGCTTTTGGTGTACGGAAGAGGGTGTCCGCACTGCGGATTGCGGTTGACGCACTCATATATTCTCAGCAGTCCGCAGGCATCGGCCACTATGTCGGAGAACTGTTCAGTACGTACATTAAGCAGTTTGCCAACGACCAGGTATTCGCGGTTGCCAATCCTGGCGTCACCATTGAGGGTGCTGTGATGCTGCATCCTGCAGTGACGTTGTCTAGCAGCCGCAGCCGCCTGAGTTATGAGCAAACCATGTTGCGGCGGCTGTTAAAACAGACGCAGTACGATGTGATTCACTTCCCTGACTATCAGTTGCCGATATTCGGTACGATGCCACGAGCGGTGATCACGGTGCATGACTTGACGGCTTTTCGCGTTCCGGAGACGTTTCCTGCCCGGATGGGTCAAGTCAAACGCTACTTGATGGCCCGCTCTGTGCGGCAAGCGTCTCATATTGTTGTGCCCAGTCATGCCACTCGGGATGATCTGGTGGACATCTTGCATGTCGACCCCAGTCGAGTGACGGTGATTTACCATGGGGTGGCTAAGAAGATTCGCGACCTAGGGCCGGCGCCAAGACCGCGGCCCTACTTCTTGGCGGTGGGCACCTTAGAGCCCCGAAAAAACTTGGTGCGTCTCATCCATGCCTATAGTTTGCTGAAGCACGAGCGACGGGAGGCTTGTCCTGATCTCGTGATCGCGGGCAAACCCGGATGGTTGTTTGAGCCCATCTATCAGGCTCCTCAACGATTCCAAGTGAAAAATTCCGTCGAATTTCTTAACTATGTCGATGAGGCTCGCCTGCTGAAACTCTATTCGCACGCTACCGCCCTGTGTTACCCCAGCTTGTATGAGGGATTTGGCCTGCCAATGTTTGAGGCGATGATGGTTGAAACGCCAGTGGTCGCATCGAATAGGGGCTCATTGAAGGAAATTGGACAAGATGTCGCTTTTGAGGTTGATCCGCTTGACCCACGCTCCATCGCCCAAGGCATGGCTATGGTGCTCGATGATGCGCAAGCGACGCAAGAACGGGTCCGACGGGGACTCGATCGCATTCAAGGATTTACCTGGGAAGCGGCGGCCCAGGCGACCAGAGAGGTATATCTCAGGGTTGCCCAGAACTAGGTCCTTGGGGGGCTCAGAATGAAAAGAACGCTCCCTTGGCATGGTAAAGGGGTAGCCGGTTGGGAGAGAGCACTGGCGAGGAGCGGACAGGTTGGCAGAGGATTTTCGCCTTTACGGCGACGACTTTAATCAGGACGCCATTGAGCAATGGTTTCGAGAAGAGGCCCAATATCACAACCAGTTTTCTGGAGGACGATTCGAAGATCACCCCAAACTATACCAAGTGTTTGACTGGTACTATGCGCTTTTACCGTATTTTCACCCTCGCCCGGATATGCGTGTTCTCGATTTTGGATGTGCCGAGGGCCAGGCTCTGGCCCATTTGCCAGCTGAGCGCCGAACCTATTCCTATGTCGGCGTCGACGCCAGTCGAAGCCTCTTGGAGAGGGCCGCTCGAGTCCATCCTGAGGGCGAGTATCGTCTAATGCCGGCCGACGGGATCATTCCGGCCAAAGACGGGGAGTTTGACTATGTGGTCGTGCTGGGCGTCCTTCACCACGTGCCCAATGTCGCCCACTATTTGAAAGAATTATTTCGAGTGCTAGGGCCCGGTGGACGACTAATCTTGCGGGAACCGAGCCACGCTATGGGCCGGATTCCGGGCAGTCATACCACGCTGCCCGGGCTCTCGCCCAACGAGCGGGGCATCCCTGCTCACTACTTGCAAAGCCAGTTGAAGGAACTGGGCATGCGCGTGCTGTCGCTTCGCCCTGCCTATCACGGAGTTGTACTGCAAGTGTTGCGACACTGGCAGCCTAGATCTGACCAAGCCTGGCGCGTTCTGGTCAGCATCGATAAAGTTTTGTCTGATGCCACGCGCTGGAACGATCACTATCAGCGCCCGCAGATTTGGCAAAAGCTGGCACCCACTGCCAATTATGTGGTGGCAGCTAAATGAGTCATTTGGTAGTGGTCGCTCGAGGCACGACCTTTCATGGCGTGGGCGGGATGGAACGGCACACGGAAGACTTGTGCGCGGCTTTGGTGGGCCTAGGACATCAGGTGTCTGTGGTGACCACGGAAAGTCCCAAACTGCCAAAATCCGCCAACGGCGTCGTGTTTTTTCCAGTGGCCGGGACGAGGCCCAATCGTTATACCGGAGCATGGTGGCGGGGACTGGTGCCCGCGCTGACGCGCCTACAAGAAACGGTAGGTCCCATCGACGGGGTGGTGAGCCAGTCTACCGCGGCGCAATCGGCCGTTCATTGGTTGGTGGCTAAGAAGATGCGCCTAGCCTATATCCTGCACGGATCGGCCAGAGATATTATGCGCGAAAACCGAGGGATGCCATCGACCAGAGCTCTCTTGCGCTATATTCTGGCCGCCTATTACTGGCGCTGGAACCTTAAAGTCCTACCCGAGGTTCCCCTGCTTTTTGCGGTGGGAAACGATCTGGCGGAACGCCTGCAGCGGGATTTCCTGGCCAAAGGGGCAGCCATTCGCCTTCGCGTTCTGACCAACCCAGTGGATACGGTGAGCTTTTGTCCAGGACCCAAGCTGGAAGCGCGGCGGCAGCTCGGACTCAGCCACGACCAATTTTTAGTGGGATATAGTGGGCGTCTGACCCATGCCAAGGGAGTGGATTGGATTCGGCGCTTTGCTGAGCGCCAGGGGAGCAGGTTGGGGCTAGCCGCGGCGATTGCCGGAGAAGGTCCGCTGGCTGCCACCATGAAGGGGCAGCACCTACGCTATTTCGGCAGCTTGGATAAGGCTCGCTTAGGCCAGTTCTACCAGGCTCTCGATGTGTTGCTCCTGCCTACCCGCCATCGCGAAGGCGTGCCGCTCTCGGTCTTAGAGGCGATGGCCAGCGGCATTCCGGTCGTGGCTTTTGACAGCGGCGGGCTCCGCGAGGTCATGGATATCGAATCGGGCATTCTCGTCGATCCTGGCGACTTTGAGGGGTTTAGCCGGGCCGTTTTGCGCCTCCAGGAAAACGAAGCGGAGCGAGCTGTGATGGGCCGTAATGCACGAAGGCGCATGCTGGCGCGGCCGAGTTGGCAGGAGGTGGCCGAGACGGTGGTCAAGGGCTTGGCTGATCAGGGTTCAGGCTCACATCGGGATTAAGATGAGGGGGAGCAGGGTTGCGGGTTGCATTGATTCATGATTGGTTGGTGACCATGGGGGGCGCCGAGCGGGTGTTAGAGGAGTTAGCGAGGATGTATCCGGACGCTCCCATTTACGCGGGCGTGATTCGCCCTGAAGGGCTCTCTTCCTATCTTCGCCAGCGCACCCTGATTCCCTCTTTAGTGCAGGCCTGGCCTCGGGCCACGCGCTGGTACAATCGCTATCTACCTCTTTTGGCCTACGCCGTCGAGCAGTGGGACCTCTCCTCCTATGATCTGGTCATCTCTTCATCGGCGGCCATCGCCAAGGGCGTGGTCACGCCCGCCGAAACCTTTCACCTGTCCTATGTGCATACGCCGATGCGCTATGCCTGGGACATGTATCACAGCTATCGCCAGCAGGAAGCTAAGGGGGTCACCCGCCGGGTGATGGGGCCCGTCTTTCATTACATGCGGATCTGGGATCGGCTGTCTGCCGACCGCGTCGACCAATTAGTGGCAAATTCCACTGCGGTAGCCCGCCGGATTAAAAAACATTACCGCCGTACGAGTCCGGTGGTGCCGCCACCCGTAGACGTCGAGGGCTTTCATGTTCAGCACCGCCCTGGTGAGCATTATTTGGTCTTGTCGCGGCTAGTGCGCTACAAGCGCTTCGATTTGGCTATCGAGGCCTGCAACCGTCTTCGCGTTCCCCTGGTCATCGCGGGTGAAGGTCCTGATCGCGCGCGTCTTGAGGCCCTAGCCGGCCCTAGCGTGAAGTTTTTAGGGCGGGTGGATGAGCCCACCCGCGTGGCCCTAATAGAGGGCGCTAAGGCGTTAATCTTTCCCGGGGAAGAGGATTTTGGCATTGTGCCGGTCGAAGTGCAGGCCGCTGGCCGTCCGGTCATTGCCTATGGCAGAGGCGGCGTCCTCGACACCGTGATTTCGGAGCAAACGGGCGTGCTCTTCGACGAGCAAACGGTCGATCAGGTCATCGAAGCCATCTTGCGCGCCGACCACCTTTCGTGGGACGCTCAGGCGATCAGGCGTCAGAGCGAACGCTTTCGCCCTGAACATTTTCGCCAGGCGATGGCGGAGTTGATCGCTCAAGGCATGCGTGGCTCGCGGCCTAGAGCAGACGACGGTAGAGCCTAGGAGCGAGCAAAATAGTAGCTTCCATGAGCACGAAACCTGCCGCAAGTTGCGCTAAGGAAACGCCTTGCCAGGCGGGCGCGGGAAGCTGCCAACGATAGGCGAAGGCATTAATCCACTGCAGCCGAGGGGCCGAGGCAAAGAGCCCGAGCTCTCTGAGGACGAGATCGGCGACGACGAGCGCGATCGCGCTCACGTATCCCACCGCCGCTTTTCCGCTGAGGCTTGCAGCCAAGAGCGACAGGCCACCAAGAAAAGCGCCTGGACCAAGGACGGCCAGGGCGAGACTCCACCCGTTGACGGTGCCGAAGAAGTGGGTCATGACCCTCAAGCCTACTGCCGAGATAAGGAAAAATGGCCCCCAGACGGCCAACCAGCGAAGATGGAGCGACCGTCGAAGGGGAAGTCGAGGGCTTAGTTCGATCATGCCTTGATCGTATTCGATGGTAAGCAAGGGGGCCGCGGACAGGGCCAAGGCCAGGGGTAAGAAAGCCTCTGCGTTTTCCACCAAGGGATCTGGCCATCGAGCCGCCTGTTCCAGAACCCCGTGCGTCAGCCCCACCGCTAGCAAGCTGATACTAAGGAAAATCCAAGGCAGAGGACCCACGATGGCCCATTCTGCGCGAAGTAGCGTTCGAAAGCGGATCACGAATTTACCTCCTGGGTAAGCCAAAGCGCCAGCTCCGATAGATTATCCAGGTGGGGCCAAGGCTGGGCCAGATGGCTATAGGCGTGGGCCCAGGCGCTGACCGGGCGCGTGCGTGTCAAGGGGGATAGCGCCTTTAGCCAACGAACTTGGTAAGCGCTCAACCGTCCAATTCCGCCGGGCAGCGGACGCCGATGCTGGATATCTTGATAAATCGCCTTTCGAGTCTGTCCGCCATCACTACGTAGGACCGTGAGCACGGCTAACATGGGTGCTATGCGTTGGGCCCAAAGCCCCCGACTCTGCCAGGGATAGGCTCCCAAATCACCGAGCTTCCCCTGCCAAAAGAGGAGGCTTAGGCGCAACTGGGCGTCGGCCAAACTAGGCTCCACGCCCAAGTTGGACACAGGGTCTTTGGGAGTCACAAACGGATGCCGGCCCGAGATCATCAAGATGCGATGGTCTAAGCTGGGGTTGAGGCTGAAGGGACTTTGCACCACGCGCAAGCGAAAAGGTTGGCCCAGCACCGGGCGCACGCTGGACCAGGCCGTGCTATAGCGCGTGAGGGCGGTGCGTTCTTTTGACGTGAGAGGCGTATGGCCTAGATACAGGGCGAGTGCGCCTAAGCGTCTGGTGCGATAGGGTGCCGCAGCAAAAAGGGGATGAGCCAGGGATCCCGTCCAGGTCAATGGGGCTTTGGCCCTTCGCTCGAGGGTGGTGATAACGGGGTCTTTCGGAGCCAGGTGAGACACGGTGAGGCGAAGCCGGCCCTTGACGGGCAACGTTTCAAAGCCATGGACGGTTTTTAGCAGGGGTTCGGGAAACCAGCTGCCCACGCCATCGAGAAAGAGGCGATGTTGACCAAGAGCCATGGTTTCATAAGCGAAGGCTGGACGGTTAAAAGGCGCGTAGGGCAACGGGCTGGCATAGGGCAGCAAGTGACCGTAAAAACGGACGGTCAACTGCCCGCCGTGAACGCGAGGGACCTGCAAGGCGATTAGACGCGCGGCACTGCCTGCCACGACGTCACCGTGGGCTAAGGCCTTCCAGGCTATCTTCCGACCAGCGAGCAGGATCGAACGGATGGCTAGACCGCGATTCAAACGTAAGCCACTGGGAGGAACAGCGTAGGGGGGTACGGGAATGCTTTCCGTGCCAACGATGGTACCGATCCCCGCATTGATTCGCAAAAATAAATGGTCGGGGCGAGTTAAAAGGGGAGACGCTTGGGTGATGACCCACTGACTGGTCGAACGCGGCGCGAGGTCAGCGATGAAGGGAGAGGTCGCGAATAGGGTGAGGATGACGCAGATGGAAAGCGCCGCCGCCCACCTGCCGGGTCGGTGCTTAGTTGGGAGGTAACGACGCCCGTAGCCATGATGGTGAACCATCGCCACCGCCAAAAACACCAGGCCGACAAGGATAACCATACTGCGATTGAGCATTAGCCAACCGGGAAGCGGGAACCGACCCAAGAGCGTGGAGGGCAGACTCAGACCAAGCGACAAGAAGGTGGGAAAGGGATTATAAAAGACGAGACGGGGAAACAGGCCTAACAGGCGGGGCAGTTGGTATTCGGCCAAGGACATGCTTAAGCCCAACATGATCGCCGGTAGGAAATAGCGAATTCCGCCCCCGCTCATCTCAGCCAGCCATAAGTATAGTCCCAGCACCAAAACCAAACTGGGAGCAGCGATGCCGAGCATTAGGCCGACGTTCCAGATGAGGCTGGGACCGAGGGGAAGGTGAGCGATGAGCGCCAAGATGACTCCGCCCACTCCGGCTTCGCCTATCATCAGGCAAAGACCCAAGACGAATAGCCCCAAGAAGCGACCCAGATAGTAGTCTGCACGAGTCACTCGGCGCTGCCACCAGGCGGCTTCCTCCTCGCCGTGAAGGGTTAGCTGGCCGATGACGTAAACGCAAAAAAGCGGAGTCGGGTCATAAGCGGCTGCCGTCATCCGTAGGGCGGCATCTCCTGGACTGGGTGAACCTTGGCTGGCTACGGCGGCCAAAAGGGTCAAGAGCAAAAGCAAGAGAGCTTCTACCCGGAACCCCCCATCGCGCCAGACGAGGCGGAGGGTACTGCGGTAGATGACGGTCCAGGGGGGGACCTCTTGACGGGATACATGATAGCGTTCTTGCCGAGTCATCGGGCACGGCCTCTCAGTGCCATGACGTATCCGTCCCAGAGGGACGGCGTGCGGGGTTTCCACTCGGATGGCGGATGGGGGCGGTCGGATAAAATCGCGTAGCCATCGGCAAGACTCCAAGCGTACTCCAACCAGGCGCCCTCGTTTGGGGAAGACAGCGACTCCTGGGACCAATAGGTATGGCTCTGGGCACGACTTTTCAGGTGAGCCACCGAACCTTCAAAGCGAGTGCGCCCGCGATCGATCACTAAGACCCGCTGACAGTACCCATCGACTTCGGCCAAGTGATGGGTGGCGATCAGATAGGCCTTGGGACCATCCGCCTGCTTGGACCAGGTATACATATCCTGCCAAAAGGCTAGTCGCTGTCTTGGGTCGAGCGTGGCGGTGGGTTCGTCCAGCAAGACGACATCCGCCCCTTGCACGAAGGCTAAGGCCAAGGCTAGGCGGCGGCGCTGACCCTCATCCAGCCTTCTGCCCGGCGTGTCGGCGGCGTCGTTTAACCGCATCTGGTCAAGTGCTCGATGGGTCCGGAGCGTTGCTTCGGGAACACCAAGACCCGACCATAGGGCGGTGCGCATCAGCAGTCGCCGAGGGCTAAGGCGATGGTAGACGCCAGGGAATTCTGGGACATAGCCAATCGTCAAGTTCTCGGCCATGACTACATGGCCGTGCGTCGGGCGATAGACTCTCGCGAGCAGGCGAAGCAGGGTGGTTTTTCCTGCGGCACTTGGCCCAATCAAGGCCGTGTATCCCGGGTAAAGCTTAAAACTGGCATCGGCCAGAACGGGTTCTTGGGCACGCCCCCGAGCCACACGCAAGCGACGGACTTCGAGTAAAGGACGTTGATCATGGGACATGGCGTCGTTCCTCATCGTCATCGGCATCTTCAGACGAAGCAAAAAGGGTCCACAAATATCCATCGTCTAGCGAGGGGAGGAGTTCCTGGTAGCCAGGCTGAGCGTCCTGGCGGAACACTTTGAGGGCGTCGACTTCGGGCAAGGGCTGCCAACCGCCAAGACGCTCTTGATCGACCAGGCTCAGCGGCACACGAAAGACATGTCCTCGCGCCCGCTCCTGAAGCACTGCCGTACTGCCCCCGAAGATGACTTGGCTGCCCCTGAGGATCACGACGTGCTTACCGAAATCGTGCACATCGTCAAGGTGTATAGTGGTCATCAGCACCCCTCGATGACTCGCTTCTCGGTGTAAGAGATCGATGACCGTCCTGCGCTCTTCCGGGTCGAGTCCCAGGGTGGCGTGGTCGACGAGAAGCCACTCTGAGGGTTTCAGTAAGCAACCGGCCAAGAGAGCACGCCGTTTCATGCCGAAGGACAATTGCCGGTTAGGGCGGCCGAGCGCCTCGGTCAGCTGTAGGCGTTCGGCCATACTCGCGGCCGTCCGGATAGCGGAGAGCCAAGGCAAGCCATCAAGTCGGGCGAGTTCAGTGAGATATTCGCCAAGGGTTAGATGCAAGGGCAAGACGTTGGTCGGCCCCAAGTAGGACAAATGCTGTCGAGCCAGGTCCCAAAGTCCATTAATCTGCCGATTTCCCACGCGAAGACGGCCGTCGACACGGGGGACAAAACCCATCATGGCGGCTAAAAGGGTCGACTTTCCGCATCCCGCTGGACCGATAAGGCAGGCTGAATCGTCTAATCGCAGAGAGAAATTCTCGAATACCGGCCGATTTGGCTGGTATTCGATGGTACATTGGTCCCATTCCAGCATCGGATCTCGCCTCATCCCTGAGTTACAGGTACTACGCTTAAGAGTAACAAAAACGGCCTAGCAAATTAAGCCTTTAGGCCGTTTACCACGATATTGGAAAGGGTTCGACCTATTTCAACATTTGAGCAATCGCCGTGGCCATTAGACTGGAGATGGACTCGGTCCCGCCGGCAATAACCAGAGCGCTGACCGAGTTGGATATCGTTTCTAGATAATCGTAGGTGGGGCCTGGGATGATGGTGTTCGAAACCATGACGATAGGGAATCCCTCTTGGCCGGCCAGCGGACCGACAGTAAGGGCGTCGACCAAGTGCGAGCCGTCGGCATTCGTCAACACCACTCCCATCGGATGAGGAAAAAATCGTTGATTGATGGCTGCGGCGGTGCTGTAGCGGTCGACGCCCGAGAGCGTCTGTGCATGGGGCAATTTCAGCCCATAGCTGGCGGCAGCGCCGATCACAAAGGTGGAAGTGGTAGGCTTGAGGAGCGCCTGGTAGCCCGCGGGCAGTCCACCCTGGGCCGGTAACAAGAGGACGGGCGAGCGATAACGGACTGCGACGGGATCGATGGTTAAGGCATCGGTAAGATTGGTGTTCTCGCCGGACGAAAAGAACAGCGTGGACATGTTGCCGCCAGCGGACTTGATTGCCCGGGCCACGTCCAATGCCGTCTGGTAACGGTTCGAGCCGGCGTAGCCGGCCACACTGACCCCGGCGGGGAGTTGGGACTTAATGGCCGCATTATCGACGGCTCCCACCAAGAGGACCTTGCGGGCGCCCAGTCGTTTGATGGCACTCAGGGGATCGGAGCCGATCGTGTGGTTAGAAGCGGTCAGCAAGATGGGAGCTTTGAGTAAGGCCGACAGAGGCGCGGCGGTCAACGCATCCACCAAATTTTGGTTCAAGCCTGAAGATAAGATGACCGTCTCCGCCCCCTTGGGGTCGGTAGCCGCCGCCAATTGGGCGGCAGTGCCATAGCGGGAACGGCCTGCGTAGCGCGTCTGAAGGACAGGATTGCCCTTGCCTACGGTCACGAAGGTGGCGACTGGCTTGCTTGGACCGGTGGGGCTGGCGAGAGTGGCCGTCAAGCGGACGGGTCCGGTATGATAGACTGCCTCTACGGTGAAGGAGGCCAGCCCGTGTTCGGCGGTGACGGTTACGGCTTGGCCACTGGGTTTGCCGTTGATGGTCAACTGACTCGGGCTGTATGAGTCCGGGGTGAGGGTCACTTTTTGCCCGCTTGCAGGCTCCCTGGCATTGGTGGGCCCCATTACGGCCACTTGGAGCTTGGTGGGCGTGGACAGCTTCAATCGGTGGCTAGGCGGATTTTCAAAGGCCAGATGATAACTGGGCGTGGAAACCGCGAGCGCATTGAGGGGAACCAAAAAGGCGGCGATTAGCCCTAGGACTAAACCGCTAGAAAAAATCATCGAAGAAGGACGGACGGGCCTCGACACAGTAAGGACTCCCTTGACGTTAAATTAATTGATTTAAATGACGCTTTTTCAGTGGATTTGGCATGAGCCAACGGTGAACGGACGCTTGGCGTTGGTATTCGAGATTGACTCCAGAAATCCTGTACACTTGCGGGAAACGCTCGAGAAATTTTGCTTTTGCCTGCGCTCGCGCCTGAATCACAATCTGGCCAAGCATTTTGGCCCCCACGACCGTGCCGCTTTACGAGCACATAGCTGGAACGGCTCGAGGCCATACTGAAAACGTGTCATAGTCTCTTGGCGAGGGAGTGGGTCAGGTGAAGCGATGGATGAGACAATGGGGGGCCCTCGTGGGAATCGCGAGCGCCATGGGCTTAGGTGGCATGGCCAGCGCTGAGCCGTTGCCAGCGGTGGTCGTGCGTTCCGTACCAACCTTGAAGAAGGTGGTGGCGCTAACCTTTGATGATGGCCCAACCAGAAAATGGACTCCAGAAATTCTTGGCGTGCTCAAGCGAAATCACGTGAAAGCCACCTTTTTCATCGTGGGCAGTCAAGTGCTTAGATACCCGCAGTACTTGCAAGAAGAGATTAAAGATGGGATGGACATTGGCTCCCACGGAGCTCGCCATGTTACTTTGAGGGGAAAATCGGCAGAAGTGGTGGAACGCGAGGTGAAGGACAATCAAGTCTTGCTGGAGTCCTTGGGAGCCAAAAAGCCCACTTTATACCGGTTGCCGGGCGGAAATTCCGACAAAGTCGCGCTCACCGTCCTAGGCAAGCTAGGCTACACCGTGATCGGCTGGTCGGTTGACCCCAGAGACTGGCGCCATCGCTATTCTGCGGATCAGATGACCACCATCGTCATGAAGCATGTGGAGCCGGGAGCGATCGTGATCTTCCACGACGGCCCCAACTCTTCCAAGGCCACCGTGGACGCCGTCAGCAAGATCATTCCTGAGCTCAAGCGCGAGGGCTATCGCCTGGTTACGGTGCAGCAGCTGGTGAAGGGATTGGCACGACCAAAGAACCGATTAGGGCCGGCCGGCCCATCGCGTTAGCGCGTTAGAAGGGGGAGGCGCCAGCGGACTGGCGCCTCCTGGTTACGTGAATGCTTGCGGTCTTAGGCGTGCCTCGCAAAAAACTGCCGATCAGCCACACTGGCAAGATTGGCATTGGCAGCTCGAGCCGCAGGAGCAATTGGAACCGCAGCTCTGGCTATTGCATTCACCACAGCAGCAAGAGGTTTGCTTGGCTTGGATCATCGAGGGAAGGACCTCCTTTCCGGATTACGACTGGAACTAGTGTGGAAAGGAAGTCTTAAACTTATACTTCGACCTCGTTGACGTAAACCAACTGACTATTCTCAATTAGAGCCGAGGTCCCGACAATCGGGTTACAATGAGAACACCGCTCCTTTAGATGAGGGATTATGGGACTAAAGGCGGGGATTGCCACTAAAATATTGCCTTATCCGATTGCTTTCGGGAATGATTGTTGATTACCATGATAGGGACGGGAAACGGAACAGTAGATTGGCGGTGACGAAGTGACTCCGACGGTGATTGAAGAGGCGGCTAAGCCGCTGGAACGTGCGCTGTGTATTGAGGGGGGATTTGCGCTTAGTGGGGAGGTAGGCATCGGCGGTTCGAAAAACGCGTCGTTGCCCATCATTGCGGCTACCCTCTTGGCAGCGCAAGGTGAAACACGTCTCATCGGAGTTCCACGGATTTCAGATGTTGAGGTCATGTGCGATATCCTTCGGGGGTTAGGCGCGCAGGTGGCCTGGAACGGGGATGTGCTGGATATTAGCTGTCGGCAGATTCGATCGACGGAGGTCGATGCGGAACTGGGTCAGAAGATTCGGGCTTCCACGTATCTCTTTGGGGCGCTTCTAGCCCGCTTGGGAGAAGCTAAGGTGCCCTATCCCGGCGGCGATCGCATTGGCGCCCGCCCTATCGACTTTCACCTGGCAGGGCTGCGCTCGATGGGAGTTTACATTACGACCGAGTCAGGATGCCTATTGGGCAAAGGGCGTCCCCAAGAATCCTCATTTTACTTGGAGCGCCCCTCGGTGGGAGCCACCATCAATCTGATGATGGCGGCGACTCTCGGCCACGATCATCACACCACCACCTTGTCCAATGCTTCCATGGAGCCTGAGATTCTTGACGTGGCCAGGTTTTTGAGCGCCATGGGGGCTCGCATCTATGGGGCTGGGACACCCACGATTAAGGTGGTTGCCGTCTCCCATTTAACGGGGGCCACCTATGAAGTGATTCCTGATCGCCTCGAGGCGGGCACATTTTTAATGACGGCTGCCGCCAGCGGTGGCGATGTTACCGTGACCGGCGTGATCTCTGAGCATTTGACGGCGGTGGTGGCCAAGTTGCAGCAAATGGGCGTGGTGGTGGAGGTGTTTGGGGACAGCATTAGAGCCCGAGCAAGGGGAAGACTTCGCGCGACCGATGTCTTGGCCGAAGAGTATCCGGGGTTTCCTACGGACCTTCAGCCCTGCATTGCAGCCCTCCTTACCACGGCGGACGGTGAGAGTTTGGTGACCGACCTGGTGTGGACCGACCGCTTTCAGTATACGGACGAATTTTTGCGAATGGGTGGACAGGTTAAGGTGACTGGCTCGAGCGTGAGAATTCACGGCGTCTCGCAGCTAACCTCGGCTGAGGTTACCGCCAACGAAATTCGCGGAGGAGCGGCCTTGGTATTAGCGTCGTTGGGTGCCAGGGGGACGTCGACCATCTACGGGGTTCACCATTTAGATCGAGGTTACGCCGGTCTCATTGATAAGCTGATTGGGCTGGGAGCTCACATCGATGAACTGCCGATACCGACCTAAACTGGGACTTTTTCAAAAGAGGGCCTGTCAGGGCATTCCCTGATAGGCCCTCCTTCAGTTTGAGGCCTGATTTTTCCGTGAGAACCTAAGCGTCGGCCGATTTTACGAGAAACGGCCCAATACGGACCGAACGAATTGCTCTACGCTAGGCGTCGTGTCAAGACTAAGCTTCGACGACACAATACTCGACTGCAACTGGGTAAGGACGTGGATCTGGTTAGGGTTCGGCCGTTTTCCGGACTTGGCCGCAGTGAGTAGCGCGATGGCCTCCATCCCGGCTCGGCCTTCTTCAGAAAAGAGTCGCGACCAAGGGGAAATTTGTTGATAAAAGACGGGATAGGGGAGACCTGCCTGCATGTTGGCGTTGGCGTTAGCCATCGCCGCAAAAGTCTTCTCCAAGGCGCTGTGGTTGGGATGAAGCGGCCGGGTGGCCCAAAAGTTTTTGATTTGGGCCGATAGGCTATTCAGGCTTGGGGCTAAGAAGCTGGAACTGTTGGCGGAGGCGAACAGGGAAAAGCTCGCCTTGGCTTTTCCCCCGAAGAAAGCCAGGGCATGAAGCCATGCGCTTTGGGGATGGTAGCTCAAAGGGTGATTGAGGTAACTGGCTCCCGTATAAAGGGCCACCTCCGAGGCCTGAGCTTGGAGCATCGGGTTAAAGAAGTAGCCTGCCACCCGCGCTTTAAGACCTGGGCTGCGCCCCGTCACCGGACCCAGGAAGAGGTGCGGGTGATAGGGCGGCTCTAGATAGGTATAGTCGTTGACGGGATAGTTGTCCCAGATGACCAGCCGATGTCCTATCAAGCGTTGGGCCGTCTCCTCGTCTTGGCTGCTGATGGTCTTAGAGAGCACGTAGGGCCCCGTCCACACCACACTGATGCCTTGATACAGGAACGTTTTCAACGCCGCCCAATAGGGGCTGGGACGGATTCCATCATAAAGCGTGGGCGTAAATATCAAGGTAAACCGAGGGTGCTGGATTCTTTCGCGGTGGACGATGAAGTCGGCCAGCTGGGCCTGTTTGGTGGCTAACGCCGCCGTAAGCTCGCCGCCAATATCATCCAACGAGAGCATGAAATGACTGACCCCTAGTCGTTGTACTTGGTCGATTTTGGCCAACAACTGTTTTCTGTCCTGGGGATTTTGATAATGAATGGAAAGACCGGGACTTACCGAGTAGACAAAGGTGATGTGCTCGCTCTTGGCCGATCGGACCAAAGTGCTTAGGACTTGGTACTGCTTGGGCGGATAAGGAATCATCCAATCGGCCCGCTGGTACGGATCATATTTGGGGGCGTAGACAAACGTGTTTAAGTGAGTGCGGTCCATGAATTTAAACACCGCCTCGGTGTTGGCCACCGTCCAATCGGGACCGTAAAAGCCTTCAATCACGCCATCCATAAAAGGCCTAGGAGAGGCTTCAGAGGCCGATGGTCTAGTCGTGTGGGCTAAAAACACGGTGTTAGGCGCTTGAACTGCCGGTCCCACGCTCGCTGTAGCCAGACCGGCGAGCAAGATGGCGCTTGTCCATACTAGAGGTCTCACCATTTCCATCGGCTCCTTACATCGTTATGGTACTGGTTAGATAACGCCAGGCGGATTCCAGAAGTTACGGGTGAAATAAGTGTAGCATACGCGCCGATGCTGGCGGCTAAGACGGGCCGTGACGCGAGCGGGCAATTGGGAGGCTTTGATTCTCACGTAAATTTGATGATCCAGATGTCCATACCAGGCAGGATTTGGGAGAGATGGTGTCGAATCGCCCTTTGTCAGCCAATGAATTGGAATAGGACAAGGAGGGAATCGTCCATGAAGAAGATTTCAGCGGTAGCTTCGGCTGCGCTTTTGTCCACGGTCCTTGCCGGAGGCGGGGCCCTAGCGGCGGCCAGGCCCGCGGCCACCTCGGCTACCCCTTAT
>JAJZZI010000237.1 GCA_021797635.1 Bacillota bacterium | reverse complement strand
AACTGTTCCATCGTGCGGAGCAGCGCCCGGGCTTGGTCGGGATTCGGTTGGAGTTTGATGAGCAACGTCAGGTTCATGAAAGAAGTATACCACAATTTGATCAATAACGCAAATCGGACCCAAAAGATGCGCTTCCTCCCCGCCCTGAAGGACGAGGCCTCCGCGCTAGGTTTTGGGTGAAATTTGAGGCGTTACCGATATCGCTGGCCGATGAGCAAAATGGCCGCTGAGCGGCCCCCGCTGGATAGGTCCCCTAGCTCAGCCAACTGACACTCACCGCCGTTGAAGAGTGCGTGGGCAATTCGCAAGAGCGTCTGCTGTTCACGAGGAAATCGCTTCGCCTCGGCATGAATTCCCCCCCAATCCACCTGACGTTGGCCCAGGTCAATGTAGCGGGTAAGGCGGTGACGTTGGTCGTCCGTAAACAGGGGAAGCGCAATGGTTTCGACAACCGCGTTCCACTCCGGGCATTGTTTTACCCAAATGTGGGGGCCGATGATTTGCTGCGTCATGTGCATAAGGGAACTCCTTTCGGGCGCGTGGGATGGACACGTTGGTAGTATCTTCATTATGTCCCATTGTCGAAGGTTTGGCTAGTTTTTAGAGAGAATTGGAAGATATTCGCAGGTATTTTCGTGAAATCTGTCGATAGCTAGGGGATAAGCTCGAATTGCGGTTGATCTAGCGTGCGCCAAGCCCGCGGTATGGGCCATGTCGACGGCAAATCCAACGTGTGGTGCAACCGTAATAGGGTTTGTTTTAGAGTGTGACTGTAAGACTCCAAGGGATATTGCGCGGATCCTGGGTAGAGGCGTTGGTAGGCTTCAGCGAGATCGGGATAGTGGTGGGCCAATTGGCTAAGGAAGTAGGGTTTTACCGTCGGACTGAGCCGTAGCCGGGAGGCCATCACCGCATCGACACCGGATTCACGAGCGCGGGTAAACAGGGCCTTAAGACTGGCCTCTTGGTCGGTGATATAGGGCAAGATGGGTGCGGCAAACAGCACGGTGGGAACGCGATGTTGAGAAAGTTGAGCCAGGGTTCTAAGGCGTACCTCGGGCGAGGGCGCTCCGGGTTCTAGTCGCCCTAATACCAGGCGATCTAGGCTGATCAAGCTGACCTGTACTCGGACTTGGCCGCGCTTAGCCAAGGTGTTTAGTAAGTCTAAGTCGCGCAAGATGAGGGGAGATTTGGTGGTGATGGTCAGCGCATGCCCACTTCCAACCACGGCCTCGAGGAGGTGTCGGGTGATGCGATAGCGACCCTCCAACGGCTGGTAGGGGTCAGTGGCAGTGCCCAGGGCGATGACCTGGTCCAATGGAAGTCGGCCAAGTTCCTTGCGAATTTGGGCAGGGCTGCGTTCTTTGACGAACAATTTCTGGGAGAAATCATCGGCGATGTTTAGCTCGAGATAGCGATGAGTGTCGCGCGCATAACAATAATGGCATGCGTGAGCACAGCCTCGGTACGGGTTGACGGTCACATCAAAGCCGTATCGTGATGGGGTAGAGCGATTGAGCAACGCCCGTGCCTGCCAGGTGGATACTTGGCGCATCTCGCACCTCCAAACAAACGTACGCTGACATCTTGCGCCGGTATGTTCCGTTTGTCAATCCGTTAGCGCCTTAGCCAAGCGCGGCAAACTTAGGTCAAATCGGGACTGAGTCCCAAAATGTCCCCCCTCAAAGAGTTCGAAGTGATGGTCAATACCGTAGTGAGAGAGTTTTTGGGACAGCAGCTGCGCCCCGTATTGGAGGTTGTATTGGTCGCTGGCACCGGCGTCAAAATAGAGTAGCGAGAGCTCTCGTGCCCGCTCTTGTACCTCGGCACGGTCAATGAAGATGGTGGGATCCCATTTTCGCCAGCGGTGCCAGCAGTCGACATCCAAGGCTAAGGTCGAAGGATCTAGGGGAAGGTCTACATGAGGCGCAAGCGCGGATAGATTGGGGCTGTAGGCGGCCGCCATGGCTAGCACATTAATGGCAGGTATCCAATCGCTAGGCTTAGGCGACGCTTCGCCAAAGGCCTTCCAGAATGAAGACAGGCCCTGATACCGTCGCATCAAGTCAAAGAGCCTCGGGAAGTCGGGAAGGTAGCACCAATCAAAACCCATGTCAGCGGCGTGGGCGGCTACCCCTGAAAAACGGGAGGAACCTAGAAGCGCACTCACCAGGGCGCCATAGCCTCCTGACGAAGTGCCGGCCAGGCCTCGGCGCGAGGTCGCATAGCGGGACTCGAAAACCGCTAGGAGTTCATCGAAAAGATAGGTTTGGTAAGGGCCGATGGCGGGAGAATCCAAAAATTGACTTCCGCCCAGGGAGGTAAACACATCAGGTAAGACAAAGCGCACCGGTAACAGCGTGCCTTCAGCATCGAGTCGGTTGACCCGATCCCATAAGTTTTCCTGCCAGGGGCGAAACGATAAGAATGAAGCACCGGTGTTTAGAAAGCTGGCCAGCATCCAAATCGCCGGTAAGGGCTGGCTATCGCTATATCCGTCGGGTGTGATCACGAAGGTTTGACGACGTGTGGGATCGGATAAAGGATTTCCCTCAAGGACCTGACTTTGATGCCAAAAACTTTCCAAGTGATACATAGCTTACCTCCTAACGTCCTAACGTCAAACAGCTTTTCGTTCTTCCGGTGGGGTTACATCGTGAAAGGCCAGCCAGTATGTGACCACGTTGGCTCCCATGAAGACAACGGCACCCACGATGGGTATGTTCAAGAACACGTCCATGAAGGAACCGCCTACCGCTGGCGATATCATGGAGGTGACTTGCGAGGGGAGTTGACTGAAGGCAGAGATGCGACTTCGATAACGATCATCCGACACGGCCATGGCAAAGGATTGCCGTGCGGGCATACCCAATGAGTTGAAAGCCATGCGGATGGCGTAGGCGAGGCCAGCCCAAACGAAATCCGGTGCCCACACCATGGCCAGTAAACTAGCCAGGCCCAGCGCCCGCGTTATGGTCACGGTGCGTACTGATCCCAGGCGCTGCGTCAATCGGGCTGCGCCGAGATAGGGCAGTGCCGAGACGAGATTGATTAGGGCGTAAAGCAGGGCCAATTCGGCGGGGCCCACATGATAGCGTCGATAAAACCAATAGGTTAGCAGGGGCCCCAAAAAACCAAAACCGAGGCCGTTTAGAGCATTGGTAAAGGCCAGCCGCCGTATCAGCTGCCATGGTGAAATGGGAGGTGCCTGGCTGGCGGGCGAATCAGGTTCAGGTTGCTCAGAATGCACTTCGCGAATGGCCAGGCTGGCGACCACCATGAGGAGGGAGACGGCCGCAGCCAAACCGAAGAGTACGTGATATGCCGGTAGCCATCCCCATCCACGGGCGTGGAGGAGGGCGGGCAGGCCTGCCACCAGGGAACCCGCCGCGCCAGCCATGACGCCGACAAAGGAGATGCGACCAAAGACATGCGTGCGGTGTTGGGCATCTACCGATCCGGCCAATAGAGGTTGTTCGGCGGGAAACACGGGGCCCCACGATCCCCCGCTGCCCGCGCCTCCACCACGGCCTACGCCGCCCAGACCGCTCGCTAAGACGACTACCCAAATGACATCGGTCCATGACAGCAGGGCGGCACCGGCCACCGAAAGCCAGCCAAGCCAGATAATGACCGTGCGCCGCCCTAACAGGTCTCCCCCGAATCCCACGCCCACGACCAAGAGAGCCGTTAAGACGCCGGACAGGGTGAGTGTCCAGCCAATGCGGGTGGCGGAATAGCCGCCGGCTGCCAAGTAAAGGGGAAAAGCCACCGTAAGAAAAGCCGTGGTGAAACTACGTAGGGCGCGGACCGTATAAAGCCAAAAGAGATTGTTGTGCGACACCAGAGCTCCTCCTTGAGATCAATGTTCTCATTGTATCCCAAGCGTGTAGCAGACGTGGTTCAGGCAACCCAAAGAAAACTGACAAAACGGGCCAGCATCCATAAGCCCACGGGTAGCGCCAAAGTCCAGTAAAGCCACCGGATCGGGCGAGAGTGGGCGAGCATCAGGCCCAATGCAGGATACAAGGGGATATTCGACAAAAAAAGACGGGGGAACGACATCAGGGGTTCGCTGCGAGACGGCGCGAAGAGGGGGATCGTCAACGATACCGCGGCATAGGCAAGCCATTCGAGGGGAAGGCGTGTTCCGAAGGACAGCAGTAGCAACACGGCAAATCCGTAAAACAGAAGGTTCCAGCCGTTGATGCTAAGACCGGCCGCATGGCTGGTAGGCATCCACATGTGGGCATGGGACCAGGTAGCCCGCCCCCTCCATGCCACTCTGAGGGCTCGGCTAAGGGTGTGCCAGGGCCAAGCGCGGTGGCGCCCCCAAAGGTATTGCACTCGCATGAACATCAACGGGTGGCCGAAGTGGAGGAGCAAAAACGCCATATAAAGACCGATCCCCCAGGGGGCTATGAGGAGGAGGACCATCCGTGACGTGAACGGATGGCTGCGATCGCGCAACAGGGCAATTACCAAGGAGAGAACCAAGAGCGATCCATACACGGAAACTGCGGTGGCAAACCCGATGATCACGGCTGCCCATAGGTAGTAGCGACGGTGCACAAAGTACAGTGACGTCGTGGCGGCGGCGAAAAAGAGTGATTCGCTATAGAGCGCGCCATAAAAAAAGGCGGTCGGCAGGGTGGCCGCGGCGAGCACCGCGTACCAGGCGGTTTGCCTGCCAAAATACGCCTCGCTCAGCTTAAAAAGAACGCCAAGGCCTACGACAAAGGATAGCCACGATATTGCGAGGCCCGCGCTGAGGCTGCCTCCGAGCCACTTGAGCAAGATGGGATATGCGGGGAAGAACGCCGTGGCTTGGGGACGACCAAGATATCCCACCTTGGCAATCGAGAAGTACCAAAGGCCGTCCCAATTTGACCAGATTCGGGTTTCCCAGCCAGCCGATAAGGGGGGAGCAAGTCCACCTGGGATCATTCGGTGAATTTGAGGTAGCAGCCTGTACAGCAAAATTCCGCTCAGGGCCTGCCAAAGTCTCCAAATCAGGCCAAGCACGACAATTCGCCACCCATCTGAGATATTAAAGATCGGCGCCATCGTTCGAGCCATTTTCCGCCCCCCCTGGTATCATCATGTCCCTTGCTGGTGGCGGTATGCGGCCAGCCTTTTTGTCCGGAAGAGGCGGATCCAGCATTATTTGCTGGAATTTTGTTCGAGAGTCGGCTAACATCGGAGGAGAAATTTCGATAGCGTGACTATGATGAAGCAAAGAGGGACAGCCACCATGTCATCCAACAACAGCCCCTTGGTCGTCGAAAGCGGGTACCGCGAGGCCAAGGAAGAATATTTCAGCGCGGTAAATGTCTTTTGTGCAGACAAGTTCCACGGGAGAGCTTTGGAGAAATGGGTTTACCATTATTTGCTCGACACCGAACGGGCCCCGGATCAGCTCGACCCGAAACAGTCAATGCGCGAAACCCAACTCGATCAGCACGGGACGTATGAATTAACCGATTATTTATTCCGCTGGTGGGTCGATGAGGATGGTCGTAGCTTACAACAGCGTTTCTTGGACGAAGTGGCGCCGACCCTTTCCGACGCGGCTAGAATCTTAGCCGAGCGACGAAGCCAGGTCATCCCTGAGCTCTGGCAGGTCGTGGACCTGGGGGAGGACTCGTCCCCAGTGAGGGTGAAAAACTTGGTCCGTGGAGAGGTGAAGAGACTTCTTTTGGGACCCGCCGATCAGACCTTTCGCCGACCTCATGCGCTCGTATTTGGCGACTTAGTCGCCATGGATGAAGGCTTGGTTCCGGTGGGCGTGGTCTACCTGGCGCAGCCCGGCGACCGCGGATGGCTTCTAAAAGCCATCGAACGCAGCCGCTACCAAGCTGATGCGGCGGGCTTAGTCGCCAATAATGACGAGTTTTGGCGATGGTACGAACCCGCGATTCGCGGAGCGATCCGAGTGCTAAACGGACAGCGGCCGCCTGGGGCGTCGGGGAGTTACCGGCCGGCCTTAGGGCGCGCCGACTTGGGCCCGCGCATCGCTGCTCTCAAACAAGTGCCGTATAAAGTGGCGGCCGGATTTGAATGGCCAAGTTGGGGCGTGCACTTTGGGGGTGGTAAGAATCTCGCCGACGGCGTCGAGACCCTTCACCGCTACTATCTTAGTGATCCCGGTGCCTGGGCAAAGGCTCTTTCCGAGAGCATGGAGTTCCACCTTTACCGGGATAATAAGGAATTCGGCTGGTGGTATTGCGGCGAGGCTACTAAGTTTTTCTCAAAAGAATTGGGGACCATGGCGCAAGCGCGGCCCATTTTAGCCGACTTGCGTTTTGATCAAGGCGGGCAAATGGCGGTCCGAGTCTTTTCGCCCAGGGTATTTCGGGATCTCGAACCGAAACTACGGCGGCTGGCACCTTCCGACCAGGTCCTGCCCAAGGCAATTTCTGAAATTGAACCGCTAGGGCTGCGTTTACCTATTTACCAGGCTCATCCTGAGGCTCGAGGATTTATGGTTTTAGCTCCTGATTTAGATAGGCCGCTTACGGCCGAAGAGACGGCGGCCGTCGACCAGGAGTGGCTGATCCAGTTGGTTTTAGCGACCAAGTACCGATGGGCGGGCGGCCGGACTCTGGATGAGTTGGCGGATATGCAGCAGTCAGAGGCCATCGAGGACTTCTTAAACGAGATCGAATATTTGGCCATGGAGACGACCTATTATCAGGGACTGGTATCCTTCTTGCGGAGTCGGTTTCAACGATAAAAGGAAAATTCCGGTAAGGTAGCGTAGCCTAACTAGCATTGCCAGGGTTTATGGGCAGGAAATTGCCCCCTTTGCACGGAAGTGACGGTGTGGAGGTGGGTACGTTGACGCTGATTACGAGAATGCCTTGGGTGATGGCAGCGTCCTTGCTGTTGGCGAGTCCGAGACCGGTAAGTGCGAACCCCGTTCACCTATCCCCCGTCTTTCCGCTCCACGTTGCGGGACAGGCGGTGGTAGGGCCTCGCGGTCAGGCACCATGGTTTCGGGGCGTGAACGCCAATGGCCTTGTGCAGTATAATCCGAGGTTTCCGGAGCAGGTGGCCTTGAATGCGGCCGACTTTCGGGAGATGCGAGCCCTGGGATTTAATCTGGTGCGCTTGCCCTTATCGTTGAGCCGGCTGGAACCCTATCCTGGGAAATTCAGTGTGGCTTATCTCCACTCGATTAGTCAGGTGGTACGTTGGGCGCGAAGCCAGGGTATTTGGGTGATTTTAGATCTCCACCAAGACCGCTACGCCGCCAATCTATTCCCTGGAGAGGCCGACGGCTTCCCGCCGTGGATGGTCATGACCTTCGGCTTAAAGACAACTCCCGTGTTGGCAGGAATCACCGACCCGGCCGTGCAGGGGGCCTTTTCGAGTTTTTGGTTAAATCGAGCGGTGGCGGGTCATGGTCTGCAGTACTATTATTTCCTGGCCCTAAAGAAGCTCGCTTCCACTTTCGCACGTAATCCGGCCGTGGCCGGCTATGATGTGATGAACGAACCCAATCCTGGGTTTTTCCCACCCCTTGAGTTTGCCTCGACGGTGTTGCTACCCTTTTACCGCCAGGCGGTCACGGCCATCCGCTCTGTCTCTCGGTCGCAGCCCATCTTCTTGGAGCCGGATGTAGTCTCGATGTTGGCTGGCTACCAGGCGTGGCCGTATCGAAGGTGGTTTGATCGAGGCATCGTATTTGAACCTCACATGTATACCGGCACCTACCGAGGTCTGGATTTGTCTCACTTTTTAAGAACCCTGGGAGCCCATCTCGTCAATCCCATGATTCGAGTGAACTTGACGCCCTGGAATGGAACCTCCTCTTCTCTGGCCATCCCCTATGGCCAAGCCCAGAGCCTGGCCCGAAAGGAGAAAGTTCCTTTCTTGGTGGGTGAATTTGGCGACAGTCCTACCGCCACCGGGAATGCCTGGCTCGAAGATGAAATTCGCTTGCAAAACCAATTTGGCGTTGGAGGGTTGCTATGGCTCTGGCAAATTCGCCAGGGGAGCTATCCCTGGGGCTTAGTATCTTCTCGGGGCGGGCTTACCCGTGACCCCGAGCGAGCGACGATCATGGCCTCTCCCCATCCCTTGGTGGTAGGCGGGCGAGTGCTCTCGAGCACCTTTCATTTCAAGAGCAATCGCTATCAGTTGACGTACCAAGCGGTGTACGGCAGCGGTGCCACGGAAATCTATCTTTCGCACTTAACCTATGCGCATGGGTTTCAAGTTGCTGCCAGTCCGGGCCAGATGACCCTAAGTCGCACCATAACCAAGTATGGGGGCCCCGGGGCCCATCTCAGCGCCACCATCCTTACCATTGCTCCGCAGAGCGGTCGGGTGGGTATCACTATTCGCCCCCATGCACCGCGAGTGGGTGGGCCCAGCCAGGGAAAAACAGGATCTGCTGGGCACAACTCATGATACACTGTCGAAAACAGGAAATTCATGGAGCGTGCGGGAATGCGGTTTCAGATGTCTGGTTGGTGGAAGATATTAACGGCAAGCCTTTTAGCCAGCAGTGTGAGCTTGGCAGCGGTGGCCCATGCTGCCCCGCTGAAGGTGGCTGGCTTAACCCCGAGCGGAGGGCATTGGACGCTGAGTCGGACTGGGATTGAGGCGAGCGACGTCAGCCTGGGCACGAATCTTACCAATCAATACGCCTATGAAGTCAATCACTTTGCCAATGCGAGCCTTCTCTCCGTTCGCGTGATGGTTAAGGCACTGCCGAAGTCAGGCGTGTACACCGTGGGCCTGGTCGATCACTCGGCAGCAAATGGCAACGGTCAATACAAATGGTCGCTGGATCTGACCAACCGGGGCTTGGAGCTGATTAATGACGGATTTCAAGTTGTCAGCCGGGTACCCTATCACGTTTCGCTGCATCGCTGGATCTCCATGGAGTTGTTGGTGTCCGATAATGTCCTCGATGGCAAGGTCTGGACGGGTCACACACCGCCAGCAAACTGGCAAATCACCGGCCGGTTTTTTAGAGGACTTGCTCGGACGCAGCCTGACGCAGGTCTTTATGCGGCCCATGCCGATGTAACCTTCCAGCACTTTGTCATTAGCCCGCTTCAAACGACCATCACGGCCGTCCCCCGCGCCAGCGCCGCAATGTTCATGCAGGGCCAGCCCGTCGGCTATCAGGTTAGCGTGAATCACCAGGGCGTGAAGCCACTTAGTCTTCGAGTCGTCGCGCACTTGATGGATGCCAATGGGCATGCATGGATGCTCACTCACCCCGTGGTGGTGCCAGCGAACGGGAAACAGCAGCTTCCTCTGCCCTTACCAGAAGTGAGCCGCCCGGGCTGGTATGGCGTGCAGTATAACCTCGTCGACCCGGCCACGGGGCAGGTGCTGGAATCGTTGCCCCAAATGGGCTTGGCCGTGATCCCTCCGCCGCTTACGCCGGGAAGTCGCCGCTTGGGGATGAACATCAGCGTGGTATCGTGGTACCTCCCGCCTGCGGTTCGCCGGCAAGACATCGCCCTGGAGTTTTCCACATTGGCGGACCAGGGTATGCAGGCATTGCGGCTAGAGTTTAATACCAACCTTCTGCCCAACTGGACCATCTACGATCCCATGATGGTTGCCGCGCACAACCACGGCATGCAGGTGTTAGGCATTTTAGATTCGTGGCCTACGGGCAAGAATCCCTTTGTGCCAGCTAATCACATCAGCTTTCAAAATGCCGTCAAAGCCTACCTTACTCAAGTCAAGGCCATCGTGAATCGCTATCGCCCGGGGGGAATCTTGGCGAAGATGCATGGCTTTGCAAACACTTACGGCATCCGCGACTGGGAGATTTGGAATGAGCCCTCCATCCCTTCGCGCTGGGGGGGGAGCATGACTCAATATGGCGAGTTGGTCAAGGCGACGGCCAAGGTGGTGAGGTCCATCGAGCCGCATGCCTTTTTATTGGAGTATGCCCACCACGACCAGACCGTCTACAGAGCCTCCGGGGACAGTTTCAATGGCTTGGCGATTCACTACTATCCTGGTCGCGTCGCACCAGAAAACAGCAAGTTTCCCATCACCGATGCCGTCTCCCATAATTTGAATTTCCTCCGTCAGGCCAAGTTGCCTCCCATTTTGTGGATGACCGAGGTAGGCTGGAACACGCAACTGGTCAGCCCCATGACCCAGGCCGCTTACTTAGTTCGAGCCAGCTTGGAAAGCCTTAACGCCGGCACGGGTCCCGTGTATCTATTCATCCAAAACTTTCTTAACAGTGGGATGGGCGACCAGCATCTGAACTTCACACCTAAACCGGCCTTCTCCGCACTTTTGACCGAAGCTCGCATGATTCGCGGATATCGGCCCGACGAAACATGGACGCACGGAAGTTACCAGGCGGAGCTCTGGACCTCCGGCAGCCATTTCCGATTGATGCTGTGGAACGTCGCCACAGGCTCGACAACGACGCGTCCGCCTCAGATCGCCGGGATGCAAAAGGTCAATTGGATGGGGGACTTGGTGGCGAGCCCGGTGGTTAGTGTGGGACCCCGACCGATTTATCTTACCGTCATGGCTAATCCAGGGAGTTCCGTGACGAGCCTGCATCAGTGGTTTAATGGAGTTTAGCCGTTGGCGGTGTTGACGCCATCGCTGGTGTAGGAGACGACGACGCGCGATCGGCCCGGACGCGTAGAACCTTTGGCGGCCACCTTGCCGTTGACGAGTACTTCGACCACGAGATGTCCCTTCGAAGAGATGCGCCTTAGCTCGACGCCGAGGTCTCCTGGTTGGGAAATGGTATAAAGACGGGGCGTCAGGCCCTCCAAGGCACCGCCGGACGATGAGCCTCCGAGCGTCGCGATGGCCCAACTGCCCTGAAAGCGGAGCCCAGGCTGACCACTGACTCGTATTTGAAGGGACACGCGCGGGGAAATGGCCTTTGCATTCTTGGTAAGCATGGGCACACTAAGCATGAAGAGGGCCCCGGCGAGGACGACGGCGCCGCCCAAAAATGCGGCAAACATGCGTAGACCGTTAGGTAAAGAGCGCCAAAATCCAGCGCCAATCAAGAAAACTGCCCCGATCACCACCAAAACCATTTGCTTTCTCCTCTAGCGAGTGCCCCATTAAGAATAGAAAAAAGCGACGCGTCCTTGGCCCTCACTAACGTTCAGTGTATCATGCCGGTCGATCGTGAAGGTATCGCTGAGACCCCGGGGATGGACGATGAAGCAAGCCGGCAACCGTCCTCGGCAGAGATGCCGCGGTAATTCGCCTTGTTCACGCAGTGGGTGGACGGAGATAAGAAGGCCTATAATAGGGGCGAGGGGGGATTACGCAATGTTTTTTCGACGGCGGCGTCAAACGCCATGGTGGATGTTGTTGCTCGCCCTATTAGGGGCCCGTCAAGTGATGCGAAGCTGGATGATGGGGTCGGGTGATTTTGGCCAATGGGCAGAAAAGAATGAACGGTTTCGCGAGAAGATTCGTGCGGCATTTCGGGTATGGCAGGAGCCAGCGGCCGAATCAGGGCCGGATGAGCCGTCATAAAACCAGCAGCACGGCGATCGCGGCAGGACGAGCGCTTCAGGCGGATGTTGGCCGTGCTCTCGCTGGCTTGGTCGTTTTGGCGCGATGCCCGCAACATTGCTCGGGCTAAGCGCCGACTCGACAAGGAGCGTGCGGCCGCTCGTGAGCGCGCCATCCTACGCGCTGGAGGCCAACGCTTTCGCGAGCGGGCGTTTCACATGGGTGGCCTTCTCATTAAGGTGGGCCAATTCTTAAGTGCCCGCACCGATGTTTTGCCTATCGAATTCACGCGCGAACTACAAGCTCTGCAAGACCAGGTTCCCGCAGCAGAATTCCAAGAGGTTAGAGCGGTTCTAGAAGAGGCCTACGGCAAGCCCCTATCCACGATATTTTCAGAGTTCGAGAGCGTGCCCTTGGCGGCGGCCTCCCTGGGTCAAGTCCATCGAGCCCGCCTCTTGGATTCTTCGGATTGGGTTGCCGTGAAAGTGCAGCGACCTGGAATCACGACGTTGGCGGCCATTGACCTCAGCGCCCTCTCCATTATCATGCGGGTTATTTCGCGATGGACGAAGCTCGGCCGGAGGATTAATGCGGTGCGCCTGTTTGAAGAGTTTCAGACTTTGGTGGGCCAAGAGCTGGACTATCTCCATGAACAGGAAAACCTGAGAGAAGTTTCCCAAAACTTTTCCAGTCAAGCGGCCGTTCGCGTGCCTACGGTTTATCCCGAACTGACGCGAACCAAGGTGCTGGTCATGGAATTGGTCGAAGGCGTCAAGTTGACCGAAGGGGATAAGCTAAAGGATCTACATGTCGACGCCAAAAAACTTGCGCGGACATTAGTCACGGCCTATTTGCAGCAAATCATCGTAGACGGATTGGTGCAGATCGATCCCCATCCGGGGAACTTTTTAGCGGATCGCGAGGGCCGCCTAGTCTTACTGGACTTCGGGATGTGTGGCCGTATTCCGGCCACCCAGATGCCTTATGCGGCCAAGCTTATCCAAGGCGTGTTGGCTAGAGATGCTCGGATATTGGTCCAGGCGATGACGGGGCTTGGCTTCATTCGGCCGCAAGCCGATGTGCGACTGTTGGTGCGCTCCATGGCGGTGCTGCTGCAACAAGTGGGCAGCGTGGCCTTGAAGGCCGGTCCGCAACTGGACCAGGCAGTCACGGACTTTCAGGACTTCATTTATGAGGAACCTATTGAGTTCCCTGCGGAGTATATGTTTTTAGGACGAGCCATCGGCATGTTGTTTAGTTTGGCTAATCAATTGGATGACAACATAGACTGGCTCAAGTTGATTCAACAGGAAGCCTTGCCCATGATTAACGCGAGAGGCTTGAACCCGTCGGGCTGGCAGGCACAATTGGGTCAGCTGATCGGGGGCCTGTTTGGCCCTCAGGCCGAGGTAGCCGCTAGAATGGTGATCGAGCGCAGCGTCGAAGAGATCTTGCGCCTGGGCAGGCTTCCAAGTCGTCTCGAACGGGTGCTGAACGCGCTAGAGGATGACGGGCTTAAGACTCAGCCCGCCTGGACCCCGGTTCTTCGCCGGGTTGATATCTTGAGCCAACAAGTACGTCTCTTGGTGGACACGGTGTTCGCCGCCGGCGTCGCCGTGGTTTGGCGATTATGGCCGATGGGGCACGGCCGTGGTTGGTGGCTGGCGGCGACCCTAATGGCCACGGCCATTTGGATTCGGGCAGCGCTGAGCCAATTTAGTGCTCGCCGCCAGCCAAGCGGAAGGACGGGTCGTAACGGCTAAGGCACATGAAGGGGGGATATCAGCGATGGATGAGGCATACCATCCCGGCCTGGAAGGGGTATTGGCCGCGGAAACGGAAATTTCGTATCTAGACGTGGAACAGGAAAGCATTCTCATACGGGGCTACGATCTCATCGAACTGGCGAACCATGTCACTTACCTGGACGTAGCCTATCTGTTGTGGCACGGAGATCTGCCTTCGGAGGGGGAGCGCGCCACCCTGGAGCAGGAGCTGGCGGCAACGCAGATGCTGCCAAACGGGATTTTGACCATCTTGAAGGCGCTAGGGCCGGAGGTTCATACGATGGATGCCCTACGCACGGGGATTTCCGCGCTCTCGGCCTTTGACGTCGAAGGTGGGGGAGGATCGGGCGTCGAGGCGGCTGACCGGCAACTTATCAGCCTTTGGGCTAAGATGCCGGCCTTGCTAGGGGAGAGCTATCGCATCAAGCACGCTTTGGCGCCGATGCAGGCTGGTCAGGGAGCGTCGTATGTTGAAAGGTTACTTTGGCAGGTAACCGGGCGCCCGCCCAGCGCGTTGGAGATCGATGTGTTTGACAAGCTCTTAACGCTCTATAGCGAACATGAGATGCCTAATTCCACGTTTAGTGCAAGAGTCATCGCCTCAACCTTGTCGGACGTCTATGGCGTACTTGCGGGTGCGGCGGCCTCGCTTAAGGGGCCTCTTCACGGGGGTGCCAACGAAGCGGTTATGCGCATGTTGTTGGAGGAAGTGGTCAACCCGAATGCCATGGCCCCTTATCTTAAGGCTAAACTCCAGGCGAAAGCGCGGATCATGGGATTTGGTCATAGGGTCTACATGCATCGTCCTGATCCTCGGGCGATGATGATGAAACGGCTCTTGGGCGAGTTAGTCGAGGCTAAGGGGGCCTCGGTGAGCAAAGCGCACGACCTTGTCGCCATGTGTCAAATCGGCGAAGACGTGATGCGCCAGGAAAAGGGATTGTTCGCCAATTTGGACTACTATGCGGCGCCTGTCTATTATTTGCTGGGTGTGCCCACGGAGCTTTTCACGCCCATTTTCTTCGCTGCGCGGATGGCGGGACTATCTGCGCACATTCGAGAGCAGTACGGCAACAACCGATTGTATCGTCCGCGGGTTCGATACGTGGGCGCACGGGGCCGTACCCTGCCACCAAGGGAGTGAGCCTTTATGCCAAACCGCTATGATAGTATCATCGAAGACATCTCGGCGTATGCGGTGGCCGCCGGCGATTTTAGCGAACTGGCCCGCGAAACGGCTCGGTGGGTGCTGTTCGATGCCTTAGGTTCTGCCATGCTATCGCTCGGCCATCCTCAATGTGTCAAGCTTCTCGGTGGCCTGGTGCCGGGTGTGAGGGTGGACGTGGGCGCGCGGGTGCCGGGTACCGATTGGGAACTCGACCCGATTGAGGCTGCCTTTAATCTCGGCACCATGATTCGATGGCTGGACTATAACGACACCTGGCTCGCGCTGGAATGGGGGCATCCTAGCGACAACCTGGGCGCAATTTTGAGTGTGGCCGACTGGCTGATGCGAAGCCAGGGTAGGCGCTTGACCATGGGCGATGTCTTGTCCTTCATGATCAAAGCTCATGAAATTCAAGGCGTCTTGTCGCTTTCGGCGTCGCTGAATCGACGGGGCCTGGATCATGTGTGGTGGACTAAGATCGCCTCCACGGCGGTCGTCACCGCGTTACTTACGGGCGAGCAATCGTTGGTGGAGAAGGCGGTGTCGCAGGCGTTTTTGGATGGGGGAAGTCTTCGTACCTATCGCCAGGCGCCGAATACGGGCAGCCGCAAGTCCTGGGCAGCTGGCGATGCGGTGTCGCGCGCAGTGCGTCTGGCGTTGATCACCTTGAAGGGCGAAATGGGCTATCCGACGGCGGTCAGCGCCCCAGGCTATGGCTTTAATGATGTCGCACTGCGCGGGCAGACTCTTACGCTGCAACGGCCGCTAAGTGATTACGTCATGGAAAATATCCTCTTTAAGGTGGCCTATCCTGCCGAGTTCCACGGCCAAACGGCGGTGGAGTGCGCGCTTTGGCTGCATCCTCAAGTGAAATCAAGAATCGATGCGATTGAGCAGGTGATCATTGAAACACAAGATTCCGCTATGCGCGTCATCAATAAAGTGGGGCCGTTGGTGAATCCCGCCGACCGGGATCATTGCTTGCAGTACATGGTGGCGGTGGCCCTGATTCAAGGAGTGCTCACTGACGCTTCCTATGACGAGGACGTGGCTGGCGACGCCCGCATTGACCTCTTGCGGGCGAAGATGAGGGTGGTCGAACGGCCCGAGTTTTCGAAGGAGTACTTGGATCCCGATCATCGATCGATTGCCAATGCCGTCCAAGTGTTTTTTGCCGACGGTTCCTCAAGCGATCGGGTGGAGGTGCGCTATCCCTTAGGCCATCGAAGACGCCGCCAGGAAGCGATTCCGTTGCTGAAGGAAAAGTTCGAGAAGAATGTCAGCACCAGGATGTCCAAACAAAGAACTCAAGGCTTGCTGGAACTTGCGGGGGATCCTGGTCGCCTCGGCGAAATGCCTGTTGACGTATTTGTCGATGCCTGGATCTCCCCTGACGCCAGCCATTTGCGGGAAGGAGGGAACTTCGGATGTCATGGTTGATTGAGGAGATGCCCAACCAAAAAGACCTCGCCCAAGCCTTTCGCGCCGGATTGCGTTCCGGACCCATAATGGTGCTGCCTGGAGTCTATGATGGACTAAGCGCCCTGTTGGCTAGACGGGTGGGATTTGAAGGCGGCCACTACTTGTCGGGAGCGGCCTTCAGCGCCAGTCAAGGGTTGCCTGATTTGGGGCTGCTTGAGTCGCGGGAGGTGAGCCAAAGGGCACGCGAGATTGTGCGTGCAGCCAAGACGCCACTTCTCGTCGATATCGACACCGGCTATGGTGGCGTGCTCAACGTGGCACGGGCGGTGTCTGAAATGGTGGAAGCAGGCGTGGCTGCCGTTCAAATAGAAGACCAGCAAATGCCTAAAAAGTGCGGGCACTTAAGTGGAAAACGCCTGATCCCGGCCGACGAAATGTGTCAAAAACTTGAGGCCATAACCCGGATTGCCCCAGACCTAGTGATTATCGCCCGCACCGACGCGCGAGCCGTCGAAGGTCTCGATTCGGCGATGGGCCGCGCGCGTCGGTATTACGAGGCGGGGGCTGACTGCATCTTTGTTGAGGCTTTGGAGAATCAGGCGGAGTTTATGGCGGTAGCACACGCGCTTTCGATGCCGCTTTTGGCCAACATGACCGAGTTTGGCCGATCCCCCTTGGTGAGCACCGACCAGCTGGAGAAATGGGGATACCGGGCAGTCATCTTTCCCGTGTCCGCGCTCAGAGTGGCTGCACTAGCCATGGAAAGTCTATATCAGGCACTCAAGCACGAAGGAAGCCAAAAAGCGTGGTTGGATCGGATGCAAACGCGGGCGGATTTGTACGAACTACTGGGCTACGAGCGCTACGAAGCGCTGGATTTATCCATTGCCAAGAGCGTTTTACCGCAAACTCCTGAAAGATAGGGTGATGGCCGACTTGCGGGAAAAGGCCTGGAAGGGCTCGGCTCGGCGAGGGCGTCGAGATGTTCCGAGCGGTCATGGGGCAAACGGGTACGCCCATGTGGCCGTATGGCCCGAACCCGGCGAGATCTGACCGTCGTGCCGCCCTGGATCATCAAGAAGAGTCAGAAGGAGTGAACAAACCCATGAGTATTTTCAAAGAACAGCGTCCTAACATCGTCTGGATATCCCTAGAAGACACGAGCCCGCGCTTTGGATGTTACGGCGACCCCGTGGCGCGCACGCCCAATATGGATAGGCTAGCCTCGGAAGGCACGATATTTGTCCATGCCTTCTCTACGGCCGGGGTATGTGCGCCCAGCCGTGCCGCCGTGATTACCGGGATGTACCAAACCTCGATTGGGGCCCAGCACATGCGCACGTCGCATACCAATCGCCTCACGCCGGAGATGCCCACTCCCTACGAAGTCGTCCCTCCGCCCTACGTGAAGGCATTTCCCGAATATCTGCGAGCCACAGGCTACTACTGTACGAACAATCAGAAAACCGATTATCAATTTGAAGCGCCGCTGACGGCGTGGGATGAATGTGGCTCCTCGGCCCACTGGCGCCACCGCGACACCAACCAACCATTTTTTGCCGTCTTTAATCCACTGGTGACCCACGAAAGCGGCATGTGGCGAGATCTTGATAAATTGCCCGCGACCGATCCGGACCAGCTGACGCTTCCTCCGTATCTGCCCGACACGCGCAAAGCGCGAGTCGCGCTCGCCCGCCATTATGACCATATCGCTCAGGCTGACGCCGAGGTGGGATCGCTGTTGCTGCAGCTGAAAGAAGACGGGCTCGAGCAAAACACGATCGTCTTTTTATGGAGCGACCATGGAGAGGGATTACCACGGGCCAAGCGCTGGCCCTATGACCAAGGCATCCGGGTCCCCATGATCGTGCGCTGGCCAGGAAGCCTTCGGCCGGGGACGACCGATGAGCGCCTGGTGAGCTTGGTGGACCTGGCTCCGACGGTGCTTTCGCTGGCCGGGGTCGACATTCCTTTTCACTTCCAAGGCGTGCCGTTCTTGGGCGACAAACACCAGGACCGCCCCTATGTATTTGCTGCTCGAGACCGCTACGACGAGTCGTATGACATGGTTCGGGCCGTTCGGGACTCGCGCTATAAGTACATCCGCAATTATTATCCGAATCAGCCCTATCTTCAGTGGATTCCCTATAGTCACCAACATCCGGTGTGGCAGGAAATGTGGCGGCTCCATTTCGAGGGGACGCTGACGCCAGCCCAAGCGCAAATGTTTCAGACCCGTCGGCCGGTGGAAGAATTGTACGATTGTGAAGCCGACCCCTTCGAACTAGACAACCTAGCCGACTACCCTAATTTGACAGCCACTTTAGAACGTCTGCGATCGGAACTGGATCGTTGGACGCGCCAGTTCGGCGACTTCGGACATATCCCCGAGAGCCAGATGGTGGAACAGATGTGGCCAGGAGGAGTGCAGCCGGAAACGGCACGCCCCATTTTCCTGGCGATTACCCCTTCGTGCCATGGGCGGGAGGCGGCGCACGAAGAACAGGACCTCGAAGGTCCGGTGGAGGTTATGATCCATTGCGCCACCCAAGGAGCGTCCATCGCCTATACCACGGATCCCTCCCCCACGGCACCCTTTAAGCTCTACACAGGACCGGTACGGCTACCTCTAGGGGAAACCGTTTTACGGGCCAAAGCGATTCGAATTGGATACCAAGCTAGTCGAGAGGCTCAAGGGGTGTTTCGGGTAACCTAATCCGTTCAAATCCCCCATCGCGAGGATGGCAGAACTTCCTGGGTTTGCCGGATGGCAAATCAAGCTGGCGAGAGCTGGGCTCGGCAAGAGAAATCGCGCTTTATCGGAGCAGGGCAAGGACACCAGGTAAAAGAGGAACAAAGATCCCATTACGGTCATGATGGGATGGGAGATGGACGGGCCCAGGCCGTTCACCGGGCGGAGATGGAGACCTCCGTCGGTTGGCTGGCCTGAGGCCCGGCCATACGGGGTGTGGATGGATGGATGGATGGATGGATTTG
>JAJZZI010000157.1 GCA_021797635.1 Bacillota bacterium | reverse complement strand
GCACCAATTGTCGGGGCCACGAGGTCCTCTCACTTGAAAGATGCCGTGGGCGCTTTGTCGGTGCAACTAACCGAAACCGACATGGCCTATTTAGAAGAGCAGTACATGCCTCATGCTATTGTCGGAGCTCAGTGAGCACCTGAACCGGACGCGTATGGATTGGGCGGATTGCGATGGCTAGAGATATTAGTAGAGCGGAGAGGCCACTCCGTGATACCCCGAGGTCCATCTCTCGAAGTTTCTTGAGACGTCGCACTCGATCGCTGGCACGTGTCCACACCACGCCGTGCCCTCAATGCGGGGGGGGAGGCAGCCAACCTCGGCCCTGATGGATTCGAATCAGTACGAGAGGGTCTAGCAGACGGCGCCCGCTTCATCCAAAGATGTCGCATGGACGGCTTTTCCCAAAGGGATGCTGTGGCATTCGCGGAGTGGTCATCGAGCAAACCCCTGCCGATGCCAAGCGGCCGATATGCTACGGAGCAATGGGCTGCAACCGAGGCCAAATGCGTTAGGGCGAAAAATCGGCCTTGGGATGGCCCGTGGAACCATACTAGACCTGCACGATGGGACGGTGTTTTGACACCAGGATTTCTTCGGTCGCTAAACTGACTACGGATGACCATGCCATTCGCGTGGATTTGCGGTCCGTTCGGCAACTTCTTCCGGGCATTAGTTGCCTCCTCTTTCTTCACACTATCCACGCAAGCAGAGGAGGGATTGCACATGCCAACGGTTACGCAGGAACGTGAACGCAAGGCCACTTCGGATTTCATGGAAGCCTTCAAGCGACGGCGCTCGGTGTATGCGATTGAGTCGAGTTCGCCGATTTCAGATGACCGGATCCAAGCCATCGTTGAGGATGCTATGGAGTTTACCCCTTCCGCCTTCAATTCCCAATCCTCGCGCTTGGTCTTGCTGTTGGGCCCCGAGCATCGACGCCTATGGGAAATGGCCGAGGACGTTCTGAGAGCGGTGGTGCCAGCGGACAGTTTTCACGACACCCAGGCGAAAATGGAAGGGTTTCGGCGGGGACATGGCACGGTCCTGTTTTTCGAAGACCAGCTGGTGGTGGAACGCTTTCAATCGCAATTCAAAGCATATCAGGACCGCTTCCCAGAATGGTCGCAACACACTTCAGCCATGCACCAAATCGTTCTTTGGACCGCGCTCGAGAGAGAGGGATTAGGCGCCAGCTTGCAGCACTATAATCCCTTGATTGATGAACGCGTGAAATCGCAGTGGACCATCGCGCAGTCCTGGCGCTTGGTCGCGCAAATGCCCTTTGGCAAGCCGATTTTGATGCCGGAGCGAAAACCCACGGAGCCGCTGCCGCAACGCCTCAAGGTTTTTGCTTGAATGGCTCTCGGCGAGCGCAGCGAATCGGCGGGCGCTCGCCGAGATAGGAACCCGGGCCGGCGATGGATGAGCTTAGGCTTGTCATCTGCTGAGCCGTCCCCGAAACCAAGGATTGGCCGGTGTCGGTGAGCGCAGAAGAGACTCTGGGCAGTTGCCTTCAAACGACCAACCCATCGTGAGCCCCTTTTGCTTGGCAAGTGCGGGCCGAGTCCGTATACTCAACCTCGAGAGACATCGCTTCGATCACTCGCGATAAAATCTTTCGGGGGAGGACAGGCTCGTGTCAACGCTCTTTAGTCGGATCGTGGCTCGCGAGGTCCCAAGTTTTGGTGTGGCCGAATCGGACCAATTCTACGCATTTTTGGATATTCGCCCGATAAATCCTGGGCACGTCTTAGTGGTACCCAAGATCGAGGTCGACGAACTGTTTGATTTAGATAACGAGTGGCTTCAAGGCTTGATGCCCTTTGCTAAGCCTCTGGCCTCCGCCTTGAAAAGGGTTACGGGCCGACGTGTGGGAGTCCTAGTAGCCGGCTTTGAAGTGCCTCATGCGCATGTGCATTTGATTCCCATTACCTCCGAGGCCGATTTGGACTTTTCCCGGGCCAAATCGGCCCATACGGCGGAGTTAGAGCGTATGCAGGAGCGGATTATCGAAGCCCTGGCCGTTCCCGAACCGTCGCCAGGCCGTCCGGACTGACCAGGGTTTGGCCGAAATACGGTACAATGTAAGACGCATCGCACCACTTTATTCACTAAGGCAGGGACAGATCTTGGAACCCATTTTATTCATTATTACCGGACCCTCAGGCGCGGGTAAGGGGTCCGTGATGCGTGCGCTCCTGGAACGCGATGCCGAGTTGAGCAAGGTGGTCACCTATACGACCAGGCCGCCTAGACATGGAGAAATCGACGGTTTTGATTACCGCTTTGTCGCCGCCACCGAGTTTCAGCAAATGATTGGCGATGGGCGGGTGTTTGAACACGAGCAGGTCTATCAAGATTATTTTTATGGATCGCCCCGCGACCTATTTGTGGAAGGTCAAGATGGACTGATCGAGCTCGACTACAAGGGACGAATTAAATACCAAGCTCGCCATGATCGCGTCGTCTCGATCTTTCTTTTGCCACCTAACCTGACCGAATTGAAGCGGCGGATCCTGGCGCGATCCGAGGTCTCCAACTTAGAGGCGCGTTTAGCGAATGCCATTGAACAAATTCGCCACGCTCCAGAATACGATTACGTCGTCAAGAATGATGACTTTGACGAGTGTGTGGACAGCGTAGAGAGCATCATCAAAGCAGAGCGCTTGCGCCGACAGGGGCGGTGCCACCTCGGCGATATGATGACCCAAATCAGCTTAAGTGACCGCCCTTAGCGCGGGGCTTCGTCTTGTCGTGGCGCAGTAGAGCTTTGGGGGGTTGATACCACCAGAGTTGACGGGTGACTTTTCCATCGGCCATGGTGCCGCCACCTACCCAAAGCCGGCCGCTTAACACGAAGGCGGCGTTGCCCCTGACGGCCTCGGGGAGTTTCGGGCCAGGATGGACGATCGAACCCGACGGTTCTATCACAAAGGTGCTGCGGCTTTCACCCCGGGCGCCGACTCCGCCCAAAATCCAGAGACTTCCCTGGTAGGGCACCACGGCTCCGTCGGCCAGTCCGATGGGCAGTTGGGCCACGTTGGTGACCTGTCCTGAGGATAGGTTAATGGTATAGACGGATCGGGAATAACCTTGGGTCGGCGAGTATCCTCCGATTACCCATAGCGATTTTCGGTAAATGGCCGCCATCGGATGGGACAGGGCCTCAGGCAGGCGGCTCCATACTTGAGGCGCTAAGCCAGGACGAAAGCGATAAATGAGGTTAGAGGCACCGCTGGGTCGGGTTCCGCCAATGAGGTAGGCGCCGGATCCATTGGAGGCCGTGGCCATGGCCGAGATGGAGGTCTTTAGCCAATGATCGGATGCGCTCGTCGCCGTGCCTGCGAACGAGATGGGTTGAATGCGCGGGGTGGCCTTGCCCGCATGGTCTAATCCTCCAACGTATTCCACCTTGCCGGGTAGGACTAGTGCGGCACCATCGGCATGCGGATAGGTCATGCGCCCGTCGGCTACGGCCCCGGCGGTGGTCAGCGTATAGTAGATGGGGTTAATCCGATGGTGTTGGGTGAAGCCTCCGATGATAAACACCGGTCCCGGCGAACCAAGCGCTGCGAATTGCGTGAGCGCAAGTGGCAAGGCGGTCGGAGCCGTGCGAAATGAGCCAGGTACCCTGGCAATGGAAAATAGGGTTTTTTCACCGACCCCAGCATGACGCTTTTTTGTGGGGATATAGGGTCGAACGGTGGGCGGGCTCAAGGCCATCCACGTTCCTACTACTAACGCGGCCAATACTGCAGCCGAAAGCACGAAAAAGCGCGGACGGGCTCGTAGTCGCTTACTCAAGAAGAGGCCTCGCGAGCCATCGATTGAATCCGTTGCAACTGCACCGTAGCCACCTGAGGCGATCCCAGCACGGTTCCGTACATCCAGTCGTTTTGCAACTGATAGGGCACAATTTTATGCGTGATCACACGCGCGTGGCCGGGAGGCAGGTAGGTCACTCGGATTAAGGCGCGATCATCTATGGCAGATTGGATAAAGGCGCGCATGTTGGGATAATCGGGGATTTCCATATGCAGCGGGGGCACCTGGGCTCGAACGGCATAAAGGGGGTCGTTGAATTCGTCCCCATGCCACGATTCCCAGGGCGGTTCTTCCCGATCGAGCGCACTCGGGGGCTCAACGCCCGGGCGCTCGACTCGGCGTCGCATCATAATTCCAGCCTTTTTTAAGGTGCTGATGGCCTCCAGGGCCGATGAAGGTTGAATAATGATATCGGTGTCGGATAGGCGAGAAATCACTCGATGACCCAGTCGATGGGCGGCTTCCAGGGAATCCTGGGGGGTGCTGCTGTGCACAATGGTGGCTTGGAGGACGCGGTGGCGGGTTAAGGCGCGCCGCCAATCTTCCACGTTGGCGCGAACGTTGCTGGGCATGCCTGACTTAGACATGTCCTCCATATCGCTCAACAAAGTATCCATGTCCACTTCCAGGTCGAGCGCACGTTCCATTCCTTGACTGTCGATTTGATAGACCGACATGCGATCGGCTCGGATTAGAGTGGTGATTTGGTCCCAACGCCATCGCTCCATAAAGGGAGATTCGGGGGGGACTAAGACTTCGCCCGTGGGCTGTACCACGGCTTGCCCGGGCGCGGTTGGGGCGAACCGAGCGGCAATGCCAAAATAGGCGAAATCACTAAGCCGACCGCGGTGGTCATCGCCCTCCCAGAGATCGAGGTCGGTCAAGTGTTCAATATGGGCGCTTAGGACGTGGGATCCCTGAGCTCTGGCCAACACGTGGTGAGCACTCAGCCAATCCCGAAGGGCTTCAATATCGATCCACTGCTCGGGTTGGAGGAAGGCTGCCGTTGCCATGATAATTTGACGAAGCGAGGCATCTTGGCTGTGCGCAGATGCAAAGGCGAACCAACAATGGTATCGCCTGTCGATGTCCATCGCAAAAAACTCGGCCGCGACCTCTTCGTCCACCTGCATGCTGCGTCCTGCGTCGTCATATCCCATTAAATGGTTGTCCAGGGCAAAATGCAGGATGAGGTTCAGACGTAAAGCAATCTGGTCGGCCGGAGCCTTGGGCCACAACCTTTGTCCAAGCTTGGTTTCCACGCGCTTATAGAGAAAGCCCTGTTGCGTCCGCTGCAAGGGTTCCGTACGGGCAAAGCTTAACACCTGATAGACGTCTTGCATAAACGGAAACCAATCGGAGGCTTGGTGCTCGCGACGGGGGCTGACCTCCTTGGCTTCGAGTCGGTGCTCAAGTGTGGCGATGACCGTCTTTGACCAGGCATAGTTGTCATACTCGTGGGGGAAGGTAAAGTATCGCTTAAAGGAGCGATCCTCCATGGCGTAAATTAACCCGCCTTCCACGAGCTCGTCCAAAATCTGACTAAAAGCCTCGGTTTCAAAGGCGCGTTCGAACGAGATTCGCCCGCCACTCAGCAGTACTTCAGCCAGAAAGGTTTTGGCTTGGGTCGATAATCCGTCAATCAGGGGGTGATATCGCTTGGCATCGACCAAGGCCTGGTAAATCGTCGATCGGTCGCTGGCGACACCTAACCGCTCGGCCAACGCATCTTGGTCAGCGGGCGGGATGAGTTGCAATAAGTGCCAAAGGCTTGGGCCGAGAGTCAGAATCAACGCGATTCCTCCTTGGCGCCAGGGAACAAAATCACGGGGGAAAGGGATGATTCGATCGGGTTTCCATATTCGTCGGCATGAGCAATGTCGTAGCGGTAGCCTTGCTCGCACAGGAATAGCTGACGTTTTTGGGCAAAGTCTTGCTCCCGGGTTTCTTCGGACACCACACTGTAAAAGAGCGCCGTTTTTCCGTTCGACTTGGGACGTAGAATGCGGCCCAGGCGCTGCGCTTCCTCCTGTCGGGATCCAAAGGCTCCGCTGACTTGGATGGCGACGTTGGCATCCGGCAAGTCAATGGCAAAATTGGCCACCTTCGATACGACCAGCACCGGAATGCGACCCTGGCGAAACTCTTGGTAGAGACGTTCACGCTCTTTAGCGGGAGTTTTTCCCGTAATCAAAGGGCATGCGAGCGCGGTGCTCAGTTGTTCGAGCTGTTGCAAATATTGGCCGATGACCAAGACATGGTCATCAGCATGTTCTTTGGCAAGCGTTTCGACAACGCGAAGTTTAGCCGGGTTTTCCGATGCAATGCGGATGCGTTCACTATCTTCGGCCAAAGCATAGTGCTCCCGGCCCGCTTCCGAAAGCCGTACCCGAATTTCATGACACCTGGCCGAAGCAATCCAGCCTTGGGCCTCCAGTTGCTTCCAGGGCATGTCAAACCGTTTGGGGCCGATGAGGGCAAACACCTCGTCAGCCCGACCGTCCTCGCGAATTAAGGTGGCGGTTAGTCCCAAGCGCCGACGAGCCTGTAAGCTCGCCGTCAGACGAAAGACGGGCGCCGGCAGCAAATGGACCTCATCATAGATGATGAGTCCCCAGTCGTGCTGGTCCAAATGCTCAAAATGGTGAAAGACACCCTTTTGCCGATGGCTTAGTAACTGATACGTGGTCAGGGTAACCGGCCGAATCTCCTTTTTTTGGGCGGAATATTCGCCGATATCCTCGGGGCCAAGGGTCGTCTTGTCCAGGAGTTCCTCGCGCCATTGATGCAAGGCGGCGACTGAGGTCGTGAGAATTAGGGCATGGGCTTGAACGCGCGCCAAGGCACCTAGACCGACCACCGTTTTCCCAGCACCGCACGGCAGCACGACGACCCCGTTGCCACGCAAGGCGTCGCCCTGGCCCCAGAAGGCGCTGACGGCCGCTTTCTGGTAGTCGCGGAGCTGCATAGGCTTGCCATTTCGTGACGTCTCGCGCAAGGCCACGCCAAGAGGCGTTCCGGCATGATATCCAGCTTGGTCGTCTACCGGCCAACCGATTTTGGCTAGCGCCTGTTTGAGCAAGCCACGGGCCTCAGGTGCAATGCGAAACCCCGGGGGGATGCTCGAGGACAGAAAGGGGGTGATGGCCTTTTGCCGGGAAATCAGCGTCAAAAGTGGTCCATCGCTGGAGGTGAGCCACAAGCCATCTCCATCAGGGGCTGGCTTAAGGCTCAGACGCCCGTATCGTTTGGCTTGGTCGACGACAAAGGATTCAACCTCGGTCGGCACGGGATACTCGGCGTAACGGTTTAAGCGGACTAATATCTCGGTGTCGCTAATCCCCGCAGCCACGGCATTCCACAGGGAAAGGCTGGTCAGCCGATAGGTATGAATGTGCTCCGGACTCTTGACCAACTCCGCGAAACCGACCAACGCGTCGCGTGCCTCTTCAAATAACGCGTTGTCCACTTCTAGGAGCAGCGTGAGGTCGCTTTGGACGATAAGGGGCAGACGGGCCACCATGAAATCCCCCTGTGTATTTGGTAGGTTAAGCGCATTGTAACCTATTTTCGACAAGAGAGTACACTGGATCGATCGTAAGGACAGGCTCACCGGTGGCGATGGGGCTCAAGGGTCGCATCATAGCCTAGAGGCGTGGGGGGAAAATCTCGGCGCGTGCACCCAGATCACGGGGCCTTGATCCGAAAAATCAAGGCCAGTCGCCATCGCTGAGCCCGGCCCTAAGTTCTTGCATGACCGACCTAACCACCGTCCCGCTCAAGTTGTGATAGAATGAACAAAGTCTCTTTTTTGGTGCTTTCATAAGGTTTCTTTCGTTGTTGGAGCCGGGCTTTTATCGAACTGCTAGAGGCATACAATGACCGTGACTTGCCTGGGCGGCAATCCCAATCCCCTCGGCGGGCGCGTTTAACGAAGCCGGACCTATCTAGGTAGGAGGACAGACATGGACGAAGAACTCACCTCGCGGGTCTGGTCGCGAGAACAACTCGAGCGAATCACCAACCTGGATCGAGAAAAATTTATGCCCCGTACCCCGGTATTGGCCGCACTGGAGCCTGGCCAAGGCCAAGCGATAGCCGACGTGGGCGCCGGGTTGGGCTGGCTCTCCTTTCCCATCGCGGAACAAGTGGGTTCGCGAGGGAAGGTGTTCGCCTTGGAGCCTAGCGCCGAGGCGGTGGCAGAACTTACTCGCCGGGCTGAAGAGCAAAAGTTGGCGCAGCTGGTGGCGATCGAGACGTTTGCTGAACATTTGCCCCTTGCCGATCAGAGCGTCGATGGGGTGATTTGGCATACGGTAGCGCTGATGATGGGTGACCGTCGCCAGGCACTCTCAGAAAGTTTTCGGATTGTGCGCCCCGGGGGGCGGCTCGTGGTCGTGGACTGGAAAATTATCGAGACACCTTCCGGTCCCCCTTTAGAACGGCGGGTACCGGAGGATCTGCTGGCCGAAGAGGCTCGCGCTCAAGGATTTACCCTTAAGGGGCGTTTTGACCCGGGTCCGGTCACTTGGGGTCTCGTCTTTCAGCGCTGACCGCCCTACATGTGCTGTGGCTGTCTGGGCAAGAACTAGGTGAAGAACCAAGCGAAGTGAAGGAGGTAACCTCATGATCAAGGCCATCATCTTTGATTTCGACGGTACGATTATCGACACTGAAATGGTTTGGTATAGGGCATTTCGCGACGCTTACCAGGTGCATGGGGTGGACCTTTCGGTAAAGATGTATGCTCCGTGCATTGGAACCGGGCACGAGCGATTTAATCCGTTTGAGTACTTGGTGACCGATCTTCATCTGCCCATCGATTTGCCGTCCTTTCGCAAGGAGGTGGAGACCCGCCATGCGGAACTCATGGAAGCTCAGGAGATGCGCGAGGGCGTCATGGACTATCTCGAGGGGGCGCGCCTTCATGGTTTAAAGATTGGCATGGCGTCAAGCTCGCAGAGAAAATGGGTAGAACCCTTTCTCCAACGCTTGAAGATTCGGGATTACTTCGAGTGCATCTCCACGGCGGACGATGTCTTGCGGGTCAAACCCGATCCTGAGGTCTACCGTCACGCCTTAGCCTGCCTCGGAGTGGAGGCCCAGGAGACGATCGCGGTGGAAGATTCCCCCAACGGGGCTAAGGCGGCTAGGGCTTCGGGGGTGTATTGCTTGCTGGTTCCGGGGCCGCTGACCGCGACGCTTGAGTTCGGACCCGTGGACCGGAGATTAAATGCTCTCAGCGACCTCGACTTGGGAATGCTTTTGCAGCAAGGGGGATCCTCATGAATGCGGTTCACTTTGGGGCGGGCAACATCGGCCGAGGATTCATCGGCTTGCTCCTGTCGCAGTCGGGGTACGATGTCTTTTTTGTTACCCGCAATCCCCACAAAATTGCGCAACTTCGACATCATCGCCATTACCGGGTGAACTTGGCCAAAGAGGGGGCCCAGCCGATTACGGTGCGCAACGTGAACGCTGCCAGCATCGAAGACTTTGACGAAGTAGCGCGCGTGCTCACCACGGCAGACTTAGTCACTACCGCGGTGGGAGTGCCGGCGCTGAAAAGTATTGCCAAGTCGATTGCGCGTGGCATCATCCGCCGTTTGCGCCTTAATCCTCAGCCTCTCAACATTATCGCCTGTGAGAACGCCATCGGCGCAAGCAGCCAACTAAAAAAGTGGGTGTATTCTCACCTGCCCGAAGAGACGCAGGCGTTAGCCGATCGCTATATTGCTTTTCCCAATACCGTCGTCGACCGCATTGTGCCCCTGCAAACCCATCAGGACATTTTAGCGGTCACCGTGGAACCGTTTGCCGAATGGATCATCGACGGTTCGGCGGTGATCGGCGACAAGCCCAAAATCCAAGGAGTGACGTATGTGGATAGGCTAACCCCATACGTTGAGCGAAAACTCTACACGCTGAACACCGGGCACTGCGCGGCAGCCTATTACGGCTACTTGGAAGGATATCAGACGATCCACGAAGTGCTGCAGGATGCCTCCCTAAGAAACCAGATCGAAGCGGTCTTGACGGAAACCGGGGATCTCCTCATTCAAAAACACCATCTGGATAAAGAGCTCCACCGCATCTACATCCAGAAAACGCTGGACCGATTCGCGAACGTACGGTTGAACGATGCCGTGGTGCGGGTAGGCCGTAGCCCCCTTCGAAAGCTCTCGCCGAAAGATCGCCTGGTAAACCCCACTTTGCAGGCGTACGCCATGGGATTAGAGGTCTCCCATCTGGTTTCGGTGATAGCGGCTGCGCTGATGTTTGACGTGTCTACGGATAAAGAGGCCGTGCGCTTGCAGTCTCGGATTCGAGACCAGGGCCTGGAGCAGGTGGTGGTTGCAGTGACAGGCATCGACGCCAGCCACCCGCTTTACGCGAAGGTGCTGGAAGCGTATCAACAGCTCGATAGCAAATACCACGATCGCCCGATAGGCGCCGAGCTGTGAGCCTTTTGGCCAAGGCTCTTGACCCGATCTGCCTTCGGGTTTAGAACCACCGCCGCACGCGACGCTGGTAGCGGAGGTAGGGCTCTCCAAAAGAGTCTTTCAGATATTTTTCCTCGGGCTTGATCACGCCATAGGTAAGGATCGCCAAAGTGACGCCTAGACTGAGCAGCAACCAGTACGAATTCACCCACAGGGCGACGCCTAGCGAAGCGACGGCCATGGAAAGATAAATGGGGTTTCGACTGAAGGCAAAGGGCCCGTGCTCCACTAGCCGGGTGGCGGTGCGCCGGGGATCGACGGCCGTACCCGCTCGGTGCATGGTGACCACCGCCCAAAGGCTGACTGTTAGGCCAAAGCCGATGGCGGCCATACCGAGCCATATTAGTTGCCCGGCGACAATGAACCAGGGCATGATGCGCTGCAATCCGCCACCGAGGGCCAAGTTCAGGCCAAATAGAACGGGTGGTGGCAAGATCAGGCTCGGATGACCGTGAGATGGGGCCACGAAACATCGAACTCCTTTCGTTGGGGCAGGTATAGAGGCAGAGCCGAGGTTGTCTTGACTCTGCCTCTATGCTATCTCACCCAATGGCGAATGTCATTGCGCTTTCAGTAGCGGTGGGGCGGCTTCAGCGGCGAAAGGGGGTCGTAGCGACCATAGCGTCCGCAGGGCGACCGTGATCCAGAAGAGGACGAGGAGGCCAAAGAAGATCCAGGCGGCATCTTTTAAGGCGACCATGGCGAACGTCTTAAAGAGAAGGTCCGTGCCGGCGGCAAAGACGCCTAGGGGGAAGGTAAGTCCCCACCAACCCAAGTTAAAGGGAAGGCTTTGCTGGTGGAGGTAGTGGACGGTCAGAAAGATGCTTTGCAAGAACCACCACAGGCCGAATCCCCATAAGATCAGGGCTAACAGCGCGCTACCTCCAGCGATTCCGGGAGCGAGGTGAGGAAAGAGGCGCTGGCTGTCTTGACCCAACAACACCAGGCCCATGATTCCGGTGCCGAGCGTGCCCAGGCTGATCCAGGTCGAAATGGCCATGTCCGCCGGAGGCAGATGATGAACGACCAAGCGCAAGAACAAAAGGCCCAATAGGAGCAAGCCAAGGGGAACACTCATGGCCCAAAATGCCGCGCTTAGGAGAAACATGGTGTGACGAAGGCCCACGTTGGCCAGATGGGGCAGCAGTAGGGCGCCCGAAGCCGCCGACACTTCGGCAGGCACGATGGGCATCAACCAGAGTGCCGTCATGGTGGCGAGCTCGTGAGGGTGGCGGGTAAACATCAAATAGGGAACCACGAGGCCCGATAACAGCGCGAGCACGGCATTAAATACCCAAAGCACCAAGGCCACGTGGTATGCGCTGGCATCGCCCATCAGGCTCCCGCCCATTTCAATAAAGCCATTGACGACCGTGGTCAAAGCCATGGGGATGGCTCCAAAAAACATGGATTGCTGCGGGTGGCGAAAGATGGCACGAAACCCTTTCCAATCGGTGAAAGCCCGTCTGGCCATGAGTACCATGAAAAGGGCCACCAAGGCGGCGTTGAGCAGCCACAAGACCGTGCCTACGTGCTTTAGCCACAAAGGTGCGTTCGGTAGAAGAAATGCATCGAGGGCGACGATTCCCGTGCCCATGCCCACGGTAAACCAGTTGGGACCAAATTTCCTTGGCATCATTCGATCTTCCCTTCCCGTTTTAGTTCTAGCGCGAGCGTCTGGCTCGCATTGCCGTGAGTCTCATGATAGGGTGGAGACGCGGGCTTGGTATTCGGGATTGGCGAACATCGACACGGCATCGACGAACGATGCATAATAGTCGCGGCATCTTGCGTATTCGAAGGGAGGCGCCGATGGATTTTCGTCTGAGGATCTTTCTTGCCGTGGCTCGAGCCGGGCAACTGACCCAAGCAAGTCGGCAACTAAACTTGTCGCCTTCTTCCGTGTCAGAGCAGTTGGCTTCATTGGAACACGAACTGGGTTCGGCTTTGTTCTGGCGGACTAGCCGCGGGATGAAACTGACGTTGAGCGGCGAGCAGCTCTTACGGGCATCTTTGCGGATGGAAGGGCAGTGGAACGCCGTCGTCCGCGATTTGGCTGGCATGGCCAAAGGTCTAAGGCCGGTACGCATCGCCGCCAGCCAAACGGCAGTCGAACTGTACTTGCCAACACCTTTGGGACGATTTCGTCGCGATTGGCCCGATGTTCCCCTTCAAGTGCTCATGGTCAATAGTCAAGCCGTGGTCGATATGGTGGCTTCGGGAAACGTGGACGTAGGACTGGTGGAGGGAGGAGGCATTCCTTCGACGCTCGTGTCTACGCCGCTATGGCAGGATCAACTGGCCCTGATGGTATCCCATGACCATGTTCTGGCCGAGCGGGAGTCGGTCGACCTAGAGGATTTGCGGGAGTTGGACTGGATCTTGCGGGAAAAGGGCTCGGGCACACGCGCCATTTTTGAACAGGCCTTGGCTGTCTCCGGCTTTCCCCCGAAAGAGCTTAATGTCATCATGGAACTCGCTTCCCTGCGTGCCATTCTGGCCATGGTGGCCAACAACGTGGGGGTGAGCGTCCTCTCTACCGCCATTGTCGAGAGCGACCCGATTACCGTCCATGGCATCGCCAGCCTGACCATCGATCAGACGAACTTGAGGCGCTCGCTCAATTTGGTGACTTTGAGGGAAGGGTCTCGCGAGCCTCTGGTCGATAACCTCGTCGAGCGTTTAGTGAAAGACGCCGCACGACATCATCGAAGGCGGAGTCGGCCAGGCAGGCTCGACCCGATCGGCTCGGATCCGAAGACGTGAGGCTGGCCATGGTACGATGGGCCAGATCGGCCATGCCTGGCGGATAGCCAGAAAGGAGGGCGCGACGTGGTCCTAACCCAACTAAATACGTTTGTGCGAATCGTCGATGCCGGTGGGATCACTCGGGCGGCGGAGCAACTAGGCTTGACCCAGCCCGCAGTAACCAAGCAACTACGGGCCTTGGAATCCGATTTTTCGGCTCCCCTGGTCGTGCGCAAGGGGCGTCATATCATTCTTACGCCTGCCGGCGAGGTGCTGTATCATCATGCCCGCCGCATGCAAAACCTGGTTGACCAGGCTTACGAGGCCGTCCAAGAGATAAACCGGCCTGGGCAGGGCGAAATTCGCGTCGGCGCCGTATCCACCGTCGCCTTGTTTACCTTGCCCCGGGTGCTGTCGAGCTTCACTCAAGAGTTCCCCGGGGTACGCGTGCACGTCCACATCGGCGAGATCCAACAGGCGTTGGACGGAGTTATCCGCGGGGATCTTGCCGTAGCCATCACCACGGTCCCCATTGTCCATCCTCAAGTGGAGTCGATTCCGCTCTTTTCTGACCCCGTGCGCCTGGTGGTAGCGCCTTCGCGGCGGGACTTGCTGCCAAGCCGTCTGGAACTGGCCGATCTGGCCAAGTTAGAGTTCATCTCCTACCAATATCCTTCGCGATTTCGCTCCTTTATTGATGGCGTCTTGGAACAACAGGGCGTTATTCCGCGCGTCTTGATGGAATTCAACAGCCACGAAGTGGTAAAAAGCATGGTCAAAGTGGGGCTGGGAGTCGCCATGGTGCCCGATTCTGTGGCCAGAGAAGATATCGACCAAGGCCATCTGATTGCCCTAGAGGTGTCCGGGCTCCCTCCGATTCAGCGGACCACCTCGTTTTTGGTGGCCAAAGAACCTCACCGTTCGCATCCCCTGCAGGCCATGATGCGCACGGTGTTCAACCACTATCAGGTTCCCCCCAACTTGTGGCCGCACTGGTATCGGTCGCAATCGAATGCCGAGCCCTCATCGTTCAACTAAAGGAGGAGAAACTGTTGCGTATCGGACTGATTGCCCATGACCGCAAGAAGAATGATTTAGTCGCGTTTATCGGAGAGCACCTCGACGTGTTCAGCCGCCATCAACTCTACGCCACCGGGCATACCGGGCAACTGATTGCCAAGCGCTGGGGACTTCAGGTGCATTGTTTCATGTCGGGGCCGGAGGGAGGCGACCAACAAATGGGAAGCAAGATCGCCCAGGGAGAAATGGACTGGTTGTTTTTTCTGCGCGACCCTTTATTTGCGCATCCCCATGAACCCGACGTTTCGGCACTTCTGCGCCTGTGCGATGTGCGTGGCATTCCGGTAGCCACCAACCTGGCTACGTCAAGCGCCTTAGTGGCCAGCCTCCGATCTAAGGAGTAGGCTCATCGGAAAAGAAGGGCTTGCGTTTGGGCTGAAGTCGCTGGTTCAGGGTCGCTAATTCGACTACGGCGGACACCACCGTGCCTTCAGCGACCCATTCGATTTCGTCGTGGGCCACTACCTGCCAGGTGGTCTTGTTGCCCTCTTGGCGCATCAACCTGGCCTCAATGGCTACATCATGGCCTAGAGGAGTGGGGCGTTTGTGGAAAATCTCGATGTGCGCACCCAAGATCACCTCGGTCTTGGATACGAAGGGGAGCATAGCTTGGGACACGGCCGATTCGAACCAGGCGACCAAGGTGGGGGTGGACAGCACGTGGGCTTTAGTAGGATTGCCTTCCTGGTCGGCTAAGGTTCGTTGGGTAACATGACGCACAATGCGTGCATGGAGGTTAGGCTCAAACTCCAAGGGCTTAGCCATGGGCGCCAACCGCCGCATCCTCGGCCACCGTGGCCCGGTAAATCGGCCCTAGGTGGGTAATCATGTTGGCGCTGGCAGCCACCAATTGGGCGGAACGCACCACCGCATTGGCTCGGTTTAGGACCATACCTAAGGTGAAGCCGCGTGACTTCTTGTCCGTTTCCTTAAGGATATGGGACACCGCCTCCGGCGTTAAATCGGCAATCCTCATGGGGTCCCGACCGTGGTCGTCGCGGTACCAGTAGATCGGCTCGGGGTCTTGAAGAGCTTGAAAGGCTTCGATACCGTTCACCTTAAGTAGTTGCAGCAAGCCAGGCTTATCATCGGTGCCCTCGGGTTTCACCACAAAGCGGACGAAGACTTCCTCGTGGTTAATGCCAATTTCGAAATGTGCATAGCGCTTATACCCCCGAGCAGAGCGGGAAAAGGCGACCCAGGTATCGTCGGGAGGATTGACCCGACGACGGGCGTGCGAGGCCGTATGGGGATACATGGGGTGTCCCAAGGTAGACAGTTTGGGAGCCACATCGTCACCTAACTGGGCTAGTTTGGGACGAATGCGAGAGCGAATATGGAACATGCGATCATGGAAATCGGGGATCGCGAACACGTCAAAATCTTGGGCATCGAAGCCAGAGAACTGCACCATCATGGAACCTCCTCGGGATAGTGTCAGGGTAAGCTTTATCATACTAAAGACGGCGCCTTGGGCCAAGATCAGATGGCAAAGTCTTACGCTACGGTGTGATAGAGTAGATGTAATGATGGCACTCGGAGGCGAGCCCGTTCAATGCATAACCATGAATGGCGAGATGAACTGTATCGACAGTGGATGGTTAGCCAATGTCAGGGATTTCCGGTCGAAGTTGTCCAAGCGTTGCAAAAGCTTGGGCCATCGCAAGCAGTCGAGTGGATAATGGGGTTCAAGCGAGCGCCTGCTCCCGTAGCCCGGGCCATTTCGAGCTGGTGCTTAGAGGGCCAAGCACGGAGGTGGCGGCTTGGCCCGGGGGTTAAGTGGGCCCTGTGGCCCACCGCGTCGGAGGTGTGGATCGCATATCCTGAGCCCCTGTCCCAGGACCCGCTGGCAATGTGTGGGATGAGCTTGATGTGGGCAGAGCAGGTGGTCGGGGACCCGAGCTTTGCCGCTCTAAGGCTAGGCCCGTTATTGGCTCCCGCTGCGTACCATGCCGAGATGGCAGGAGAGTGGATCGCGCCCGTTCTCCGGTCTTGGCTGGATGCTTATCAAGCCCTAGCTTTGGGCGAGGGATTGGGGAACGTGGTAGAATGGGCCCAAGACGTGTCTTCAGGAGTGCGGGTTCCCTGGGCCTGGCCATGGCCGCCGTGGCCGGAGGAGGCTGGGCGTTATGCTCGGCACTTCCGGCGGGGGGTCGTACCCCATGATGTGCGAGGGCGAGCTCCGGCAGCCATGACGGCGGTCCTGTTAGGCCTAGCTTCTTTGGCACCGGAAGATGGGCTATCGACCTTAACCTTGGCCCATAAGGCCATCCAATCGGTCCGGCTCAGTGCGAAGTGGCAAGAACATGCGTCAAGGGAGGATTAGCGGTGGTCTTAAGCGAGCCTCAATTATGGCAACGCATGGACAGAGATCTCGATCAGCGGCTGCTTGTGACTCCTCTTTTGAGCGAACGGCAGGTTAGCGGAGGTTCCATCGATGTGCGGCTGGGCACAGAGTTTATCTTGTTAAAACGATCAGCACGAGGCCCCATCGATGCCATGGCCATGGATAATGAAGCGGGGGACTACCAGGAACGTCTGGTCGTCGACGTCGGTGAACGCATGGTGCTGCACCCGACGCAACTCGTTCTCGGGGCCACATTAGAGTTTCTCCAGGTGCCTGATGACCTAATGGCCTATGTCATTGGCCGATCCTCTTGGGGTCGTTTGGGATTGATTGTGGCTACGGCGGTGATGGTGCAGCCGGGATACCGCGGGAGTTTAACCTTGGAACTGGCGAACTTAGGCGATACGCCGGTATACTTATATCCCGGCACCCGCATTGCGCAACTGGTCTTTCACACGGTATCCGAAACGACCACGGCCTATGCCGGTCAAGGAAAATACACCGGTCCGACGGGCCCTGAGTTCTCCAAACTCTCCCAGGATCCGGACTGGGCCAATATCCGCCGGATGGCAACCCATCTGCATGATTAATCAAACGACTTCCAGGTTGCGACATCTGCTGGCGTTTTGGCTAGTAACCACGGTGGCTTGTATATGGATTCATCCAAGTGACGTGCGCGAATACCGCATTTACGCCGATGAGGCGCTCAAGTGGCCCCTTTTGCATGCCTGGCCGCACGAATACCCCATGCTTTCGCTGGCCGTGTTTTTGTTGCCCAAGATCTTGCCGCTTGCTTATCGATGGGCATTTGCCGTGATAACCGGGATGGTTTTGTGGCAGTTAATGGTCCAAACCCATGAGGGACCGGCCTGGGACCGGCGTCTTTTGGGATATTTAGCCCTCGCCAGCGTAGGACTCTTTGCCGGACGCTACGATATTTTTCCCGCGGCCGCAGCATTTTTTGCGGTTATGGCCGCTCGCCAAGGTCAATTTACTCGGGCATGGACGTGGAGTATCTTGGGATTTTTGCTTAAATTATTTCCTGTTGTGTTGTGGCCAGGATTCCTAATCGCGGAATGGCGGGCAACCGGGCGATGGAGATGGGATCGTCTCGCGGCCGGGATAGGGGCTGGTGTCCTGTCCGTCGCTGTGCAGGCACTGTTTTCGCGGCAGGCGGCGTTCTCGTCCTATCGATATTTCTTGCACCGTCCCCTGCAACTAGGGTCGTTGAGTGCCGGTCTGGCGGCCTTAGTGCACTTTGGTAGATTTCACTTAATGACCAGCTATGGCTCGATTAACGTGATGACGGCGCCGGGGCCCGTGGTGGCAGACATCGTCACCGGGCTCAGTCTTGGGGCCGTAGTGCTGGTGTTGGGCTTAGCCGTGACGGGGCGGATTGACCTGGAGACCACCAGTCTTTCCCTGCTCACGCTGTTGATCTTGTCATCGAAAGTGTTTTCCGCCCAGTATCTGATTTGGCTCATTCCCCTTTGGGCGCTCTATGCTTGGCGTTGGCAGTGGCTGGCGGCCGCTATGCTTACCACGCTAGGCTATCCTGTAAGCTTTTTACTGGCGCACCAATTTGGCGCCTTTTGGCTCCATTGGGCGCTATGGATCGACTTTTGCCGCGATGCCATGCTGCTTTGGGGGAGTGTCGCGTGGTTCATGGTGCGCGTCAAGCGCACCGACGTGTCGTCTGGAATCCTCGTTCCGTCCCGGTCGTTGAGTGGCTAAATCGTTCTCGATGTTGCTGGAGGGGGGCCTTTCCCTCTGGTTACCGTGTTGATGCGGCTAACCGTGGCAAGCAGGCCGACGCAACCACCGAGCGCATTGGCAACATCTCGAACCCTAGAAGTGGCGGTTGGCCTTGGCCGTGCGTACCCATCTCATCCCCTACCGGCACCGCGGGGCGTCCAGCCTGGGTCCCATTACTGCCGTAGCCCTTTATCTAGGCCACCGGGAATCCAACGATGTGGACTTTTTGACGGACCAGCCCAATCCTTCCAACGTAACCATTACCCAGATTCAAGAACTCGACCCACGGTCCCGTATTATGAGCGCCAGCGATTACCGTGTTCACGCCGAAATCGAGGGCGTCCGGGTATCGTACTTATGGCAGCCCGGTATGCGCCTAAATGCCGGACCGAGCGTCAATCGCATCCCGCTTGCATCTTTGGACACCTTAGTTGCCCTCAAGTGCAACGCTGTCGCCAACCGCGGCGCACGTAAAGACTTTATTGACCTTTATGCCTTCTTACAAGCGGGGTGGGATTTTCATCATATTCTGGAGATGGCTAAACTCCATGCCCCATCGCTCAACATCGCTCACCTCTTGCGCAGTATGGTGTACTTTCAAGAC
>JAJZZI010000020.1 GCA_021797635.1 Bacillota bacterium | reverse complement strand
ATCGCGATATCGATGCTGTCAGCATGGGTCTCTGGCAGCACCACCGTGTCAATCACAATCCGGCTGATGACCGTGGCACAAAGTTTCTGGGTTCCCCGGGATCCTGGAACCATCTCGGTCAAGATCAAGCCCGCATCTTCTAGTCGGTTAATGTTCGAGGCCGCGGTCGACACGGGAATGCCAAATTCTTCGGCCACTTCGGCTACATTCATCGGATGCTCGAGTAGTTTCAAAAACATGTTGAGACGCATCTGCGTGGATAGCGCTTTGGCCACCTCTAGGGAATCCGCAATGTTCAGCGTCAACACCCGATTGACGGGGATCTCTTGAGAGGAATCTAATGCCACCCGAATCATCCATCTTCCCCCTCACTCTGCGTTCAGACGTGCGCCTCGCTTAGGGCAACGGTCTGATGGCATCCTACCCCGCCCCACCCGAAGGCAAACGCCTCTCTTTACGGCTGACTTGGCCTAGCCGTCACCTGTAGCATTTGAATGTGAGCCAAGCCATCGCCTTCGAAAATTTTAATGGTTGACTTCCCTGCTGGCAAAGGCAAGGTTTGGTCCGCCACGCCATAGCGGTTTTGTTTGCCCGAAAACCCTTCGGTTTCGGGGAAGGCCAGTTGAGGCAAGGCCTTGCCATTCAGCGCAAAGTTTTGGAAGGTCGTATAAGCGTTGGGGTTCTGGTAGCGGATAAAAAGACCATAGATCCCTTTTTGGGCGACCTGAACGGTGATGACGGCAAAACCCTTCGAATTGGTGTGAGGGACATAGTTCACCCGGTCTTTAGGAGTTCCTTTCGGCCAGGAAATCGCTTGGTCTAAGGGCAGGGGTGCGCCAAAGCGGGGAGTGCCGTTGGCATTCCACGAAAATGGCTGAGCTCGAATGGTGCGATTCCACCCGGATCCGCTGTAGCGGGCCGCATTATACACCATCCACCACTGGTGCCCCTGATCCGCCGTGACAAACGATGCGCGCCCAGGTCCAAAGACCCCGTTGGCGCTGGCAAAGACGGGCGTAGGCCGTTTGACCCAATCCAGCGGGTTCATCGGGTTTCGGCCCTTTAACGTCAAGAGTCCCAGCGTATAACGATTCGTCCAACTGGCGTTGGCTGAATAGACGACGAATGCTTTGCCGTGATGAACCAAGGACACGGGGCCTTCGTTAATCGGAGCCACGCTATTTTCCCAGGGGTAGGTGGGAGACGAAATAACCCGTCCTGGTCCCTGAAGCTTGGTGGGCGAGGCCATCTGAGCAATAAATAGGCGTTGAACCTGATTATGCGGACTCAGCCAGCCCGACCATAACAAGTATTTCTTGCCCTGCCATTGCAACACGTTGGGGTCGATCATCCACTGATTGGCCCGGTCGTGAATCTCACCCACAAATCGATATCGTCCCATCGGGTTATTGCCAAGGCTTTCCAAGACATAATCACGGTGAGTTTGGTTAACCCCGCCGATATCGGCGGCAAAATAAACGTACCAGCGCGACCCGAAGTGATACAACTCGGGCGACCAAATGTCTTGAAAGTGGCTTTGTTTGCCCTGAGGCGACCAGACCACGGTGCTCTCGCCCACGGCAACATTGGCCAGGTTGCTAGCACTCCAAAGCGTCACATTGCTTCCAGTCGTAGCCGTTAAATAATAGCGGTGGTGCCACTGGGTCATCCAGGGGTCAGCGTAGTTGTTCACAATGGGATTGAAAAACGTGGCGGACATCCCCGAGGAAATTCGGATAGGCTGGTGACCCAAGGCACTAGCGCCGAGCAAAGCCACCAGGCTAGCCGTTAAAGCCACACTCCACCGGATGCGGCGTACGTTGGTCATGGCGCGATCCCTCCCTCACTCGAATGATTTTTCTACCGTCATCGCCAACGGCTCTTCGAGCGGCCGTGGCCTGCCTAGCTGCGGTAACGCGTGATCGGGCCACTCGAAAGGTTGGATGCGAACACTGCGTCCGGCCCATCCCGCCATTCGGTCTTCCATGGCATGATAGACAATCCACCACTGCCGCCGATGGTCCTGAACCAATGAGGCGTGCCCGACACCAAATACGCGGGCTTCAGGGTGCTTGGCAAAGACGGGAGTAGAGTGTTTTTGCCAGGAGCGGGGATCTAGCACGGGATCGCGGACGGAACAGCGCAAAAGCCCAATGCAGTAGTCCTCGGTCCAACTGCCACTGGCCGAATAAAATAAGTAAAGCGTTTCATCGCGAACGACCACCTCGGGGCCCTCATTGACCCAGGGACGGCCATGCTGCTCCCAATGCTGGTCGGGAGTTGAGATCATCACCCGAGGAGCGGTGGTCCGCCACGGACAGTGCCCATCGAGAGGGGCAATGTAGAGGTTTTGCTTCACGTTTTGCCGACCTTCCCATCCAGACCAAATAAAATAGCGTGTCCCATGGGGATGAGAAAGGACGGTGCCGTCGATCGCCCAGTGGTCATCGGCGGTGACGACTCGGCCCCGATCCACATAGGGCCCCAGCGGAGACCCGGATTCCAGCGCATACATGCGGTGATTTACGTTGAGTCCATCATCGGCGGCGTAATAAATGAGCCATCGGCCATCCAGGTGGTGAAGTTCCGGCGCCCATAGATGCTGACTATTCATGCCTTCCGAGGGAGCCGTCCACACCCATATAGGGTCTGCCTGGGCGAGATCCTGAAGGCCCTTCGCGCGCAAGAGATAAATACGATTGTCGCGACTTCCGCAATACCAGTACCAGGGTGCTTCATAAATCACCCAAGGATCCGGATGAGGCGCTGGCAAGAGGGGATTCTTAAAGGTCTTGATCATCGCATTCTCCCTAAATCGTAATCCCTGTGGTCGCAATGCCTTGCATGAGTTGGCGCTGGGCGAAGATGAAGGCAATCAACGTAGGCACCATGGAAAACACCGTTAAGGCCATCAACAGGGGATAGTTGGTGTTATATGGGCCAATTGCCATTAAGGCAACCCCAACGGTCATGGTGCGCATCGAGTTGGACGAGGTCGCCACCAGCGGCCACAAGAAGTCGTTGTAGACCCCCATGAAGGTCAACATGCCCAAGGTCGCCGTGGCCGGCAAACTCAGGGGGAAAAAGATGCGCCGCCACATTTGAAAGCGAGTCGCACCATCGGCCACCGCGGCGTCTTCAAGTTCCTTGGGAATACTGAGATAGAATTGATACAGCAAAAACACGCCGAAGGCGTTCGCGGTGTACGGGAAGATGAGCGCTCCGTAGGTATCCAGCAAATTAAATTTGGCGAACTCGAGGTAAAGCGGGATCAACACGGCAATGAAGGGCACCATCAGCGAACCGATTAACAGATAAAAGATGATCTGGCGGCCAAAAAATTGGAGTCGAGCCAGTCCAAAGGCGGCCAGCGAATCTAAAATCATGACGGCTACCGAGGCCGATATTGCAGCCAAAAGCGAATTTCCCAGCCATCGCATCACCTCTGCTGAAGATCCGGGAGCTAAGATGGCGCTGAAGTTGGAAAGGGTGGGATGGGCGGGAATCAATTGTCCGTTAAATGCGTCCGCCAAAGGCTTGAACGCCGTGGAAAGAAGCCAAAAGAAGGGCAACACCATCATGACGCTGGCCAAGGTCAACACCGCCACCAAGGTCTGACGCTGCCACTGCCGTATCTTCATCTCAAGCCCCCCTTTGACGAACGAAGGTATACTGAACGAAAGAGACCGCCGCCAAGATGAGTCCCATAAAGAAGGCCATGGCCGTTGCCGATCCCATGTGGGCCAAACCGAAGCCCTGATTATAAATCTGCTGACTGATGGAAAGGGTCGAGTTGGCAGGACCTCCTCCCGTCAGAAGAAAGGGCTGAGCAAACAAATTGAACGAGGCAATGGTACTCAAGATGAGCACCACAGAAAGCACATTGCGGAGTTGCGGGATGATGATCGACCAAAAGATGCGGACGAGACCTGCTCCATCGATGGCCGCAGCGTCAAAGGTGGTTTGGGCTAGCTGAGTCATCCCCGCATAGAGAATAATCAAGTTGAAACCAATGCTCCACCATACGGTCACCAAATCAATGGAGACCCACGCCCAAGGTTGGCGCACTAGCCAGGGAACATGCAGACCCAAAAATCCGTTAATCGGTCCCCCCTCCGTCTGCAGCATCCACGCCCAGATGGCCATGACGGACGTGGCCGACAGGATAGCGGGAAAGAAGAACACGGGGCGAAAGAGTCCCTTGGCAGGGGCAAGATAGATGAGATAGGCCAAGATTAGGGGAACCGCTACGAGAAACGGAACGCTGATGAGCACGAACAAGGATGTGTTTCCAATAGACTGCCAGAAGGTTTGGGTAGCCAGGTCATGAAAGTTAAACAATAAGGCGTACTGACCCAAGCCCACGAAACCTCCCGCACCGACCATGGGATTCCAATGGTGCAGACTGATAAAGATGCCATACACCATGGGATAGGCCAGGAAGAGGGCAAACGCCACTAAATACGGCAAGACAAAGGAAAACGCCCCCAGTTGGCGCATGACCTCCGATCGGGTCAGGATGGTTTGGGGTCGGACGGGCACCGTGGACTTAGACCAATGAGACCGCTTGACCAACGTCATCGTCCTCCCTGTGGATACCAAGTAGCGAAGGGACCGTGGTCGGGTCCCTTCGCACCCGCACTAAGCCTGCGGTTGATTCAAGGTCTGCTCCATCTGCTGAGCCGCTTTTTTCAAGGCTTGGGGAATGGACACCTTGTTCAACAAGGCGCTGTCGATGGCATTGTAGAGATACGATCCAGCAGTGCCCCATCCAGGAATCAAGGGGTTCATGATCCCCTTTTGTAGCGCAGCGGCCTGAACCGAAAAGCCTGGGATGCTGCGAAACGCCGCTTTGCTGAATGCCGGCTGCCACACGGGCAGCACGCCCGCCTTGGCCAGTTCAATGCTGTGGTTGTAGAAGAACTTCATAAACATGGCAATGCCTCTTTTAGCCTTCGGCGTTAAGTTGGGGTTTTTGAACACCCACCAATAATTTTGCCCGAGGAAGTCCTGAGGCTTCTTTCCGATCACCGGCAAGGTCGCAAATCCCAAGTTTTTACCGAGCTTGGCTTTAGCCTCCGCGTAGTCATATGCTCCCGTCATCATCATGGCGTTCTTGCCTGCATAAAAGAGGTTGTGCGATTCGCCGCCTGAGGCGTTAGCAGGAGAGATGTGCCACTTGTAGATGCAATTGTACATGAACTGCACGGCGCTGATGCCCGCAGGGCTATCAAACAGTATTTTCTTGGTCGAGGCATTGCCTTCTTTTCCGCCAAATTGGCCTAGCAATGAGGGAAAGAGAAAAGGTGCCGGCCAGGCGGGCTCTTGCACGTATCCCCAAATCCCCTTTTTCGGCTGACTCAATTTCTTGGCATCGGCCACAAATTGCGCTTGGGTTCGCGGAGGTTGATTCGGATTGAGTCCAGCGGCTTTAAAAAGCGCCTTGTTCCAGTATAAGACCGTAGGCAGTCCATCGGTCGGGGCAACATAATGCACGCCGTGCAATGCGGCTAAGTTCCACATCGGTTTAGGGAAGTCGGCCAAGGGATTGATGCCCGCCATCTTGAGGAAGGGAGAAATGGGAAGTTCTAGACCTTCTACCGCGTACGGCGCCGCAAACGTGAGCGACTCTTCCATGAGTTCGGGAGCCCGGTGGGCCGTTAGCGCAGAGTTTACCACCGTGGTCTCGTTGCTATAGGGAATCGCTCGAAAGTTAATGTGATACGTGTTGCGATACACGTGATTAAATTGGTTGACAATCTGGGTCACACCGTTCGGAGACCCGCTGGTCCAAAACGAGATGTTTACTGGGTGCGTTGCTGCTGGCGAACGCCAGGCTGTCGATCCACCCAATAGGGCCACAGCGGTCAAGCCCGCAAGAACTCGAAAGCCGTCTGTGATGCGCATAGTTACCCTCCCTTTCAGAATCCAACCTGCCGATTAACATCATCTTTTTTCGCTACATTGTAATTCAAACGAGAAATATCGTTCGAATACGTCCACCATAATTCCCCAATCCCCATTTGTCAAGGCAACTTCCTAATTTACCGAATATTTTTAGAGGGGACGACATGGCTCAGCATCCACCCCAAGAGATGAACCAGCAGGCCGCAGACGGCGACCGTGGTCCTAACTCGGGGTAGTAAACGATTGGGGAAATGGCGGTTGTATCGTGCGATAAATTTCGTTATATTCGTGTCATCCTAATCAGCCCTCTAGAGCAACAACGATTCGGATAGGTAAGATCCATGCCAGGCCGCTACGAAAAACATGTGCGTGAGAAGTTTCCAGCGAAAGGGAGACCACGATGAAAGCTCTGTCAGAAGATCAAAGTCGTTCAAGCGTTTCACTCGAATTCGACCCCGAATATCCCCGTCCGCAATTTCGGCGTTCTCATTGGCAGTCCCTTAATGGGCCGTGGGAGTTTTCTTTCGACGACGGCCAGGTCGGCGAAACAGAGCGGTGGTTCTTGGACCATGCGTTCCCGCTAAAGATTGTGGTACCCTTTGTTTACGAAAGTACCTTAAGCCAAATTCACGACCTTGGCTTTCACGACGTCGTCTGGTATCGACGCACGTTTGAGATCTCCCCCGCACTGAGAGCGCCGCGGCTCGTGCTCCACTTTGGTGCCGTCGACTATGCCTGTCGCGTATGGATAAACGGTCAGCTGGTGGGTTCCCATCAGGGCGGCCATGTGCCCTTTTCCTTGGACATCACGGCAGTCGTCGAGCGCGAGAAGCCCAACGTCGTGGTCGTCCGAGTCGAAGATGACCACCAAGATCTGGCTCAACCACGGGGCAAGCAGTATTGGAAACCTCAGTCCGAATCAATTTTTTACACGCGCACGACGGGAATTTGGCAGACCGTTTGGCTGGAGGCGGTGGCTCCCATAGCCTTAGATGGGGTACGCATGACGCCCGATCTGGACGATGCCAGCGTCCGCCTGGAAGTAAGTTTGCAAGGGCCACTGGCGATGTCCACAGCCGACCTGTGGCTCGATGTGGTCATTTTCGATGGCGCTGACGCCATGATCAGCCAGCGATCCCGATTAGGGCCGGACGATGGCCATTGCCACGAGATCACACTATGCTTCGATGCCGGTCATCCGGTTCGCGCCTGGAGTCCAGAAGACCCCTATCTATACCGCCTGCAGTATCGCTTGGGGAAAGGCCAGGAGATCTTGGACGAAGTCGAGAGCTACTTAGGCATGCGCAAGTTATCCGTGCAGGATGGGCAGTTTTTCCTCAATGGACATCCCTACTATCTTAAGATGGTGCTCGACCAGGGCTATTTCCCCGAGGGCATCCTGACCGCACCCACACCGCTCGCATTAAAACGCGACGTGATCCTCACGAAACAGATGGGCTTTAACGGCGTGCGCAAGCATCAGAAAGTCGAAGATCCGGTCTGGCTCGCCTTTTGTGACCAGTTAGGCCTCCTGGTTTGGGAAGAAATGCCCAACAGCTATACATTTAATCGAGCGGCCGTGGAACGGATCACGCACGAATGGACCGAAGTCCTGGCCAGAGATTACAACCATCCCTGCATCATGGCCTGGGTTCCCATCAATGAAAGCTGGGGAGTCCCCGATCTTCAGGGTGACGCACGCCAAAGGGCCCATCTGTCCGCCATGTACTACCTCACCAAATCCTTGGATCCGACCCGGTTGGTGATTTCCAACGACGGCTGGGAACACGCCCACTCCGATCTGTTAACCATCCATGACTATGAGGGACAGGGTTCCGTTTTAACGGCGCGATACCAAGAGCTCGCATCCACCTTGGCCACTCGACCTTCGGAGCGCCCCCTCTATGTAACTGGCTTTGCCTACCAAGGGCAACCCATCTTCGTGACGGAAATGGGCGGTATCTCCTACCAACAAGGCTCCCAATCGGGTTGGGGCTATACCACCGCGGTATCCGCGGAAGACTTCATCGAACGTTTTCGTACCGTGATTCAGTCGATCGGCGCTTCGCCGGTGATAAGGGGATTTTGCTACACTCAATTAACCGACGTAGAACAGGAAATCAACGGCATCTTGACGGCAGACCGAATGCCAAAGGTCCCCTGGCAAACTATCCGGAAGGTCGTCGATGCGGCTGCTGGTGGTCCCGCCTAACTGGAGCCCCGGCAGAGCATTCCCCCAGGAGCTCCGCGCGGAGCTCCTCCCCATCGTGCTTAATATGGAATAGAGCCCGGTGGGACGGCGTGCGTGCAACGTTCCTCCAGCGGCCCCCATGCGGCAACTAGAATAACCCACGATCCTCCTGCCTTGACATTCGCATCCAAAGGGCTTATATTGTGATTGTACTCACAATCACAATTCGTCAGGAGGCTGATTCATAATGGCAGATGTTGCAGTGCTAGGGCTAGCGTTTGGTAGTCTTCACCAATCGGATGCGACGAGCTCTAAGGCCGTGATCGCATATCGTCAGGATCGTCACGCCGAGGCCTCGCCCAGGTATGTCGTGGTCTTTACGGGTAGCGATCGCATGGCACCGACGGTATTTTACCAGCTGATCAACGACGAGAGCTACCGAGCGCTCAAGCGGTTCTTGGATCGCCATCCCGCTTGGGAAGTAAGCGCCGACTGGACTCGCGCACGTTTTCAAGGCTACCTCCGCGAACGCAAGCAAGACGGGTTGCCCTTCCTGCACTTTCGCGAGACGCGCAAAGGCTGGATGCGGGTAAATCACCAGGGCCAGCAGCACCTGGTTTCCACCTTCAAAGAGGAAAACCTCTTTACCCCCCAGGTTTCCTAACCCTTCCCCCCTACACCCCATCGTCGACGCCCAGGCGTTACCGGGCGTCGACTGCTGCTTTGCTTACAGACTTTCGCGATGCATCGTTGGTCCGCTCATGCGACCCGCATTAAGCTTTTCTAGCCGAACTCCTCTAAATCGTAAAGGGCCACCATGTAAGGATGCTTTTCGTCGTAGGTCGTCAAGGTCTTCGGATTCTTCACGGTGCCAATCGGCCGGCAATTGGCCCCCTCCATCCCCATGGCCGCATCCCCTAAATCCTCTCGGCAGTCGTCCAAAAGTTTCCGCAATGCCTGAACAACGTTCGGGTGATCTTCATAAACGTTTTGACTTTCCCCAGGATCACGGTCGAGATGGTATAACGCCTGAACCGCTTCTCGTCCCTTTCTCACATGAAGCTTCCAGCTTCCTGCCCTCACCGCTTCTAAGGTGTCTCCGGCATAGTAGAAAAAGGCTTGATGCACGGGCGAACTGTGTGGCGCTTGGAACATCAAGGGACGGATGTCTTTACCATCGATGATGCGGTCGTCGGGCACCTGTCCTCCCGCCAGTTGCACCAAGGTGGGCAGAAAGTCGATGGAACTAGCAATTTCGCGACACACCTGGCCAGCCTCAATCTCTCCGGGCCAATACATAATGCAAGGCACGCGCATGCCGCCTTCCCAGGTTGTCCCTTTTCTCCCGCGTAGAGGACCATTGCTTCCCTCATGGTCTGCTCGCGATCCATTATCAGAAGTGAAGATGATCAAGGTGTCGTTCTCGATACCGTTTTGTTTTAACTCGTCGACCAATACGCCGGTCACCCAGTCTATATATTCCACCGCCGCTCCATAGGCCTCATTGCGAGAGTGCCGGCTGAAGCGATCGGGCACATACAGCGGGAGATGAACATACATGTGAGCCAAGTATAAAAAGAACGGTTGCTCCTTGTTTTTGCGGATGAAGCGCACCGCTTGTTCCGCATATCTCTCCGTCAAAGAGGTGAGATCGGGTTGCTCTTGCAGTACCTGGTCATTCACCATCAAGGGCAACGGAGGGTAATGCTCGCGATGTACCTGGCGCCCCATGTCATTGCTGTAGGGAATCCCATAATATTCATCGAATCCATGCTCAGTCGGTAGAAATTCCGGTTGGTCTCCACAGTGCCACTTCCCGATTATCATCGTCGCATATCCCTGATCTCGCAGCAAAGAGGCCATCGTGGTTTCCTCGGGATTGAGTCCAACCCCCTGGCCCGGGAACAGTACCCCTTTGCCCTCAAAACTGCCAAATCCGATACGCCGCGGGTAACATCCCGTCATCATGGCGCCTCTGGACGGCGAGCATACTGGTGACGCCATATAAAAGTTGGTAAAGCGTATCCCTTGGGCAGCGAGATCATCCAACTCCGGCGTACTGTGAACACGTGAGCCATAGCAGGCAAGGTCGCCATAACCTAAATCGTCGCAGTTGATAAGGACGATATTGGGCTTACTTCTCAGATCCACAAACAATCCCCCTTTAACCCACCGCGAGGCCCGTTAAACCAAAGAAGCCTCTTTCGCCTTAAATCCTATCATAGAGTATCGGACGAGGCGTAAAACGACGAAGGGTCGCACCCTTCACCTATCCGTCGAGCATCTGATACGATGGCTCCATGCCCCTTGATGGGATGCGCCTTAAGATCGTAGCGATGTCTTTCAAGAATAGGCGTGATCATCACCATGGCTTTCGGGTATGCAACTTCAGATAACGTTGGCTGCGGGGGTTTCTCGATGGATAAGATGCTCGTAGGGAGGGCAGGGCCAATGGATATCAATACGGATTTAGTGCGTCGATTAGTCGACCAGCAGTTTCCGCGCTGGCGGAGCTTTCCCATTCAGAAGATCGAACCTGGCGGCTGGGACCATCGCAGCTTTCGTTTGGGGTCCGACCTGACGGTGCGCCTTCCCAGCCATAGCACCTACGTCGCCCAAGTCGCGAAGGAACAACGGTGGCTGCCGCAGTTGGCGTCCCGGTTGGCCATAGCTATTCCGACCCCCGTGGCGATGGGGCTTCCGTCCGACGAATACCCGTGGCCGTGGTCGGTGTATCGCTGGATCGAGGGCGAAACTGCACGGGGGGCCCATATCGCCAACCTCCCGAGGTTCGCGGCTGACGTCGCTGATTTCTTAAAGGCATTGCAAGCCACGGACGCTACCGAGGGACCGCTGCCAGGCTCACATAACTTCTACCGTGGTGGCGACCTGCGCATTTATCACGATGAAACCCGAAGCGCGATTCGGAGCCTCGGCACCCACATCGACCAAGCGGCGGCGACGGCCGTGTGGCAGGCGGCACTTCATGAAACATGGAGCGATATACCGGTCTGGGTGCATGGCGATGTCGCCTCGACGAACCTCTTGGTGCAAGATAGCCGCCTTAGTGCCGTCATTGACTTTGGTTGTCTTGGGATCGGAGATCCGGCATGCGATCTGACCATCGCTTGGACCTTCTTCTCTGGACCCAGCCGCGAGGCGTTTCGTAGCCATCTTGAGGCGGATGCTGGAACGTGGGCTCGGGCCCGGGGGTGGGCGCTATGGAAGGCCCTAATCACGCTGGCCGACAAAAGAACCGATGTGCCGAAGCGGCAGGAAGCACGGCGCGTGCTCCATGAAGTCATTACCGAGTTTATGCCGCTGTAGCCTACCCAAAAGGCCCACCCCTGTGACGGCACCCCGTTCGGTCAACCGATTAGCTTGGTGGATCCTATGGGCAGTTGCCTGACCGCCAAAAAATGGTCCGTCCTACCTGCCAATGCAAGTCATATGAGGCCTTAGGGAACTGCTCAAGAAGTGTACAACGTGTCATAAGAGAGCTTGCCTAAGGCCGCGGGTTCAGCGGCGGTGTCCTTCCCGCAAGCAAGCAAGGCCGCGCCCCTCAGGAGGCAGGAGCAGCGGTCTTGCTTGACGACGGCAAGAGCCTTAGCCCCTGGTCGCAAATATGACTTGCACGGTGGTCCCCACTTGGTTGGGATTTTGCTGGCCATTGCCATTAAAGGGTTCCTGCGTCACCGACTGGATCGGGCCTAGCGTCGTTCCCATCGCCTTGGCCACGGCAGTCGCCTCCTTGGTCGCTGCGGCGATGGCCCGATCGAGGCCTACGGTGGGGGCGTTTAGAACTGACGTGGCCGGACCCGGGTTCGCGTACACGTAATAATTCCCGTGACTGGCAAAAGGCAGCAGCGCTGGCTCGATGGCACCAAACACCGCGTCCACTTGAGACAATGGAGCATTAATCAGAAGGGCTTGCCCGGCGTTGAGGTTCCCAACTCCCTTGGGACTCTTGCCTCCGTTTAGATTCAGATTTTGGTTGTTGACGCTGATTTGACTTTGAGGCACGCCTAATTTCTCGACCGCCGCCTTGACCGCAGCCGTTTCTTTGGTAAGCTCGACCACCGCCGCAGCCACTGACGAGGCGGAGTTGACGTTTAAGTTGACATTTATCTGAGACGTGGTCGTGGCCGAGGATACGGTCGCCAATGCACTGCCCGTCACGCTGATAAATCGGCCCGTAGGCGCCGGGGAGCTCGTAGCCGCAAAGCGCGCGCCAGGGAGCAGCACGGTCATCGCCAGCAACCCCCCACCCAGCCCTGCGCCCCACCAATATTTTGATTGCATCCTAAATCCCGCCTCCTTATTTCCTATCCATGGAGTAAGACGCCACTCAGGTCCCAAAGGTTTCACGATCAGATCAACTTTTTCAGGGTAAAAGTCAGTGCGGTCTACGACCTAGTTTCTCGGTACGATAAGCTGAAGAGACGCTTACGCAGAGACTGTCCAGGGTCCGTGAATCTGCACCGTCAACCGCCCTACGATGTGACCCCAGGTCTAGCAAGAGACGGCCTGAGCGGTCGCCCGTACTTCCGGGAGTCGTTGGCGACGGATTCAGGCATACCGTCACACGGCGGTCGATATGCCCTCACAAGTTGAATCCCTGCGCCTGCAAAACGGCACAAACACGCCAGAGGTCAGGATCGCTGTCGACCGGCTGCGCAACGGAAGGAGTAGAGGCGTCGGTTGGCGAATTTTACCTCCCATAATTCACTAAGGGGGAATCCGCAATGTCGCGACCCAATATCGTATTAGTTCTCATCGACGATCTGGGATGGACGGATTTGGGATGCTATGGGAGTTCGTTTTACGAGACTCCCTGCTTGGACCGCCTAGCGTCTGAGGGAGTCCGATTTACCCACGCATACGCGGCCGCCCCCGTCTGTTCGCCCACACGAGCGAGTATCTTAAGCGGCCGCTACCCTGCCCGCCTGGGCCTGACGACGTATCTAGGCAGTGGTCAGTCGCGGGGGCGGTTGATCGACGCCCCCTACGTCGACCACTTAGGATTGGAAGAGACTAGTTTGGCATCCACGCTTAAACAGCACGGCTACCATACCTGGCACGTGGGCAAGTGGCATTTGGGCCCCGCCCCGTATTATCCAGAGGCCCATGGATTCGACGTGAACGTGGCGGGCTCGGACTGGGGACACCCAAGACATGGGTACTTCAGCCCCTACCACCTAGACACCTTAGACGATGGGCCCCCTGGAGAGTATCTCACCGATCGGCTGACCGACGAAGCCATCCGGCTCATCCAAGGTCGAGAAGACCAGAACCCATTTTTTCTATACTTGGCTCACTATGCCGTTCACACCCCGATCGAGGGACCCCCTGAGCTCATCCACAAATACATCCATAAGGCCAAGTCCCTAGGCCTCGATCGCGTCAACGCCCTTGAAGAAGGGGGATTCTTTCCCACCGATGAGCGCAAGGGACGGCGCATAGTCCGAAGGACCCTGCAATCCGATGTCCACTATGCGGCCATGGTCGAAAACCTAGATGCCAATCTCGGACGATTGTTTCAAGCATTAGATGATGTGGGAGAAGCGGGCGACACGATGGTCATCTTTACCTCCGACAACGGGGGGCTCTCTACGGCGGAAGGTGCTCCAACGTGCAACGCACCCTTGCTGGAGGGAAAAGGCTGGATGTACGACGGTGGGCTTCGAGTACCCCTCATCGTAAAGTGGCCCGGCGTCACGAAAGAAGGCCGCGTGTGCACGACCCCGGTAATTAGTCCCGACTTTTATCCTACCATTCTTGATCTGGCGGGACTTGCGCTCAAGCCAGAGCAACATGTTGATGGAGAGACTTTCGCCGGAGATTTGATAGGCGAGAAGTTTCTGGCTGAGCGCTCAATCTATTGGCATTTTCCACACTATGCCAACCAGGGAGGCACCCCAGGTGCCGCCGTGCGCCGGGGCGATTACAAGCTCATTGAGTTTTACGAAGATAAAAGACTCGAACTCTACGATGTCGTCCATGATCCGGGAGAAGAGCACGATTTGGCGGCCAAGATGGCGGAAAAAGCATTAGCGCTGCATGCTGATCTTCAGCAATGGAGACAGGCGCTGAAGGCTAGCCTGCCGTCGATGAATCCGGAGTACCACGACGAGGACGGATGAGCCCCGTGTTGTCGCTTCCCCTTAGATGGCGGCCCATTTGTTTTGCATCCCCATATAGCTGGCATAACGGAAACGATGCCAGATCCTGGGACGCCCCATATGTGGCCCGGCACACCCACATCAAACTCAGCTTGAGACCTCTTCCTCTTTAAAGCGAGGTGACCGTGTTGCGATCCGAGCAGCCTGAGTGGCAGCCAAAATCCCGCCACCTTCGCAGGTGGATGTTATGGAGCGGACTGGCCGCACCTTTGTGCGTGGCGACTTCCATTGTCGCCGCCAGTCTGGCAAGACCGTCCATAAGCTTGATGCACCAGTCGATTAGTCTCTTAAGCGAGGGCCCTCAGGGATTTTTCGAACGCCTAGGCTTTGTCATCGGTGGGATCTTGATCTTGCTGTTTGCTGGGGCAGTTCACCAGCTTTGGCCTATGGCACGATCCTTGGTTACGGCACAACGGGCGACTGGCGGAGGTCTCCTAGCCGCCGGCCTAGCCATCCAACAGGGCCCGGCTCCAGCCCACGGCTTTCGGATCGCCAGTCCATGGGGAACCCTAACGGGGGTGGGTGTAGTCCATATTGTCGCCGCCGCCGTCTTCTTTGGAGCCCTCGTCATTTCGTGTTTAACCGTGGCACAGATGCTGTACAGCAATCCGCGCTGGCGACATCAAGCCTTTTACTCCGCCTTCAGCGGGGCAGCGATTATGCTCCTCCTACCCGCCTTTGTCATCACCGCGGATCTCGGAGGTCCCTCGGGCGGATTAGAGCGACTCGCCGGATTCGTCGCGGCGCTATGGCAAATCTGGTTGGTGCGATGGCTACAAGGGCACGCCGCTCCAAGGGATTTATCCCCATCTCAGCCCTCTTAGTCACATCTGTCGCTGCCTTCGCGCTTCACGCTGGTTCGATCCATTGGCCGGTCATCCACGGGCGGGTACGGGAGGGTGAGGAACCCCACACCGAATTCGATCTCGGCCCCCTTGCTCGCTTCCCAAGGTGGCCAGTCGTTCCTAATCGCAGAACCCCATCTCCGCTCTTGCCCGCTAAAAAAAGGCCTGGTGAGACTTGTGAGGTGATCAAAGCAAGGGCAGGAAGGTCGCATAAGACCCGACCCGGCCGCCCATCCATCCAGGCTGGGCGGTGATGCGCTTCGACGAAATCCCAGCTTGCCAGTCCCTTGCCTTCTCCTATTCTCCATCGAACCCTCCTGAGCCTATCAAGCCATTCTAGTAACCTTACTAGCGCTTCCACCCAAAACGCGTCGTCTCCCCAAAACTGCGACCACTCCCCCGCGTCCCAGAAGGCATGCCCGACCGCGATGTCCCGATACGCCGCATGCTGCGTGACCGCGATTTCGGTAAACGGCACACTCACCCAGTCGGTGCCGCGGGTCACCGCCAAAATTCCACGGACCTGGTCGGGAAATTTTAGTCCAGCATTTTTCACGAAAATGCTCGACGCTGGAAAACCAAACCATCAAAATTGGTCTGCGGGCAGTATCGGTGCGAATTCGAGGACCCACAGTGGCCCAAAATCCGGTTAAATCCATCTTTGGGTATCCGGATTTTATGATGGATCGGCCCATGGTGACGGTGTTCGTCATGCGAATACTTGTAATGCATCAATCCGAACTATCATTGGAAGGCAAAACCGGATTGCATGATTGATCGACAATTCCCACGAAGGAATGTGTTCTGCTGTGGCAGACCAACGGAACGCATCTTGACGTACCATGGAATCGGCGGTCTTAGGGCACTAAAGGGCTGGTTAGTGACCTAGCACAATATTCGATCAAACCGGCGCAGTGGGCTTGGGAACGACGGGAGGAGAGGTAGAATGAGAATTGTTAGAGTCGACGTTGTGAACTGCCGGACCAGCAGTGGATGACCGAAAATCGTTGGGTAGGAATATCTGACCATTAGCTACGAATACGTTGAACGCACAAAAGCAACAGGGGAATTCGATGACCCACGATGAACTAGAGGTCGAGCTACGGAAGCTCGATCCCCGAGAACGAGCGCGATTGGCGGCCGCGCTGCTCAACAGCCTAGAACCACTGTCGGACGATGAGAATGCGCGTCTTTGGGCGGAGGAGGCGGAACGGCGGCACGACGATCTAATGGCCACTACGACCTTGGGTCGATCCGCCGCGGACGTCTTCCGGGAGATCCGGGAACGCCTCGGTGGATGAGATGCGCGTGACGTCTCATCCGGACGCGGAAATTGAACTGTATGATGCGGCGTTGTATTACGAAAGCCAATGAGACGGGCTGGGCAGCACGTTCCTGCAGGCCATCGAGACGGCGATGGATGAAATTCACGAAAACCCGATGGCGAGTCGGTGGTGTCGCGCGAAGCAAACGGGTGCGGCGGTTCCCCTATTCAGTCATGTACTCTGTAGAGAATGGGGATCTCCGGATTCTCGCCATCGCCAATCAAAGGCGCCGACCCCTCTACTGGTTAAGACGCCAATGAATCGTCGTTCAGGATTTCAGCGAGAGTCAAGAAGCTGATGGCGGTCCCTAGACTAACGCTAGCGTAGATACGGGGGCGAATACGCCGTGAGGTTCCGGCACGATTGGGGATAAAGCGAACAAACAGCAGTTGCCTTACTTCTTGTGCGGTTGCTCCGTCGGGACGGCTGTGCCCATCATTGACGGGACAAGGAGATGATGAACAACGTGGACGTCTTCGACCAAACTTCTTATCGCATCCGATTTGAGTTTCTACATAGGCTATCCCAAGGGGGCGATAACCCCAATTTTTTGTTGAACGAATTGCTATCCTAATGGGTTGATTGTATCTTCACAAGGAGACTGATGATGTGGCAAAGTCTGTGATCTTACGGAATCGCTCCCTAGCCATCTTGGTTGGTGGTCAAGGCGTCTCGCAGGTGGGTAATGCGATGAACGGGATGGCGATCTCCTGGCTCGTCCTAAACTTGACCCATAGCCGTGCCGATTTAGGGTTGGTGAGCGCTGTGGGATCGGCGGTTGGCATGGCCATGCTGGTCTCCGGCGTGTACGTCGACCGTTGGAATCGACGCCGCACGCTCATTGTGGCCGACATCATCCGCGGAGTGCTGATGGGCTTGTTGGTCGCTCTGGCGGTCATTCACGCGCTTTCGGTGGTTGAGGTCATCGGTCTCGTGATCATATCGGGCCTGGTGAGTACGGTCTTCGGTCCAGCGTCCATCGCGTTCCTACAACAAATTGTCGATTCCACGGATATACCGAGCGCCAATGGGGTTTACTCCGTCGTCTCCACCACTTCTACGTTGTTAGGCACGCCCATAGGGGGTTGGATTATTAGCGTGCTCGGCCCGGTGGCGGTGTTTGGACTTAACGGACTCTCCTTTCTTGTGTCGGTCGTGACCTTGAGGTGGATTCGAGCGCCTCAACCTCCTGTTAGGACCGAGGAACCACCGGATCCGACCCGTCGCGAATTCCGGCGATTCTGGCCACAACTTGTGGAAGGATGGGACCTCATTTGGCATCATGTGTTTTTGCGCCGTATTGTATTAGCCGGTATGATTTCCGGATTCGGTTCCGGGAGTCTTATGGCGTTCGAAGTCGTGTGGGTACGTCAAGTGTTGCACCTTGGCGCCTTCTATTTTGGGGTATTTGGTTTGGTCTTTGCCGGTGGAAATCTCATCGCGGGAACTCTGTTTGGCACGCTGGCGACACGGATTGCGATCCCGCGCCTCACGGTGATTACCCTCCTGGGATCCGGCCTTCTCATTATCATCTTCTCCCAAATTCCGTTTCTGTGGCCGGACTTATTAATCTACTTAGTGCTGGGAACATTCTCGGGACTATTGAGCATGGGGATTAGCGTCTTCCTCCAGCAAAGCGTACCTTCCGAGTTACTGGGACGAAGCTTCGGCACGCTTGCCGCCCTGACCAACGGAATGATGCCACTCAGCGCCGTTCTGACCGGCTTGGTCTCGAGTGTTGTCTCGATGAGCACCGTGTTTTTCGGCGCAGGCGCCATCATCGCCCTGGCTACCACGATGTTTTTTGGATTGCCTGACACCACGACAGAAAAGCAGCAATCGGCGGGATAACCGCTCGGATTTCCGACCATACGGTCGATCGATGGGAGAAGTGATCACGTGAACATTGGAACGATGCTCAACGAGGAAATGAGCAAAGGCGTAGCGAGTCAAAGAACAGATGTTTCTGCCACCAACGGGCGCACCAGAATGGTACAGTGGACAATTCAGGCATTGAGGAGTTGTACGGACGTTAAACGCCTCGCAACGATTGGATACCCTGACGATCTCGGAGAGCTAGAATCGATCGAATATTCCACCCTCCGAGATTTCTTTGGCCAATCAAACGCCTTGTGGTTCGAGCCAGAGCGACATTATTGGTGGCGCCCTGCTTATATTCGGAGGAAGATTGGATCTCGCTTCCCGATCGTTACAATGGTTCATGGACTGGGGTACCCATACCAACTACCGCTCCTCCTTGCCTCGCTGGCTATTCCACAGGCACCTGGTGACGTAGTAATAGCGCCGAGTGAAGTCAGCACGAATGTGCTCCGTTAACAATGCAAAATATTGAGCGCAGTGAGTACGTTTCCTATAAAGAGACGGCGTCGGTCCCTAGACCGTTGAGCAAATAATGACCGCGAGGGGATTCCCCATGAGCAACCGTGTTGTGGACATATTCGCG
>JAJZZI010000003.1 GCA_021797635.1 Bacillota bacterium | reverse complement strand
CGGGGTGACTTCCATGGCAGAATCGGGCATCTGGGTGGACGCCGAGGGCCCTATGGCTCCGTTTACCAGTTGGCAGGATGAATCGCGCACGGAAGACCTTTACCGCAGGTTTGCCGAAAACTTCGATCTGATGGAGATATACAAGCGGACTGGGGTGGTGGCCTCTCCGAAATTTAGTCTCTTTCGGGCGATGATCGATGCGGGAACTCGCTCGGCTTCAACCCGCACGTGGTTTCAGTTGGCCGATTGGATCATCTATCGCTGGACCCGAGGAGCCCGCGTCAGCCATGCAAACTTGGCTGCCCGCACCATGGCCATGAACTGGCGAACGACGTCGTGGGATGATGAGTTGTTGGCCTATGCGGGCCTATCCGCGAAAAACTTTCCTGAAATCGTGACGATACCCGTCATTGCCGGTCGCATTCGCCTCGACAGCGCTTCGGCGCTTGGCGGAGTTCCGGTGGTTCATGCGGGAATGGACCATGCGGCCGCCTATCTCGGCGCACACCTCCCCCTGGGAGTGGCGCTCGACTCTTCAGGCACGGCGGAACCCTGGGTGGTGGAGGAAGCTCAGCCCATCCTGACCCAGACCGCCCTGGAAGCGGGAATGGTATGGGCCCCCAATATTACCGCGAGTGGCTATTCGGGCCTCTTGCCCACGCCTGCCGGCGGCGCCGCTGAAAGGTGGGCGCGGCGCCTTTTTGGGGAGGGCGCGATGGACGATGAGGCGCGGCCTCTTCCCGAGTTTGAGGCCCAGGGCTTCATGCGCAGCCAAGCCCGCTTCCTTCACGTCGGGCCCGCCACCGAGCCTGCCGACTTCTACCAGGCCGTGCTGGTGGGCGTGGCCCAAAGCCTAAATCAGCGCTTGGATGACCTTCGCTGCATCACCGGAAGGGCGATGCAAGATGTGGCCTTTGTCGGAGGGGCCGTTTCGCATCAGAGCTGGAGTGACCTGCGACAAAAGACGATTTCGGCTAACCTTTGGGCCTTATCTCGAGCAGAAATAGGTGCGGAAGCCACGGCACTGGGGGCGATTCAGGCGGCCCGCATGGCGATGGCAGAGCCCTTGAGAGGAGGCGACAACGTCTGGAGGAACTTGACGACCAACCAGATCGCGACGCCGCCCTGGCTTTTGCCCGCCGGGGAAAACACGGTCCACAGCCAGAACCATCAATGGGAGACAGGGGGGATCTAGGTGAAAATTGGAGTCCTTGGCGTATATCGGCCGCAGTTTGACCAACAGGCGGCCGAGGAGGCCAGCCGGAGGGTGCTGGAGGCGGTCATCGAAGTGGCGCAGGCAGCGGTAAACAGCAAACCTCAGTGGCTGGGCATGGTCGATGAATGGCAGGCCGAATCGCGCTTGGCGGAAATGGCCGGGCGCCTGGCAGAAAACGACGTCATCATTGCCGTAATGGGCACCTTTGTGGGAGCGGACGTCGTCAAGCGGGTGTCCGAACTGGCTGGCGGAGCGCTTTGGCTGTGGACGGTGACCGAACCCCGAGTGGGCCAAGGGCGGCTGAGTCTTAACTCGCTATGCGGCGGCCTGTTGACCAATTACGCATTCAAACAATCTGGGGTGTCGCTTCCCATGTTGTCCGGCGACCCCGATGACGTTTTGATGCAAAAGCGCCTTCGCTCACTGCTGTTAGTGGAAAAGACCCATCAGGCACTTAGAGAGACGACTATCGGCATCGTGGGCAAGCATCCTGCCGGCTTTTATCCCTGTGACTATGATGCCGACCAGCTCCGCCAGCTATTTGGCGTAGAAATTCGTCAAATTCCCCTGCAAGAGGCGTTTCGGCAGAGCGATCTCAGCCAGGCAGAGCAATTGGATGGTCCCTATCAAGTAGTGTCGGGCCTAGAGGGTTGGAAGAACGTCGAGCCCGCAGAGGTGCAAAGCTCGCTTAAGGCGGAGCTGGGGCTTCGTCGCCTCATCGACGAATACCATTTAACCAGCCTCACGGTGGAGTGCTGGCCGCAATATATGACGGAATACGGGGGCGCGGTGTGTTGGGCCATGAGCCGTTTGATTGACGATCAGATCATGGCGGGCTGCGAGGCTGATGTCAACGGCACCCTGTCCATGTTGCTGTGTCGGCAATTAGGGGGGCAAAGCCCCTTTTTCGGCGACTTGGTGCACCAGGTGCAAGAGGATCGCTTGGTCTTTTGGCATTGCGGGGCGGCGCCCCTGTCCCTTGCAGGCGAACGCCCTCGGGCCAGCGTACATCCTAATCGCAAAGTAGGATTGACATTGGACTTCGCTTTGGCCGGCGGCCCGGCCACGGTCGTCCGTCTGCACCGCGACCAAAAGGGCTATGCGATCATGGCCATCGAGGGTGACGCCGTGCAAGAACCGTTGCACTTCTCGGGCAATACGGCCACCTTTCGCACCCGACGGCCGGCATCGAAGGTCGTCGAAGATCTCCTGCGTGACGGAGCCGAACATCACTTCTCGGTCGGTTACGGCGTCGAGGTCGAGGATGTTCAGAGTCTAGCTGTACGGCTGGGGATACCCGTTCATGTCTATTGATTTTGACTTTGGCAACCGTACCCCCGGGACACGGCGAATCTTTCGATTGATTCGCCAGCGGCCCGGCATCTCTCGGGTGGAGTTGGCCCGTGAGGCCGGGCTGAGCACGGGGACGGTGACTCAAATTGTGAAACGACTCCGCGATGATGGCCTAGCTGATGAAGGTCAAAGCAAAAGCATGGGGCTTGGTCGAAATCGTGTCGGTTTGGTCGCGCAAAGTGCATCGCATCGCATCTTGGGGGTGAGTGTGCGCTCGGATCTTGTCCGTTTTGGCCTTCTCGACTGGTCGGGAGGAGTCCACCAACAGCGGGCGGTGGCCATGGCCAAAGACTCCGATCCGGGCGCGGTGATCGACCGCTACCTTCGAACGCTTAAGGACCAGCGCATCCAGGTCAAGGCGATCGGACTGGCCACGGCCTCCTTTCCCGTTTCGGCCCGCGAGGCTGCTCCTCGATTCGCGCAGGCGATCGAAGAGACCTTGGGGCAGCCAGTGCTATTGCTGAATAACGGGACCGCCGCTGCCATAGCGGAAGAGTGGCGCTGGCTAGAGGCGCCACCACGGCAGTTCCTGCTGGTGTACTTTGGCGCCGGGATTGGCGGAGCTTTGGTGCATCGAAGGAGCCAAGGCCTGCCGCCCGTGGTTCATCCCGTGGAAATCGGCCATATCGGCATTGACCCAGGGGGGATTCCATGTGTATGTGGGAACTGCGGCTGCCTGGAGCGGATCGCCTCGCCGGTGATCTTGGGCCAAACTCTGGAAGGTAAAAGCCAGGATCAAGTGGCGGCGCTTCTTGGCACAGCCGAAGCTGCGCTCGTCTACGGCTTGACGACGGCGATCAACGTTTTGGACGTGGCCGATGTGGTGCTAGCCGGCCTTGATCGCGGTGTGCTCGAGCGATTTTATGGCAATTTGAACGAGAGGTTAAAAAGCCTGACTACGCCTGAGGGAGTGGCCGTACGCCCCCGCCTATCCTCGCTGGGCGACAACAGTGCGGCTTACGGCGCCGCGTTGTCGGCTGCCGACGAATGGGGAGCGTAGCCTGAGCCCTTAGAGGGAGGAGATAGCATGCGACTTGGACTTTATCATACGGCGATGTTAGCGCTTGAACCGGAGGCGTTGTTTGCGTGGCTTCGGGCCCACCACTTCACCGATGTGGAGTTGCATGGCGGACCACGATATCGGGCGATCGATTGGAAGCGCGTGGCTTCGGGCGACGAAACCTTGCGCGAGGCCGCAGCGCGGCAGGGTGTAACCATCTGGGACATCATGGACGGCTCGTTGAACTTTCTTCATCCGCAACGGGAGGTTCGGCAGGCCGCAGTCAGCCATGCCCGGACGTTAATTAAAGCGGCGCGCGTACTAGGGGCCATTTCCGTTTCGGTCTTCACCGGACGCGATCCCTTGAAGACGATCGACGAAAATTTGGAGATCTTGCCCGCGGCGCTCGACCCGGTGCTGGAAGCGGCGGACGAGGCGGAGATTTATCTCGCATTGGAGAACTGTCCCATGGCCCACGACTGGCCCCCCCGCTTCAACATTGCCATTAGCCCGCGGCGCTGGCGTGAGATCTTCGAACGCATTCCCCACCAAGCATTGGGACTGAACTTCGACCCTTCGCATCTCGTGTGGCAAGGCATTGATTATGTTGCTGCGGTGCATGAATTTGGATCGCGTATCATTTTGGCTCAGGCCAAAGATAGCGAGATTCTTCCCCAAAAAGTGCGCGAGCAAGGCATTTTGGATCCGGATTTTTGGCGTCATCGGATTCCAGGACAGGGCGATATTGACTGGGGTCGGCTCCTAAGCGCCCTGGTGGAAGTAGGGTATCAGCGTCCCCTATTTATCGAACAAGAAGATCCTTTTTTCGAAGGCGAATTGCACCGCGTAGAAGCGGGGATTGAGGCCACTCAGCAGTATTTAGCGCCGAGATTAACGGTGAGTTAAAGACGTCCCTGGTGTTTGAGGATGCCATTTCACGAAGGAGGCAGTTAAAGATGGCAAAGCATGGGATTATTTTAGTAGGAGCAGGGGATATGGGCGGGCATCACAGCCGAGCGTGGACGGAAATTGGCCAACCCATCGTAGCCATTGTCGACATTGACGGCAGTCGGGCACAAAAATTGGCTGATCGGTATCATGTCGAGCGAACTTTTGACGATTACCAAACGGCCATTTCAGAGATGGAGGACGCCGATATCGTGGATGTCTCGGTGCCGCTCGACCTGCACCTGCCGGTGACCGTGGCTGCCGCTCGGGCTAAAAAGCACGTGCTTTGTGAAAAACCCCTGGCACGGGATCTGGAGGAAGCCGACGCGATGCAAGAGGCGGTCTCGGCGGCAGGCATAAAGTTCGCCGTAGGCTTTCAGCGTAACTTGGCCCCCGGGGTGGCATTTTTACAAGAGGAAGTGCGCGCCGGACATTTTGGCCGTCCCCTCCTGTTTACTGCCGACGGCATGGGGGAGGTCCGGCCCAAGCGGTTTATGCACGATCGGTTTGGCAACAACGGTCCCGTGGTGGACTTGATGCAGCACTATTTTTTGCTGTGGGAAACGGTCTTCGAGTCGGAACCGGTGGCCATCGAGGCCTTCGGCTTTATTGCCGCTTCGGAGCGTCCTGAGATTGCCCACTTTAAAGAGCGGGCCATCGATACCGCCGTAGTGACCGTACGCTACCGCTCGGGCGACGTGGGCACCATGACCGTCTCCTGGGGACTGGCTGCGGGAACGCGTCTTCCATCTCTTCCAGAGCGGCTCATCGGTCCCAAGCAAGCGGCGATCGCGGGGCCGTTTCGTGATTTTAGCTGGCAGGGTTGGACGATTTACGACGGGCCTAAAGAGGAATACCATCCCTTTCCTGCCGTCTACCCGCATGCACTGCAGGCGCAAGCATTCATCGATTATGTTGAGGGCAAGCGTCAAGCGCCTCCCAGTACCCTGCAAGAGGGAAAACGCCTTTTGCGTCTCTCCTTGGCGGCCCTAACGGCGATTGAAACGGGCCAGGTGGTGGCCCTTTAGCCTAAGCCAGTGGGAAATAAAATCAGGCCAACCAGTGTGCAAGGAGGTGGAAGAATGAGTTCGCAAGCACTCAATTTAGTGGTGGTTTGTCTCGATACCTTTCGATACGACTTGGCAACCCACCAAGCTCCCTGGCCGGTCGCCTTACCGAATATAGATCGACTGCGCCAACAGAGCACCGTCTTCACCAACGCCTTCGGCGAGGGCTTGCCCACCATTCCCATGCGTCGGGCATATTTCACGGGGGAGCGGTCGTTTCCCTGGCGCTTTTCATTTGACACCAAGGGCTCTTGGCCGACTGGCCGCGGGTGGCACAAGATTCCGCCTGAGCAGCCAACCTTGGCCGAAGTCCTCTTGGCTCGGGGATATCAGACGGGGCTTATTGCCGACACCTATCACCTGTTTAAGCCCACCGGTAATTTTACCCGAGGATTTTTGGCCTATGAAGCCGTCCGAGGCTACGAGAGTGATAACTTCCGGCCAGGGAAGCTAAGCCCAAAAGAAATGGCACGCTACGTGGCCGATCCCGATCCCAGCCGTTATCCCGTGCTAACGCAGTATCTTTTGAACACGCGAGGGCGGCGCAGCGAAAGCGACTGGTCAACAGCACAAGTCTTTTCCAAGGCCTCTGATTGGGTCTTGGCGGCCTCGCACAGCGAGCCTTTTTTCCTATGGGTGGACTCGTTTGCCCCGCACGAACCCTGGGATCCTCCACGCCCTTATCTTCGTCCCTTTGGCATGGACGCAGAGACGGAGGAGATGGAGGCCATTTATCCCGTCGGCTATACCGATCGCGACCTGTCCGCGCAGGCGATAGAGCGCACGCGCGTGCTCTATCTAGCCTACTTAAGCTTTGTCGATCGCTGGCTTGGCCACCTCTTGGATACCCTTGATCGCACGGGCCTGGCTCGTGAGACCGTGGTCATGCTTGTCAACGATCACGGCACCGAGTTAATGGACCACGGGCAGTTTTCCAAGGCTCCGCACCGACTCTATACCCATAATACCCAAATGATCTGGATGATCCGTCATCCGGATGGGCAAGCCACAAGCTCTGCTGCCTTGGTCCAGAGCCACGATCTTTACCCCACTGCGCTTTCCCTGCTTGGCGTTGACCACGCGCCGGTGGCTGGTGAGGATGTGTGGCCGCTTCGCCAGGCAGAGCCGGGCACTGGGCGCGATCATGTCATCATTGGGTGGGGATCGCATGCCTCGGTTCGAACCTTACAGTGGAACTATATCGTGAACTTTGAAAATCCCGACAAAGATCCCGAACTCTTCGATCTTCATCGCGATCCAGGCGAATCGCAAAACCTGGTTGAGAAGCGTCCCGAAGTGGCTCAGGACATGCGCGCTCGCCTCGAGGCGATCATCGGCCCCTTACCTGCCACCTTAGCGGATACGGTAAAGCCCAGCGATGCACCCGTCCGCGACTACTTCCAATCGAAAATCGACCAAACCAAGCGAGATGCGGGATTCGTCTAACCGTCTAAACAAAGAACGAAGCAGGAGCGAGCGATGGCCAGTCCGACCGCCCTAGGGGATCGGTTGGACTGGCCATCCAGCAGGGCCCACCGTGTCGGGTAACGCGCTATCGCGGCTGATGTTCCGCCATGGGCCGATATCGCCAAGGAACGAGCGCGAAGCCATGCCCATCGTTTGGCGGAAGTTCAGGGCTTTCTCCCGATATCATCGGGCGTGAGGGAGGCAACTCGCCGTCCGCCCCAATCCTGGAGCCTAGGCTTGGTTGCCGACTCACGCATAGATGAAATTGCAGCCGAATAGGGTTGGCGGTATAATGGAAGAAAGGGCGATGGAGCTCGCCCGAAAATGCCCCTGTGGCTGATGGCTCCTGTTGATGGCAACTATGGCTAAAACAGGAGCGTGTCATGGACCATTGGAGATCTCATCATTCCCTGAGCGAAACCGACGACCGCGTTGTGGCCTTGCCCGCAAATTCCCGAGATTTATCTGCTGGACCCGCCGAACTCAAAGATAGGACGGGATCGGATAGATAGACCGTCCAAGAGCCCCGTCGAAATATTCCCCAGATGATGTCGGCAAAACGGCAGACAACGTTTCATAGCCTGCTGTATGAGCGGCCCGAGACTGCGTTAACGGCTGAAGTTGAACAAGGAGATCGGACCTTCGCCTCAAATTTGAACCTCGATCACATTATTCGGGCCATGGTCAAGGGGCGGGAAGAGGCCGACCTCATTACCACGTGGTTCTACCAGGGCGTTCGCGATCCCAACGTGATAGGCTATCGCCATGAGGTTTTTCGAGACCTCGAACACCCGCCGCTCTTTGAGCGCATTAAGGAATTTGCTCACCGCATGCGCCAAGTTCGCCTGCACCTTGCTTAAATTCAGAAGATGGAAGTCCACTACCAACGGCAGGGTTGGTTCCTTGACGCTGCCATCCTATATTGCCAAGCCGTAGACTCCCTGAACGCGGCGCTCGGCGAGGCACCCCTATCATCTCGAGGGTTATTGGCGTTTCGGGAATTTTTGGCCGAATATGCCGCTTCACCGGTGTTTACCTCGTTGAAAGCGGCGTCAAAAGAGTGCAAGTCTCAGCTGGAAGGTGTCCGCTATTGCGTGCAGATTCGGGGCGCCCGTGTCGAGGTTCGCCACTATCAAGGCGAAACGGACTTATAGTGCCGAAGTATTGGAGACCTTCAAACGGTTTAAGCAAGGAGCCGCAAGGGATTACCGTGCAGTTTACCGCACCTGGCCGGGGATGAATCATATCGGAGCTGAGATTCTCGACATGGTGTCACGTCTGTTTAGTGACGAATTCTCGGCATTGGACGAGTATTGCTCGCGATACGCGGGATTTCTCGATAACACGATCCGTCGCTTTGAGCGCGAACTCCAATTCTATCTGTCCTGCCTCGACTACATTGCTGCGATGCGTTCCGCCGGGCTTAATTTCTGCTATCCTGAAGTATCCCCCCATTCCAAAGACACCGTGGCCATGGCCACCTTCGACTTGGCATTGGCTCATAAACTGGTCGAACAAGGCCATGCCAGTGGTGTGCAACGACTTTACGTTGGGTGGAGCGGAGAGAGTATTAGTCATTTCTGGACCCAATCAGGGCGGCAAGATCACATTTGCGCGGTGCTTTGGCCAGTTGCATCATTTGGCCAGGATTGGGTGCCCGGTACCTGGAACCGTCGCTAAACTCTTTCTGGCGGATCGCATTCTTACTGACTTTGAGAGAGAAGAGGACCTTACTCGCATGCGTGGACAACTTGAGGACGACATCGTACGAGTTGGAGAGGTTTTACAGGCGGCCACGACGGATAGCATTTTGGCGATGAACGAAAGTTTTGCCTCAACCACACTGCGCGACGCCATCTTTTTGGGGAAAAAGGTGTTGCAGAAAGTGCTGGCAATGGATCTTCTCTGCGTCTATGTTACGTTCATCGAAGAACTCGCTGCGTTCGATCCAGCGGTTGTGAGCATGGTCAGTACCGTAGTTCCCGAGCATCCAGTCGAACGCACTTTTAAGGTCGTTCGCGCTCCGGCCGATGGCTTGGCGTATGCCATCGCCATAGCTGAAAAATATAATTTGACTTATGAACGGCTGCGAAGGAAGATCGCTCCATGAAGGCTCATCTTCTCTACCAGGATCGCGACTTTGACTTTGAGGGGAGTTTGCCGCCGAATCAGGCCGACCTCGTTCAAGACCTGGAGCTTCGCATTCTTTTGGAAGCAATGGCTCAGGGTGACGAATTTCTCTTGGATGTCGCCACTAAAGTGCTCTTAAACGGTTCCGATCAACCGCAGGTCATCCGTTATCGTCAGCACATTCTCCAAGACGGTATCGCACATCCAGAAATCATACGAGAGCTTTACGGCATCGCAGTGGCTGCCTTAGACGACAAAAGAAAATTATGGGGCTACCATTCTCCTTTCCCAACCGCCGTCCTCACGGGAGCGGTAAGTCAACTAGAAGCGTCCTTTGCTCGCCTGAAGCAACTTAGGAAGGTCGCCGATGATCACGGCAACGTCTTTCATTCAGAAGGCTTAAGGCAATTATTTGATGCTTTGCAGCAGGAGTTGGATGACGCATATCGGGAGAGCGTCGCCCGTCATCTTCAGAATCTGCGCCTTCGCAACGGTCCTACGATCAGCATGGAATTAGATCGCGACAATACGGGAATCAATTTTGTGCTGCGCACAGAGCGGCATCCGCAAGCTGGGTGGAAAGAACGATTGGGCATTGGGCCACGATCGGTCTATTCATTTTCCGTCCCGCCGAATGATGAAGGAGGACACCGAACTTTATCGGATTTGGTTCATCGAGGCATTAATCTCGTGGCCAATGCAGCGGCTCAGTCAGCAGATCATATTCTTAGCTTTTTTAGCAGGCTTCGAGAGGAGTTGGGATTTTACATAGGTGGTCTTAACCTCTGGGACCAGATAACGGACACGAAGTCCTGGATGCGTTTTCCCGAGCCCGAGCCCTCAGATCCCCTGCAATTCACGACCCAGGAATTGTGTGATGCGTGCTTGATCCTCACCAAGGGGCAATCGGTCGTCGGCAACAGCGTCGATGGCGATGGCAAATCGTTAATCGTGATTACCGGAGCCAACTCGGGTGGCAAGTCGACCTTTCTTCGCAGTGTGGGCGTGGCCCAGCTCATGATGCAAAGTGGACTGTTTGTCACGGCAAAATCGTTTCGGGCTAGTGTCAGCTGTACCCTCTTTACCCACTTTAGCCGAGAAGAGGATGCCAGTATGACGACCGGGCGCCTCGACGAAGAATTGAAACGGATGAGCACTATAGCGGACCAGATAAGAACGCCGAGTCTCGTGCTTTTTAACGAATCTTTCTCATCGACTAATGAACGTGAAGGATCTGAGATTGGACACCAGGTGATAAAAAGCCTGTTGGATGCGAACGTCAAAGTGATGGTGGTGACGCATCAATTCGACTTGGCCGATGGGTTTTTCCAAGAGGGCCGCGACGCGCACCTTTTTTTGAGGGCGGCCCGCGGTGCCGATGGCCAACGACGGTATCGCTTGGGGGTGGGTCAGCCTTTGCCGACTAGCTTCGGAGAGGATCTCTACTATCGGGTCGGTCGCTGGATGAATGAACAAACGGGTGAGTAAAAGGGAACGACGGTTTAGCCGGCTCAAAACCCGTGTTGGGGATAAAATTTTTTAACTGAAATATCAATAGCTGATCAAAATGAGAGCTTATCATGCTACACTTTAGCTGAATAAGGGCGATGAGAAGCGGACGCATTTTTTGGCGTTCAGGTGATCGCATGGTATTGACACATAAGGATCCATTCGATCGATCGTGTCGGATGGCCATCCATTAACAGGTTCAGAATGAGGAAAGGACCGATTTTATGAAGCTTAACGCGTTTTTTTCCGTAGCCGCTGCTTTCTCTATGACGAGCGCTATGGGAGCCTTTTTGATGGTTGTACCGGGTACCGCCATGGCTCAAACGACTGCCGTGACCATTCCAGAGCCAGCTACCTCGAGCCTTGACCCAGCTGAGTGGGGACCGCAGCAGCTTTTAGACGCGGGCACGCTGTTAGAAGGGCTGGTGGGATTTAATCCTCAGGGGAAAATCGAGAAAAAGGTTGCTGCAAGTTGGACAGCCACAGACCAACGAATGGTTTGGACCTTTCATTTGCGGCACAATGCTCGTTGGTCCAACGGCAAGCCTGTAACTGCTCAGGATTTTTATTACGCCTGGATGCGGCTGGCTTCGCCGCAAGACAGCACAGGAGCTCTCTGGTCAGGGGCCATGGGCCAGGTGGTGAATGCCTGGGCTTATCATGGCGGAGCGGTCAAAGCCTCGCAAGTGGGACTCAAGGTGATTAACGCCTATACCCTTCAGATGCACCTAGTGGCGCCGCTCGATATTCTTCCCTTCTTAACCACCAGTTCGTCGATGCCGCTTTATCCTCCCTCGGTCAAGGCTCATCCCACCACCTGGTATCTACCTAAGTACTTTGTGGGCAACGGCCCCTATGTGGTCTCGTCATTTACCACCAACGGTGAGATTAAGATGACGCGAAACCGGGATTACGTGGGAGCCCCTGGCGAGTATAATGTAGGCAACATCCAACAGATTAACGTCATTCCGACGCCCAATGTGCCGGTTGAGGACTACATGGGTCACTCGCTGAGCACGGCCCTCATCACTTCGGCATCAGACTACATCTATGCCAAGACGCACCTCAAAAGTCAACTTCACAAGGCGCCGGCTGAGGCGATCAACTACTTAGAGTGGGACAAGTCGGTCGACCCCTCTCCGTTGAATAATCAAATGGTGCGGGCGGCCATCGCCATGGCCATTAACCGCAAGCCGATTGCCACCAAGGCGGAAAGCGGCTTGGTAGGAGCGACGACGATTCCGGCCATTCCCGGCTGGCCGCCCGCCAAGTATGAGCATAACCCCTATGCCTACAATGTCGTAAAGGCCAGAAAGATTTTGGCCAAGGCTGGTTACCCCAACGGACGGGGCATGCCCACACTCTATCTATACTGTGACACGGTCGCGGGCAATCCCCAGTATGTTCCCATGGCGGAGGCGGTTGCCGCCGAGTTGAAGCAAAATCTCAACCTTAATTTTAAGATCCAAACCCTTAATCCCACGGTATGGGGACAACTGAGCAACCAGGGCATGCAGAAAGGGATCCTTCCCGGTTACGACATCGCGTCCGGCGGGGCTAACTGGGCGGGGACGGACCCGGGTTCGTTTCCCTTGTCGATTAACCAGTGGGTAACCGAATGGGCCAGTGGCGCGATAGGGCCACAGTCCTATCGGCAACACGCCGAACAATGGTACTTTTATAGCTACGACCCTCAAGAGGTCAAGGCCTGGGGAAACCCCAACAATGTCCGGGAGGGCGTCAAATTTTCTCAATGGCAGCCCCTCATTGCGGCCGCAAAAAAGGCTATCCCGGTGATCATGGCCTTTTGGAAGAAGCAACCTAAAGACTTCTTTGACAACAACTCTGGCTTAGGACCGGGCAGCATTCCCCTAGACGTGACGCTTAAGACCTTCATTGCCAGCTACAAGACGGCCAAAACCCCTGCCCAAAAGCATGCGGCCTGGGTAAGTTTTTGGAAGTGGGTAGGCACCTATCCCACCAGCCCTGGCAATGCCAGCCTGGGTCTCGCCGATCAGGCTTACGTCATGACCCATGAGCCCAAGCTGCAATTTGATATCTGGTCGTGGACCGGTGTGCTTTGGAGTGCAAGCGGGCAGCAGGCCTTGAAGGACGCGGCCAAGATCTCAAATGCCATCATGGCCTCGGGATATGTCGTGCCTTTAAATTATGAGGAAAACGTCTATCTGGTACGCAAGGGATTGACCGGCGTCGATCCGAATCCGAATATCGGCGCGTTCGGAAATTTCTACAACCTGCAGTACCTGCGCCTGAAGTGAGGCTGCACTGGATAAAGAGATGGACGTTCACCTAGCCGGAGCTATCATCGACCCTGCTAAACCTTCAAATCGAAAGGATTGGGCAGGCGCACCGCCTGACTCCGTTGGGACCCGAAAATCTTCGCTCCCTCCACGAAACACCCTCTAAGCCAATGTGTGTTTACGCCGACCGAACGTGCGGGCGCCTAGCCGATCCCTTTAGGCGCATTGCCGCATGAAGGGTTTGGTAAAATATCGTCGTGCCAACGCCGGAACAAGGTTCCGATGAGGTGGGCGAAGGCCGTATCAGGGATACACCAGTTTGTGGAAAGTGTTGGGGAGGCGATTAGAACGACCATCGATGTGCATCATCACTATTATCCCCAGAAATATCTCGAGTTTCTGGAACGAAGCGATATCTCGCCCCATCCCTCGGCACCCCTGTCCACAGAGACCATGGAGGATAGACTCGCCCGGATGGACCAGGAATCGATCAAAGCGGCCATTTTATCCGCTTCTCAGGCCCAACCCTATCTGGCACAAAAAACCCGGGCAGCCGATGGGGCCAAAATGGCCAACGACTTGTTCATCGACGTGGCCGCCCAATACCGGGAAAGATTTAAAGTGTTTGCGGCTTTGCCTCTGCCACACATCGACCTTTGCTTAGCGGAGATCGAACGCGTCCTCGACCATCCGGACGTCGTTGGCATCACGGTGACGTGCACCATATTGACCGAACCGCTGGATCATCCCCGCTTCGAGCCCATCTGGCAGGAGTTGAATCGGAAAAAGAGTGTGGTCTTTTTACATCCGGCGGGGCGCGAAGACCTCGAATGGCTCCACGACTACCATCTAACCTGGATGGTCGGGGCACCTTTTGAAGATACCGTGGCGGCGTTACGGCTGGCCATGTCGGGCATGACGCAAAAATATCGTGACATTCGCTTTATTGTGCCCCACCTAGGCGGCACTCTGCCCTTTCTGCTGGCTCGTCTGCTTCGTCAATCCAAAGACGCCACACTTGCTGGCGAACTGGCCACGCTGTTTTACGATACCGTTTCCGGCTCCGTCGATGCGCTAACGGCGGCTACTCACGTATTCGGAGCGGATCATCTCTTGTTTGGCACGGACTACCCCTATTGTACGGGCGAAGAATTTCACCATCATCAAACCTATCTGAGTGAGGCTGGATTCTCTACCAATGAGCTGGCCGCCATCTTAGGGAAAACCAGCTCGGCCTTGCTGGACAAGCGATGAGACCGATGCCAGGCCGGGCATGGTCGCGGATGCTCCTTTGTGGGTTTCAGGGGTACTCGGTGCTGAGAACCCGGATGTAAGATACCTAAGTCAAGCGTATGACGGGGAGATGAGACGAAAGAAAAGGAGAAGGGGCGAGGATGTCCTCGCCCCTTCTCCTTATTTCTAGAACAGCGGTCTCTTAGTACGTAATCTTCACCTGTTGGACCAGGCTCGAGCCGGAGGCACCGGAGCCGGGCACCGTCAGCGTGACCGTAGCCGTTCCGGAACCGGAACTCGGAGCCGTGTAATTGAACGACACCGTCCCGTTGGACGAAGACACTGCAGAAGGTGTGACCGTGCCTTCGCTGCTCGGTACCGACGCCGTCACCGATTGCCCGGCAACCGGATTGCCTGAGCTGTCTTCTACGGTGGCGGTGAACGTCTGTGAGGCCCCATTGGAGATGGTGTAGGTCGATGGCCCAACCAACGCCAGCTTGTAGGCATCGAGGCTCGCCGTGGGTACGTAACTGCCCGAGGTTCCGTTGACATAGTACACCGTGACCGAAGTCTGACCCGCAGGGATGGTGATCGTGCTAATCGATGCTCCACTGGGCGTGGTCCGGAACGACCCACCGTTGCTGTCGCTGAGCGAGATCACTTGATTCCCCGAGGAGGCCACGGGATTACCCGCTGCATCCGTCGATTCGACCGTCAAGGCCACGGGGGTGTTGGCCGTCACCGCGAGCTTATGGCTACCGGTGATTTCGACCCCATTTTGGAAGAGCCCGGTGCCCGTCGCCGCTCCCGCTTGAATAAACATCGAGGCCTGCCCGGTGACGGAGGCACTGACGTCGGGAATCGAGGCTTGCAGTGTGGCCGAGCCTTCCGTCCATGCCTGCAAGGGGACGGTTGCCTGGCCTTGAGCGTTAAAGTTCAAGGTCATGCTGACGGTGTTGGAAGCACCTTGGGTCCATCCCGTGGAATCGGAGGCACCTGAAGGCTCGCTGCCGCTTAAACCAGCAGGAATGATCAGTTGCACAGTTTGACTTCCCGTTAGGGGCCCACCGTACTGGTTTTGGAGGGTCACGTTGGCGTTGACCGCATTACCGGCCATGGCATAGCCCGACGATTGGAAGTCAGGCCCGGAGCTTTGGTCCTGCAAGCTCAGGGAAAGCTTGGAGGGCACTTCCGAAGAGACTTGCATGGCCGCTGAGGGCGCCGTTTGGAGCGCAGCACTTACGCCACTTTGTTGCCCGATGGTTGCGTTCAAAACCCAGTTGGCGCCGGGGTAGGCCTCGGCTGCCAGCGTGACCGTGGCTTGACCACTGCTGTTAGTAGTCACCGTGATCGGGCTCGCCGACGAGGTTTCGGTACCATTGACGGTGGCGGCGCCGAAGGCGCTACCCGTGGTCGAGGAACCTACCGCGTAGACTTGCACCTTGACTCCCGACTGGCTGATGGGGTTGCCGTACGCATCTTCCAGTTGCAGGGTGTATTGTGCGGTCGGATTGTTTACGGGCACTAATATGGTGCTCGACGGGCTGGTAAAGGCTCCGCCGGCCAGCGTACCGGCCGTTTCGGTAAAGGTCAGCGTTTGCGTGGGGAAGGAGTAGGTCGCCCCTGACACGGGAGCCACGGTTACCGTGTAGGTTCCAGCATTGGCACCATGACCGCTGTCCGTGAGCGTAATCGATGTGGGATTCGATCCACTAAGGGATACTTGAGTGGAAGACGAATCGGCTTGGCCGTTGACTAAAATATTGCCAGCGGGCGTGGTCGAACCCTTTTTGGTCACGATGACGGACACCGGTGAGGGGTAGCTGACGGGCGCGCCTTGAGAGTCTTCGGCCTGGAGGTTCAAGTTGATGCCGGAACTGCCCTCTTGGAAGCTTTGCGCGGAGAGCGATGCGGTCATCTTGGTGGGCACTCCGGCGATGACGGCCTGGATGGTGTCGGTCGCCGTAGTAAGTCCGGGGCTGCTCGCCGTTAGGGTAATCGGACCGGTGACGCCCTGTTGGCTGGCGACTTCGAATGCCGCCGACATATTGGTGCTGCCAGCCGGTGTCGACGATCCGTTATAGGCCATGGTGAGTTGCCCGTTCGTTCCATCAACCAGTGTGCCCGATCCCGTCAAATTCACGGTGATGCTGTCGGTCCCGCTGAGCATGGGATATCCGGCTTGGTCTTCGACGACCACCGCGATGGGGGTGGTGACTTCCCCTTGCGTGTTGGCATCTAGGTAGGTAGGAGCTCCCACGATTTTTAAGCTGGTTGCCACTTGGGGAGAACTGGTGATGGTGGTGCTCGAGTAATTGGGCGTCGTCGGCACGCTTTGGCCGTTGCTGCTAGTCAAGGCGCTCGGAGTCAGCGAGATGGAGACGCCGGGGACGGATACCTGGCCCACATCGAAGGTCGCTACGCCGTTTTGCACCGCCACCGTGACCTGGCCATTGGAGGGCGTTAGGTTCTGGCCATTTTGGCTATAGGTCACGCCTGACACGGCGTTAATGTTGACGGTGCCATTGAAGTTGCCCACCGTGTTCCCGTTCTGATCCACCACGTTGGCCGTGACGGTATCGCTGCTCTCGCCGTCGGCGACCACGGTCGACGAGGCCGGGCTTAGGCTGACGCCAGCGGCTTGGCCATAGACCACCACCTTGGCCGTCGCCGTCGCGCCATCCACCGAGGCCTGAATCGTATAGGTTCCCGCGGCCGTTCCGACGAAGGTGGCCTGGTTTCCCGTGCCCGAGACGAGCCCCGTGGAACTGTTATTGCTAATCACCGACCAGGTTACGGTGGCTCCTTGAGGAATACCGCTGGCACTAATGGTGTCCGACGTGCCAGTGCCTACGCTGGCGTTGGCCACCGTTAAGGAAGGCTTAGCCACGACAGGAGGGGTAGGTACGGTGAAGGTCAGCATGTCGCGTCGAGCAAGGCCAAATTCGCGGCGACGATACTGAGCCGGGCCTAGGGACTCGACCAAAACTTGGTAGCTACCGGGCTTTAGCTTGGAAAGACTAAGCGTATGCCGAGTCGAGTAGCTTTGCACCGTCTTGCCATTGACCACGAACTGGTAATAGGGGGTGGCCAGCGCATCGATCACCTGTGCCGTGATCATGGCGGCACCATTTTTAGCGACGCCATTTTGCGGTCCCTGGGCCGTGAGGTGAGGACTGCCTACGGCAAGGTGGACCTCGGCGGAACGAAACGCATACCATTGCTTGCGCCGCTGTTGCTCAAGCCCCAGCGAGCGGACGGTAATGGTGTAATGACCAGCTGCTAAGTTCTTTAGCACGACATGGTTATTGGTGGAATATCGTTGAACAATGCGGTTGCCAATTCGAAACTGATAGACCGGAATACCGGTGGCGCCGACCACGTCTCCGCTAATGGAGACGCTCGCTCCCGCCGAAAGCGCTCCGGTCGGACCGTATGCCACCAGATGAGGCGGATCGGCGGCAAACGTTTGGCTAATCGGCAAGAGCGACATCGCCATCAGGCTTCCCGCTGTCATAACCGCGCCCATCAGGGCTAACCGAGAATTTTTGACTCGTGACACATGCACCACACTCCTTCGTGTGAACCTCATTCGAAATTCAACAACGTATCTAAATCCTGCCGATAGTACATTCGCGAAAGGGTTGGAAAATATGGGGGTGGATTTCGCGATTGGATGGACGAGCAAATTCTACCACGTTCCGGCAAGACCGCATAGATTGAGAATATTTGACAATCGATGGCGAAAGAGGTCGACACATGCCAAAGCGCCGCCGATCAGGGCGACGCTTTGACGAAAGCGGCTAGCGAACCGCTTCTACGGAGGAAGGCTTTGGGGGAGAGGCGTGTTGCAATGCGTCAATTAAGGCGTTTAACTGCCAGCGCAGCAGCTGCAGGTGCGGAAAATTAGGGATGGCTACGTTCGCCCAGGCAAGTTTTTCGGGCCCGCCTTGGGCAGATTGCGCCAGCGTTTTAAAGAGTTCCGCCGTCTCTTGTCGAGAGCGCGGGTCCAGGGCTGGATACGACTTCCTATCGCCCAACGCGGGGATGAGGTAAGCCAGGCGTTGAACGGCCACCACGGCCGGCCAGAGCGAAATGACCTCGGGGGGCACGGTGATTTCGTTGAGCGCTCGATCGTAGGCGGAGCGCAAGTGTAAGACCGATGCAGTAAGCTCACGCTCGGCCTGGGTCCGCGCTTCGGGCGAAGCATGAGCTTCACGGTAGAAGGTCAGGTCAAGCAAGCGACCCGTTTGACGAATGCTGGTCGCCAATGCCGGCGAAAGGCCGAGGGCGGACCGTCGACTCCACAACAGCCGAATCGCGGCGATGGCCACGGCGGCACCCACTAAGGTGTCGAGGAATCGGGCCGAAACCAAAGGCCAAGCGGGCGGATGGATTTCTGAGCTGATGATGGCCAGCGCCATCGTGGTGATTAAGACTACCGACACCGCGTAATTGCGGACGATAAGTAGAAGCATAAAGAACTGCAAGAGAACGATTGCCCCCAAAAATACCGGTTGCGTAGGATGCCCCAGTAAAAGGACCAAGGTTAGCCCTAGGCCTACGATGGTGCCGGCTACCCGTTGAATAGAGCGCCAGGCCATGGTCATCGCCGTGGGACCCTGTAAAATGGCTCCTACCGTAAGCGGCACCCAATAGGGGTGGGCCTCTCCCAGCGCATGACCCAAAAACGCAGCCAGAGTGACGGCAATACCCATGCGATAGCTTGCAAGTTTGATCGCATCTTCATGCACCGCAAGGCTAAGACGGCGTTTGGCTGAGGCGGGCGGGCTTCCTCGAGCG
>JAJZZI010000040.1 GCA_021797635.1 Bacillota bacterium | reverse complement strand
GACGCGCTCTGCGTCGGGGAAAGCACGCCGGATCCATTCACTGGGATACCCGCCTACGTGCAGATCTGGTCGGCCAAAGGGCGAGGCCATCGCCAGCGGTGCCGTACCGACCAGCACGGTTTTCCCACGCGCCATCTCTCCCGACAGAAACAACACTTCGGATTCCATACGGGGGACTTCGTGCAAGCGGTCATCCCTCAGGGAAAATACACGGGCACCTGGACCGGTCGGGCGACGGTCAAAGCGAGTGGACAGATCCACATCGTCACGACCACTGATGTTCACCCCACGACCTCTCATCGCCATTGTCGTGTGTTACAGCGGGGCAACGGCTGGGTGTATACTCAAAAACTTTCGAATCAGGAAAGGGGGCAGGCGGCTTCCTCCCCCGGCCTAAAGGCCGAGGTCTCCGCCGCCAAATTCTGATGAATATGGTGGATAAAATCCGATCGGTGGCCACTTTACTCACGGGAAGCCCGGCTTCGCCCTACGCCAGCGCATCGTCGATGCGCTCGTTAGACGGTCTCATTCGAGCCCGGCTATCCGACAATTTATCGCAGGGAGCTGCCCGGCTCCGCGAGCATTACGCGCAGGTTCACCAAGACCTTGCTCATCTCAGCCGAGAGCATCCCATGCCTAGTGCTGAAGACATGGAGCATCTTCGCCAAATCAAGCGAGTCGGCGAACAGCTATCCGCGCTCGCAGCCCTGGCCGCTGCCCTGCCGGCTCCGGCAGGCGACCACGTGTGGCGTACTCTTCGGAATAACCAGGACCTGTTAGCGCTACTCATCGAATATGACTACAGCTTGGTGCAATACTCGGCTACCCTGGAAACGCTCACGAACGACCCCAATGGGCTCTCGATGGCCGCCTTCAACGCCCCCTTAGAGTCCATTCGAAGCCTCATGCGCCAGCGCGCAGATCTATTGAGCGCGGTACCCTAGACCTAGTTCTTTTTCACTAGTTACAGCAACCCATTTACAGCTCCTGCGCTTAGTAGTGTAATAAATCGATAATTGGCTTTGGCCATGTCTCTTATTATGCCCTTTAAAGAGGTGAGAACCGATGCTGCATCGACATTTCTCGCGCAAAGGTCGCCGTCTTCTGGCCTTGGCGGCCCTTGGCGTGGGCCTCCTAGTTGCTGGTTGCGGACCGCAATATGTGGTGCTTCACCCTGTGGGTCCGGTCGGTCGACAAGAGCTCAGTCTTATGGAATTTGCCGCTATTGCCATGGCTGCCGTCATTTTAATCGTCTTTGTTCTGTTCGGCACGGCGGTCGTCCGCTTTCGCGATTACAAGGGAAACAAGAATCCATATCGGCCCGATTTCCATGACCATCGGTTGTTAGAAACGTTATGGATCATCGTTCCCGCCGTGATTTTAGCCATCATCGCAGTGCCCACCGTGAAGACCACGTACGCGTTGGCGAAACTTCCTGCGCATACGGATCCCGTGACTATTGATGTAACCTCCCTCGATTGGAAGTGGCTGTTTCAATATCCCAATCAAAAGGTGGCGACCGTCAACTATGCGGTAATTCCGACGGGAAAACCCGTCCTCTTCGAATTAACGGCGGATTCGCCCATGAACACTTTTTGGGTTCCTCAGCTTGGCGGTATGGAATACACCATGCCTGGCCGGGTGTTGCCTCTTTGGCTTCAAGCCAACAAAGCGGGAGTCTATTGGGGACATAGCGGACAATTTTCCGGGGTGGGCTTTGAAAAAATGTTCTTTCATGTCAAAGCGGTGACGCCCACGGCGTTCCAGCGTTGGGCCAGCCACACCCACGCCACGGCCGCCCCCATGACTATGGCCGATTATCATCGGCTGCTGCACTTTACCGTGGTGGGCAAGCAGACCTACGCTTCCTATCCCAAGGACACCTTCCCCAGCGTCACCCATGGGTTTTCGCTCAGTGGAGGCATGTATTTGTTAGTGCGGAACAATCCCAACCGAGGTTGAGCGCGGCCACGATGTACCCTGACTTTTTTTGAAAGGTGGATAATATGCTATGCCATCGTTTGTACCATACCTAATCCACACGCTGTTTCCACCCGACACCCGCCAACCGACTGAGCTCGGGGCCGACTTCATGATTTTGGTGTCGGGCGCTGGAATCTTTTTCTACCTTCAGCACTTCAAGAAATGGAAGTGGCTGTGGACCGAGTGGTTGACCACGGTTGACCACAAAAAGATTGCCGTGCTCTATCTGGTTAGTGCGGTTGCGATGCTGTTTCGCGGCGGTGTCGATGCGTTGATGCTGCGGACCAACCTAGCTCTGCCCAATATTCAGCCCATCGGGGCGGTGGAGTATAACGAGGTCTTCACCACCCATGGCACGATCATGATCTTCTTTATGGCCATGCCCTTCATTTTTGCCCTCTTCAACGCCGTGGTACCGCTCATGATCGGTTCCCGCGACGTGGCCTTTCCCCGACTCAATGCCGTTAGTTTTTGGCTGTTCGCGTTCGGGGCCTTGTTACTCAACATCTCCTTTGTAATCGGCGGGTCGCCCAATGCCGGTTGGACTGGTTACCCTCCCCTAACCGAAATAGCGTTTAACCCCGGTCCTGGCGAGAGTTATTACTTCATGTCACTGCTCATCGCAGGTATTGGGACGACCATCACCGGGATCAACTTTCTCGTCACCATCATTCGCATGCGCGCACCGGGCATGACCCTGATGCGGATGCCAATGTTCATCTGGACCACCCTTTGCACCGCGGCGTTAATCATCTTTGCCTTTCCGCCGCTGACCGTGGCCTTAGGCTTATCGCTTTTGGATCGCACGTTTGGTTCATCCTTCTTCACCTTGGCTCATGGCGGCATGCCCATGATGTATGTCAACCTATTTTGGCTGTTTGGCCATCCCGAAGTATATATCGTGGTTCTTCCCGCATTTGGCGTCTTTTCTGAGGTTGTCTCCACCTTCTCCGGAAAACGCCTCTTTGGCTATACCGCCATGGCCCTGTCGACGGTGGCGATTATGTTTCTCGCCTATGGCACCTGGGTCCACCACTTCTTTACCATGGGCGCTGGCCCAAGCGTCAACGCCTTTTTCGGGCTTTCGACCATGCTTATCGCCATACCCACCGGCATCAAGATCTTCAACTGGATATTTACCATGTGGGGCGGGCGCATCCGGATGACGGTGGCCATGCTTTACCAATTGGCCTTCATTCCCACATTTGTCATTGGCGGTGCCACAGGCATCATGTTGGCCGTGATCCCTGCTGATTATCAATTTCATAACAGCTACTTCTTGGTCGCGCATTTTCACAACGTTCTGATCGGGGGCACGCTGTTCGGGTTGATGTCAGGACTGTACTATTGGTGGCCGAAAATGTTCGGTTACAAACTCAACGAACGCCAAGGCACCTGGGCCTTTTGGTGCTTTGCCATCGGCTTTTGGGTCACCTTCACCCCCCAATATCTGTTGGGCCTTGAGGGGATGACCCGCCGAATGTACACCTATCCGCTGGGATTTGGTTGGCATGAACTTAACGTCATCTCGACCATCGGCGCCTTTATCATGGGCGCGGGATTTCTCATCTTGGTCTACAACATTTACTACAGCCTCAGGTTCCAAGACAAGGACCTAACCGGCGACCCTTGGGATGGACGTACGCTGGAGTGGGCGCTACCGTCACCGGTACCCGAATACAACTTTGCCCGGATCCCCGTGGTGAACGATTTAGACGCCTTCTGGGTGATGAAGCAACAAGGGGTAACCTTGGCCTCGAGCCTTCGGGCCGAAGATGTTCGCGAACTAGAACTACCCCGAAACAGCGGGATGCCCTTTATATTGGGACTAGGCTTTTTCATTGGAGGATTCGGTATGGTGTTCGAGTGGTGGCCCATTGCCATCTTCGGCGGGTTGATAGTCGTCGGCAGTCTCGTATTTTCCGCCTTTGACTATAACGACCGCAAGCATATGCCGGCAGAGGTCATTCGTCAAACTGAAGCTGGCTTGGGGAGGTTACAGGCATGAGTACCCCAGTCGTAGGGGAGTCTCAGCACCAAATCCCACTCGAGTTTGCCAACGAAGAGGAAAGCCTCAAAATCACGGGATTTTGGATGTTTCTGATGACGGATATGATTATTTTTGCTAGTCTGTTCGCCGTCTTCGCCGTCTACCGCAGCCGCGTGGCGGCAGGGCCCACTCCCGACCAACTGTTTCACCTGGGCCCTGTCATCTTAGAAACACTGCTACTTTTAACCAGCAGTTTTACCATCGGCATGGCCGTCTACTACATGCGCAAAGACAACCTGGCAGCCGTATACGGCTGGTTCATTGCCACCATCGTGTTGGGTGCCGGGTTCGTCATTACCGAAGTTCACGACTTTGTGACCTATGTCCATTTAGGCGCCACCTGGCATGTCAGCGGGTTCTTGTCAGGATTTTTCGTGCTAGTGGGCACCCACGGTTCACACGTCACCTTCGGCATCATGTGGGCGCTGACGCTGTTGTTTCAGTTGCGACGGCGAGGATTGACCGATATTACCCGACGAAAACTCTTCACCTTTTCATTATACTGGCACTTTCTTGATATCGTCTGGGTATTCATCTTTACCTTTGTCTATCTCTACGGCAAATTCTGATCAATCAGGAAACGGAGGTCCCTGCCGTGTCAGATTCCCTGCAACAACACGAATCGAGTGAAGAAAGCATGGAGCCAGGCTTGGAATTTCTTGCGCCTAAATTCGAGTCGGAAGCGTTTCCTTGGACGCAAATCATGGGCTACGTCTTTTCCTTGGTGTTGACCTTCGCTGCGCTCCTGTTGGTGATAAATCATGCCATGGCGCCAACCTTATTGCTGGCCGTCATTATCGTTTTAGCCTTAGGACAAGCAGGTCTGCAGTTGGGCGTTTTCATGCATCTTAGAGAAAGTCGGGGTCCAGCCTGGCAACTTCTACCGCTTGCCTTGGCCTTTTTCATTGCCTTTGGGCTCATTGGGGTGTCTTACTGGATCATGCTGTTCAAGACCGGCGTATCCTGAGTCTTAAGTCTCGTCGTGGGCGGCCTGGCCGGGGCCGCCAATTTTTTATGCCCTGCTTTCGCTAAATGGTATTCCACCGCCCATAGGTAATGCACGGTATGGCGGTCCCAACTTAAGTAAAAGGCACGTGATAGCGGTCCAAGGAATGAGCGTCCGCTAGGAGATAGCCCGGCCCACAAAGCCCGTTCCGACACTGCTGTGCCGCATGCTTTTGTGCCGGAAGTTGGTCATCACCCTCTCCTTTGAGCCGTAACTCTGCTTCTTCAGGGAACGGTGATGAAGGCTCCCCGCTTCGAAGCATGCCTTGGTAAGCCGCGGAGTCGTAATGCCATATCGGCGTTTCGGAAAATCCAGCCCCCTGCAACACTTGAGCAAGGAAGGCCGTGCAGTCGCCGCCCGCTTCGCCGTAGCCGACATCGTCCGAGGGATACGGGTTTGCGTGTCGGTAGCCCGGCGCCGCTCATAAAAAGTCTGCATCATTGACGACCCTGGCGCTGGTCGAAGCCTATTTATAGGTTGGCTGGGAGGGGGATGCTCGCGACTGGGTCACTCGTCTTTGGAGATTTTCCTGCCTTTGGCCGTTCGGTCCAAGGCATACCGGTGAGAGACGCCCAAGCCAAACCAGGCGCGCTTTCGGGGGTGCTGGGTGTAGAGACGAACTGTTCTTTCACCCGGGCTTTCAGGAAGCAAGCAACCGGCCATGACCTGAGCTCGGTTATCGCAACGCCGGCCGTGACATTGTCCCAAACGATCCCCCTAGCCTTTGCCCACGCGCGAAAATACTGGCTTCTTCGCCAAGCTTGCTTGACGGTCCGACTGAGCGGATGCGTCATGACGTGGTCGATACCACGATTTCCGTGCACCATAGCGCTATCTCCACCTGAACCAAGTGGTTCAGGCGCACAGGCGGTGGTGGCGTTTGCCGTCCGGCTGGCTTCACCTACGAGCACAAAATCCACGATTAGCAAGGGGCGTCGTTTCGTTCCAATGCGCGGAAAACCCTAATCTTCAGGCCAAGAGAGATAGGGCGGCAGGATAACCATCCGCTCGCTGAATGATTCAGGCAGCGAACCGGATTGGCCTCTTTTTCCCGGTCATCGGGCCGTGGACGGAAGGAACTGGCAAGCTAAGACGCGCGCTCTACCACGTCAAAACCCAAGGGAGGCTCTGCTGCTGGCCTCCCTTGGCGGTGTCGAGGCGTGGTTAAAGCAATTGATCTCCTGGCTTCCAGTTTACGGGGCAGAGACCTCCAGCCTGAAGTCCATCCAGCACCCGAAGCACCTCGTCCACAGAGCGACCCACATTGAGATTGTGAACCACTTCGTATTGGACCACGCCATCGGGATCAATGATGAAGAGCCCTCGGTAGGCAGCGCCCTCCTCTGGGACATAAACCTGGTACGCTTTAGACACCTCGTGGCTCACATCGCTAGCCAGGGGATAGCGAATCGCTCCGAGCCCTCCCTGGTCGGGGTCGGCATTGCGCCATGCCCGGTGCACATGGCTGCTGTCGGTAGAAACCCCAAGAAGTTCTGCACCGCGAGTCTTAAAGGCATCCGAGGCCTCGGAAAGGGCGATAATTTCCGTGGGGCAGACGAAGGTAAAATCATGAGGATAGAAAAACAACACCAACCACTTGCTTTGATAGTCCTTGAGGCTGACTTCCATGTCGTGGCCTTGGCCGTCGACTGCCCCCATATGAAACTTAGGCGCCACCTGTCCTACCAATGCCATGCATCCTGTCTCCTTTCCTATCTTCCTCGCTTACTTGCCAGCTACCTGCTTCATGCGCAGATACCAGGTACGATAGGTCAACCCTTGAGCTTCAGCTTGCTCGCGGTCAAGAACGGCAGCGGCCGTTCCCGGGGCCGGAACCACCACTGGCATCCCTGGCTGCCAGTCGACCGGCGTGGACACCGCGTGCTGACTGGTCGTTTGCAGGCTGTCAAACACCCTAAGCAACTCGTCCACACTGCGACCCGTGCTTAAGGGGTAGTACACCAGTGCCCGGATCATGCCTTTGTCGTCAATGAAAAACACCGAGCGCACGGTAGCCGTGGCCGATTCGCCAGGGTGGAGCATCCCATAGAGCCGCGATACCTTCATGTCCAAATCGGCGATGATCGGGAACGGTACTGGCACTCCGGCAAGGTTAGCAATATCCCGCGTCCAAGCAATATGCGAGGGCACCCCATCCACGGACAGCCCGATTAATTGCACATTGCGCTGAACAAATTCCTCGTTGCGACGGGCAAACTCACTAATTTCGGTCGTGCACACCGGGGTAAAATCGGCCGGGTGAGAAAAAAGCATAACCCATTTCCCGCGGTACTGGGAAAGCTTGATGGGTCCTTGCGTGGTATTCGCCGAAAATTCAGGAGCCGGCTCGCTAATGCGGGGTAATCCGACCGGATTCTGGGTCATCTCGTCCATCGATTCACACTCCTTTAAACTCGCTTAGTGGTTGGATTGTAAGTCCCCATAGCCACACACTTGCGCGGGGGATTTCAGCGCTATGTTGTCCTGCAATTCCTACCAGGGATAGTATAGTACAGATAGCTTACTTCCGACGAACTCCCCCTTGGATTCTGAACCGTCTTCCGATCCAAGCTGGCCTTTTAGCGTGCCCGCTTCGGCAGGCACATCAGGCGCCTCAACCCGCAGTATTAAGGCCTTGACGGTGTTGGGTGAGGTCCTTCTTTCCCGCATCTTTAGCCCGTCCCTGCGCAAAAACCCTCCCCGTTCTGCCTGAACCCTTGGGCTTTCGCAAATCGCCAACCTCGTCAAAAGCCTTCGATGAGGCCAATGGCGTAATCTTCCCAATTTGGCCTTCGTTACTTGTCATAAAGCCCCGGCCTTGCGAGAGACTAGGCTTAGATTAAACAAAAGGGTGTGGTACACATGGTCAAACATAAACGGGCGAAGGCTTTAGGGTGGGTCTTGGCTGGGGTCCTCAGCTTGGGCGGCCTGATAGCTGGCTGTGGTCCGAGCGCGGCTGGACCCGGAGGAGCTGGGAAGATATCGGGCGCTCGACATGGCGCCACCACGAAGCACAGCTCCAAGAAGATGGGCGGCTCGACGGGAAAGACATCCGGCGGCGGTACTCATAAGACGGGCACGTCAAAATCCCACATCCACCCCGCAGCGCCTGGTAAAAGCGCGGGCGGAAACAAGTCTACTCCTCGTGTCGGAGCCGGCGGTACCAAACACACAGGTGGCTTAGGCGGCCACCACGCTTCAGGCGCTGGAAAACACGGACACGGCGGAAAGAGTAAAAAAGGGAAAACCACGCACAAGCCATAACCTGATAAGCGTTAGCTAGGCGAATCGGCTAGCTAACGCTTCATCGAATCGGCGTCCGGCCCGGATTACTCGTCCAGCAAAAAATTTTCTAACGCCTGGCGCGTAGCTTGATGGGCTGAAGCATGTTCAAACAGTGCCTTTGACAAGGCATTAAGCCACTCCTCCAAGCTCACCGTATCTGACTTGAGTGCAATCCCGCGGACCAATTTGACCACCTTATACTCCATGCCCAGAGAGGCTCGCTGCGCCTCCAAGCGCACGTCGCCAAAGTTAACGCCGAGTTTCAGGAGCGGGCGGTCCGCTTGCCAGCGGAATCCTTGGCGCCGCACTTCCACGGCCCCGTCTCCTAGCGCTTGTTGAAGTTTGTGCGCGAGAACCTCATGAAAGGTCTTCAGATCGGACACGTCAGCACGAAGGCTGGCGGCCAGAGCCTCAAAAGACCAATCGCTCATCCTCATCCCTCCGAACCTAGCTGTCGATCCATCACCCAATAGCGCCTATCCGTTTACCAAAGCAGCAGGGTACCATGCTGGCGAAGCCACAATCGATCTCGAGGATAATCGGGCAACACACCGCCAACAGCAGTCCAAAAGCTTCGCTGATGATGCATATACCGCCGATGAGCCAACTCATGCACCACCACGTAGTCGAGCACGGACAGCGGAGCCTGAACGATCCGCCAGCTGAAGCCCAAGACCCCATCATGACGGCAAAATCCCCAGCGTCCCTGGTAATCAGCCAGCCGTAAGGCATGCACTTTGACGTTCATACGTTCCGAATATAGGGCCAGCCGTCGTTCAATCGCCGCCTGCGCCTGGCTCTGGTACCAACGAACTAAAGCATTGCGGACTTCGTCGCGACTGGATCCCAATAAAAAATCTCGGGTATCTGCACCCACACTTAAACCCGGCAAGGCCCCGAGCGACTGAAATTCGCCTAAAAGCAAAAATCGGTCGTCCGCATCAAACGAGTGGGGCTTGGGCACATGCGAGATGACCCATGACCACTTCTGGCGGACCAGTTCCGCTGCCATGGCCGGATCGTAGGCAGTGGGGATGAGCACGCGCAACCGTCCATCCCCACCTACCGACAGTGCAGCATGGCGGCGCCGCGGACGAACTTCAACGCAGTACGCAACACTATCTCCTCCGATGGTCAACATCGTCGGTATGTCACTGGTCATATCCGCTACCGACTAGTGATAGCGCCATCGGACGCGGACTGGAACAATCGACCATATTTGGCGAGGACTCCATGACGATAGCGGGGCTCAGGCGCCGACCAACGCTTGCGCCGTTCTTCCAGCACTTCAGCAGGACACAAGACATCTAATCGACCCTCGACCGTATCAATGCGAATGACATCTCCGTCTTCGACTAGCGCCAAGGGTCCTCCAACCTGTGCTTCAGGCGAGACGTGACCGACCATCGGCCCTTGAGTCGCCCCAGAAAATCGGCCGTCGGTCACCATGGCCACATCGTTAGCGTGGCCTTGCCCAACAATGGCGGCGGTCACGGCCAACATTTCCCGCATACCTGGACCACCCCGAGGCCCTTCATAGCGTATGACCACCACGTCGCCCGACCTGATGGCGCCCGCCTGGATTTGCCGAAATGCGGCTTCCTCTCCATCGAACACCCGGGCTGGACCTTGCATTTGGACGAGCCCACTGGGATTAGTGACTTTGATCACCGCACCGTCGGGAGCCAAGCTTCCCCGCAAGATGACCAGGGCTCCCTTTTCATGTAGCGGCTTCTTGACGGGGAAAACAACACGCTGGGGCGCATCCGGAATCGCCGCCGCTTGCACCTCCTCAGCCAGTGTGCGCCCCGTCACGGTGAGAGCACTGCCATCAAGGTATCCGCCATCGAGCAGCTCGCGCAAGATGAGGGGCACGCCTCCCACCTTATCCAATTCGGCCATAAAGTATTCCCCGCCGGGCTTAAGATTGCCAATGTGGGGAGTTCGCGCGGTAATCCGTGAAAAGTCATCCAAAGTAAGCTCCACACCCGCCTCCCGAGCAATCGCAATGAGATGCAGCACACTGTTGGTCGACCCTCCCAGCGCCGCCGCCACGGCGATGGCATTTTCAAAGGCCGTTCGGGTGAGAATGTCCAACGGTAAAATGCCTTGCCGAAGCGCCTCCACCGCAATTTCGCCAGCCTGGCGGGCTACATGACCGCGACGCCCATCGACTGCGGGAACGGCTGACCCCCCGATGACGCCCAGACCAAGCACCTCAATCATGGTGGCCATGGTGTTGGCGGTAAAAAGGCCCGCACAGGCACCTGCCCCAGGACATGCTACCCGTTCCAAGGCATCAAGCTCTTCCAGACTAATGCGGCCGCTGGAATACGCGCCTACGGCCTCAAACACATCACCTACGCCCACATCCTGCCCGCGATAGCGACCGGGGAGAATGGTTCCCCCATACACGATCACGGTCGGGATGTTCAAACGCGCGGAAGCCATCAGCATGCCTGGAATGTTTTTGTCGCAAGCCCCCACGGCCACTAAGGCGTCAAAGCGCTCCGCAAAGCAAACGAGTTCGATCGAGTCGGCGATCACTTCCCGGCTGATTAGTGACCCTTTCATGCCCTCATGGCCCATGGCAATTCCGTCGCTTACCGTGATGGTACGAAATTCGATGGGTTTTCCCCCCGCGCTGGCAATGCCCGCCTTCACTTGGTCAGTGACCAAATCGAGTTGCACATTACAGGGCGTCACTTCGGCGGAGGCGTTAGCCACGGCCACAAATGGCTTTTCAAAATCTTCATCGGAAAATCCCATGGCCCGATACATGCTACGATGGGGCGCCCGTTCCGGGCCCTCCACGGTGATGGCACTTCGCCATTTCATTCGTTCCTTAGGACGTGCACGGTCGGTATGATGATTGTGATCTAATGGCTTGTCTGACATTAGCAGCCCCCCTCAATTTCTTGGCTTAGTAAATGCGATGGAAAATCAAAGACTCTCCCATGAGATTACGCCAAACGCTCATGCTTGCCAACCAAAAGCGAGGGACTGGATCATATTGACTGAAACCAAAGGGGACCGGAAAGCGTTTTGGTAGGTAAGGCCCCTATCATGGATTTACCACGAATTGGTACCTATGTCGTGGTTTTCATGCGGTGCGATATCTTTCCAAACGAGGGAGACAGTGTCTCCTCATCTCCTCTGAACTCCCTTCTCACGCTTTGCCTCCCGACCGGCTGCCCGATACCATGACATCAGTTACCACAGGAAGGGGTATCGGAAATGTCCATATTGGTTAGCATAATGCTCGGGTCGCGCTTGCTGGTAAATCCCGCAAGTTCCTCCCAAACTACCAGTAGTTATCGCACGGTCCAGATCGAGGAAGCGAAGACGATGACGGATTTGCCAGGATTAAGCTATACCATTCGCGCCTATCTCGCCTCCTTAGGCTCGTCTTCCGCCACGATCGCATCCCCAAGCCCTAAACAAGCTATTTCGGCATCCACCAGTACGTCCAATAAGCCTCCCTTGAGTGCCACGGGTGGCATGCCCAGCACTCAAGCTAAACCCCCTACGAGTTCATCGTCTTCTGCACCACCTAAAGCCACCTCGACGGTGAGTAACCAAAACTCCGCAACAGGTTCCAGCCCATCAAGCTCGTCCGCATCCAGCCAGGGCACTACCAGCTCGACGACGTCTTCGGGTGGCTCTTCGAGCAGCAACCTTTCTGCCTCGGATACTGCCGCGTCCAATCAGATGCTTGCCTCTATCAATCAGGCTCGAGTGGCGGCCGGTGAAAGCGCTCTAGGTGCTAATCAGGCCCTCGCCCAGCTCGCCCAAGAACGCGCGCAGGCGATGATTACCCATAACTATTTTAGCGAAAATTCCCCCGTTTACGGGCTTCCCATTCAGATGGAAAGTCAGGCTGGCATCAAGGCTGAGTCCCTTGGCGCGGAAAACATTGCCGAAGCCCCGACGATTAGCGAAGCTTTTGCTTTGCTTATGGCGTCCCCGCCGCATAAAGCGAACATCATGGCCTCTTACTTCACCCAAGTGGGTATTGGTGCCGCCTATTCTCCGTCGACCGGATGGGTGGTGTCCGAACTGTTTGCAGGGCCATCGAACTAACACCGCCTCTTGCCGCTTCCAAGACCCTTGAGAACCGATAAGCTGGCTCACCCCTTGGCAAGACGAGAGGCCCCAACGCTAAAGCGTTGGGGCCTCTTTTACGACTGAGGCGGAAATAAGTTGCTCGGTGGGCATATCGCACTGGCCGCTACCTCGCATGGCGAAGGCGCGCAGTACCCATACGATGGAACTAATAGCTGAACCGTGGCCAGCGTCTGCAACAGGAGACAGAGCGTAACTTGCACCGAAAGTTGGCCGTTAGGCAAAATCACGGCGCTACAAGAACCCGACAATATGGTGCACACCGGGGTCGTACCTGAAGGATTATAAAGGGGGACGGTAGTGGTCGTGAATACGGTTACCGGAGCCGTGGTGACGCCATTCGAACAGGTAAGGTTCACCACCGCCGAAATGGTGTAGGTAATGTTGTTAATGTCATCGGTGCCACTCGACACCACCGCCCCGACGGAACATGTAGAATCGCTCAAATCGAGGGAGCACGCCAGCGATCCCGACACGGTTCCCGACGGAATACACCCCGAGGGCAACGACATATCGTTTACTAGTTGGGTTGCGGTAACGGTCTGACTACACGACGCGTAAACTTTGTCCACCATAATGCAATCGATTTCGGTGGGCGCCGGGCAGCATCCGCTTGAGCAGGCACCTGGGGTTACAGTCGCCATGGAAGCCTTCCTCCTTCGTCGGAAGTGCGAGAGAGACGCTATTTTTCGGTTTCCCTCTATGGCCGATATATGTGAAATCCTAAAAACCGTGCGCCCCGATCGGATGGGAGGACGCATATGCGCAATCAAAAGCCGATCTTAGGCTGGCCGAGCATGGAATCACCCCTGTATCGACAGCGCGAGATTAGGTTGGTGGAGGGCACGCCGTGGGCATTTTGGACGGACCAGGAACAGACTCTTTGGATATCGCGAGGCGAAAGCCCAGCCCTTGCGGTGCAAGGTCAGCGCATCGCCCAATTTTGGCCCTACTTCCGAGATCGGGCCACCATCTCAGTCATCTTTTCCACCCCACACACGGACGACCTCTTTCAAATGGTCGACAGTCGATGTCCTCAGCAAACCAAGCGTGTGGGCAGAGGGCGGCTGCTTCGAGGCGCAAGTACTTTCGGACTTTTCGAGGTCTTAGGCAACCTCGTCGCGCTCCGGGCGGATGAGTGTCACATCATCGCCCACACTGACCCTTGCTGGCGCCAGCTAGAAATCGCCTGCCCTTGGGCCACGGCCCGCGACCACGTCTGGTGGACCGTAGCCCAATTCCGCGAGAGCAACTGGGTTCTTGGCTACCATCCCCGGCAAGGCGTATTTCGCCAGCCCATCGCGCTCCCCCAAGGACAGTGGCCAGCGCTCGTAGTGTCTCGGGAATTTCTCTATCTTGCCTGGTGGCAAACGGGCTTCATCCACGGCCAAGTGCGCGACCAGACCGGTTGGCCTGAGGTACCGGTGCAACAATATTTCCAATTAGGTCCGGCCGATGCCGTGGCTCCTGCCCTTTGGCTTGGCGACGGGGTGATGCATGTCGAATGGCTGTCAAATGGCCACCTTGTCGTGCACGGCGAAGATCGGCCCCCATTGGGGGCCGAGGATGGACCCATCCGTTGCCACGACACCTACCTGTCCTTTGAAGGGCAGTGCTGGTCGCATTACGCAGCGCTGCCGGACCGCGCCGGGAAAGCTTTGTCGATGATGAAGGTAGCACGTCCCACCCCAAGGAATTTCTCCCGCGTTAGTAGCGCTCGGGGAGGCCTTCCAAAGTCAGAGGAACCCGTTTTGCCCGAGGAACCTGGTCCTTCGCCCGTCAGCATCAAGCCCACCATCTCCGATGACAAGGGACAAACCGAGAGACCTGCGATCAGGTCTGGCGTCATGGCCCACGCCCCAAAACGCTGCCTTCCCCGTTTAAAAAAATTTAGCAGGGATTTCTGTGCTTCATGGAGAACGTTGTCCAAACCTAAGCAATAATGGGAGGTAGCGCCAGATGTTGGAGGAAATTGGCTCTTCTGTCCGACGAATTCGCGAATCCCAGGGCTGGTCACAGTTTCAATTGGCAGCCAAGATCCCCATATCCCAGAAGCAAATTTCGCGAATCGAAAATCAGCAAGTGGTAGGCATTGCCCGGCACACCTTAATTCGTCTGGCCGAGGTGTTGCGCGAACCCATCGCCACGGGCGAAGTCAACCGCTGGTTATTTTTGTCCGGATACCGCCCTTTAGTCTGCCCCAAGCTGCCCTTGCCCGCGAACGTCTCCCAGTTGATGGCTCAGTTTGACCCCTATCCCGCCGCGCTCTTGGATGTAGGTGGTTACTTTCGAGCTTGCAACCAAGCCATGCGCCGTCTTTTGGCAACCTTTGCGCTCCGGCCCTCTTTAGAAAAAAGTATTGTGTCGATGTTAGTCGCGGCCCTAAGAAGCACCCCTCCTTTGGTCTCCGCCCAAGAAATCGCCTTCATGGCCCGAAGGCTATTACTGCAGTGGTCCCTAAATCCTGATGAGGATTGGGCTACCACGGCGCGAAACGCCCTCGCCGTCGAGCTCAGAGGTCTATTTGACACGATCGTTCAAGACTTCCGCCCTGAACTCGAATGTCTCACTCCCATGCCTGTAGAGTTTAACGTGCACCTGCCGCAATGTCCGTCGACGCTTACTTTTTTTCTCACAGAAGTCCTGGTCGGGCATCGACCGGACCTCGGTCTTTACGTGCTCTATCCCATCTCGCCCAGTGCCAAAGCGTGGTGTCAGCCTCCATCGCGCGAAGCGGTTTCGACGTAGACCCGAGAAATACCCCGATGCCACACTTCCACCCAACCATCGGGAGGGTTGGGCAGTCGCTCCCCGGTAAATTGAAAGCCCGAGGGCGGGCGCTTAAACACCGTTTGGTAACGCCGATCCCAACCTAAGGACGCTATCAGAAAGGCGAAGCCGGCCAACGTCAGGTAACTCGCAATGAGCAGAAAATGGTTCAATAAGAACAGTGCCGCCCCCATAAGAGCAAGGATTCCAACGGCGCGCAACAACCGCTGGTCCATAAGCCTCACTTCACGATTTTCCCGGGCCATGCTTGGATACCTCCTTTAAGATGCATAACCTCCAGGCCCGCCTGGCGCATCGTGCGAGCCGCTTTAAACGCCTTGGCCTCTGAGTCAGCCAGCACCACGATCAGCTGATCACTGCGCAGCTCATGCATGCGTTGTGGCAGTTCGCTGCCGGGAATCAACACGGATCCCTTCACGTGGCCCCCACGGTAGGCCTTTTGGTCGCGCACGTCCAACAAGGTCAGCGAGCGCTTTTGATTGACCCACTCCAACAATTCACTACCCTCGAGCGTCAGCTTCGCAGGCTCTTTTTTCACCGCTCCCGGCAACCACGAACGTATGCGATCGAGCATCTTACGCCTCCCAGAAAACCCTTATCTGCAGTGTATCATGCCAATCCGAAACCTAAAAGGCAAGCACTGGAGATGGCCCCGTAGAAAGAGCCGTTCACAGCCAACCCTTCGCCGCTAGTGAGTTTTACCGCTATATTTCGTACAATAGAACCACAAACGTTGGTCGCATTTAAGGAGGAACACATTGAAAGAGCTGTGGGGCGCCTTGCCACGACCCAATCTACAGTTAGTAAGAAAGAGTTGGACCAGCCGCGAGCAACAAGAATGTTTTGATCAGTTGCGGAAAAGTTCGCCTCCAAATGCGGTCTGGACCGACCCAAGCCGCCTCTTGGCCTACAGCTACGATGCCACGGGCGAGCGCCACTGGCCTCAGGCCGTGGTCTTCATTGAGCACGAGGACCAACTCGCTGAGGTTCTTTCCGTGTGCCAGAGATTTGGCCTGGCAATAATCGGCCGTGGGGCGGGGACCAGCCTGAGCGGGGGGACCACTCCCGTGGTCGGTGGCGTCGTGCTGGCCTTTGCTAAGTGGAATCAGGTGGTCCATATCGACCTTGAAAATCGCGAGGCCATGGCGCGGCCTGGGCTGGTCAATGCGGACTTCCAAGCTGCTTTGGCTCCTGACGATCTGTTTTACGCCCCTGACCCTTCTAGCCACCGCATCTCGACCCTGGGCGGAAATGCCAGCGAAAACTCTGGAGGTCCGCACTGCGTCAAATACGGAGTGACCACGAACCATGTTCTAGGTGGTGAGGTGTACCTTGCCGACGGCGTGCGACGAACCTTGCCGACGGTGCGCGATTGGCGGCCGGGGCTTGACCTGACCGGTGTCGTCGTGGGTTCGGAAGGCACCCTGGCGCTATTCACCCAAGTAAAGCTGCAGGTAATGCCCAAGCCACCCGCGGTAAAAACCCTGTTAGCGGCCTTCGATGGGGTCGAGAGGGCCGCCAGCGCGGTGTCGGCCATTATTGCCGAGCGCATTCTGCCCTCGACCCTGGAACTGCTCGATAAAAAGAGCATTGAAACCATCGAACGATTCGTCCACGCCGGATATCCGGAGGAAGCGGGGGCGGTCCTACTCATCGAAATCGATGGCAGTGCAGACGATGTGGACCAGGAACGCGCCAGCGTTGACCAGATCCTTTGGCAAAGTCATGCCTTGTCGGTCTTACACGCTCAAACCCGTGAAGAAGTCGACAATTTATGGAAGGGACGGCGGTCGGCGTATGGCGCCGCCGCTCAAGTTGCCGGCCATTTATGGATTCAAGATGTCACCGTTCCCCGGCCGCTACTGGCCGAAATGATGCGTCAAGTCACGGCCATCGGGGTCGCTCACGGGTTTTCCATTATGACCATCGCTCACGCCGGTGACGGCAATTTGCACCCTAATCTCCCCTACAATCCTAGTGATGCCGCTGAGGTGGCGCGCATGCGAGAGGCGGACCAGGCCATCTTGCGGGCCTGCGTCGCCCGTGGCGGATCCATCACCGGCGAACATGGCATCGGCGTCGATAAATTGGAACAGCTCGCGTTAATGTACTCGGACGATGAACTCCGCCTGATGGCACAGCTGAAGCAAGTCTTTGATCCTAAAGGGCTGTTAAACCCTGGGAAAGCCGTCCTGCCCATCGATCACGTCGCCGATCGCACCACCTATCCCGCGCCCGCCCGCACCATGGATGAGCGTGTTCGCGCGCTGGCTAGCACCATCGCATCCTCTTCCACCGTGACTGTGTGCGGCAGCGGCAGCCAACAGGGTCGAGGCCCCCGCCATGCTGAAACCCATAGGCTATCTCTGGCCGGTCTCGATCAACTGGTCGAGTTGGACGCACCCAATCTAACCGTGACCGTCCAGGCTGGGATGACGGCCGAGGTCTTAAGCGCCAAGCTTAGAGAACACCACCTTTCGCTGCCAACGCTACCGGATAGCGGTACCCGAAGCCTCGGCGGACTGGTGGCTACCAATGCCCGCTACTGGGGAGATGGAGGCTTGGGTTGGAGGGATCACCTGTTGGCAGCCCAGTGGATCGACGGAGCAGGCCGCTGTTTTCGATTTGGCCGCAAAACCATGAAAAATGTAGCCGGCTATGATGTCCTCAAACTGCTAATTGGTTCCTGGGGAACCTTGGCAGCCATTACCGAACTGACCTTCCGCCTGCGGCCAAGACCGCCAGAGATGGCCGTCGCGGGCATTCAGAGCCGTCAAGCTCTGCCGTTGGCCGCGCTGGCGCTAGAGCTCAGAAACGCCAAAGTTCCTCCGCGGGGACTTTTCTTGCAACACACGGGGGAAGACAACGTGCTCTGGGTTTGGCTGGAGGGTCGCCACCTGCAACCCCAAAGGGACGTCCTTAGCCATAGGACACGCACTTGGGATCTCGAATTGCAGTGGTACGGCGCCGATCAATTGGCCCTCATTGACCACCAACACGACTTGGCTTGGCTCGATCGGGCACACTCTTTTGACGCTGTGCAGTGTCTTGAAGGAGGCGTTGACCCCGCCGCACTGCCGCATCTAGTTGGAGACTTCGATCACTCCGAATGCACGTTCTTCGCCTACCCGAGCTCGGGAGCCATCGAACTGGTCATGCCTACGGGTTCGACCCCCCTCCCTGGCTGGGTCGCCCGCAGACACCAAATCGGACAATCTAGTCAAACTCGCATCGAGGGCCCATGGCGCGATATCGAAAGCCGAATTGGCCAGGTCTTTGATCCCCACCATCGTTTTCCCACCTGGGAGGTTCTGGAAAATGCCTGAGTCCACCGAACTTTTGTCCATATTGGCCGAAACGGAACACTGTAATAAGTGCGGCTTTTGCCTTCCCGCCTGCCCCACGTACCGCCTGACTGGCCAAGAGCTGCATTCACCCCGAGGTCGCATCGCCATGGTCGAAGCGGCTGCCCGCAATGAATTACCCAACTGGTCGGGATTAGAGGAAGCCCTCTCGTATTGCATAGGCTGCCGAGCTTGTGAGCCAGCCTGTCCTTCTGGCGTCCACTACGAGAGTATTTTGGAGGCTGGACGCACGGCCTTAATCGCCCGCGGTAGCCACGCCTTCCGCGGGTCGTTGGCCAGCCGAGGAGCCCTGTACCTATCCAAGCACCGCCGTGCCTTCGGACAATTGGCCGAGCTCGGTCGGCACTTTCGACACATAGTCCCTGATATCGGAGTCGGTAGAGACCTTGTGGCCATGTTGCCCAGTCGCCTCGCTCCAGAGTCTCTGAGCAACCCTGCCTGGCCAAAGCCCCCCCAGTCCGCCGGCCGTGTGGCCTTTTTTGCCGGCTGCGTAATGGAATCCGTCT
>JAJZZI010000005.1 GCA_021797635.1 Bacillota bacterium | reverse complement strand
TGCATCGTCGTCGCCTAATTTTATCATGCGACCATCCAGATGAGATACTGCGGTAACGCTGAGACCCACCATTTCGGTCTCCAAATACTGGCGAATGGTTTCCACCTCTGGCAATTCTGGCATTACCCGCCCCCGACCACGAAAGGAATCATGTGTTCCCAGTCGGGGCCATGCTTCAGCTCAACCAAGAGCGGCACGCGAAGCGGCATCACGGTCGTCATCAAGTGGATGGCTAAAGACATTACCTGATCTTCTTCAGTCGGGTCCATATCCCAAATAAGTTCGTCGTGCACCTGCAGCGTCAGCTTCGAGCGCCAGGACTGCGATCGGCTGTGGCGGGCAAACTCTACCATGGCCCGTTTGATGAGGTCGGCAGCGCTACCCTGAATGACCGTGTTGATGGCCATGCGTTCCGCATATTGCCGCCGGGTGCGATCTTTTTGATGAATTTCCGGAAGCGGGCGCACGCGCCCGAGGATGGTGGTCACCGCACCCTGTTCCCGAGCACCCTCTAGTATCTCGTCAAAATACTGTTTTAAGCGGGGATAGCGGGCATAGTAGCGCTGGATATAATCGGACGCCTCTTTGGCTGAAACTCCCGTATCCCGAGCCAAGCCAAAGCCGGAAATGCCGTAGATGATGCCAAAGTTTATGGCCTTGGCGCGATTTCGCCAGGTCTGGTTGACCTCGTCTAGCTTTAGGTTAAACATTTCGGCGGCGGTGCGACGGTGGATATCCTCGCCGTCCTCAAACGCTTGGATCAGATGTTGGTCACCCGACAAATGGGCCAACATGCGCAACTCAATCTGGGAATAATCCGCTGCCGACAGCACTTGGCCGGGGCTCGGTACAAACACGCTTCGAACCCTTCTGCCCATCGCATCGCGTACCGGAATATTTTGCAGGTTCGGATCGCTGGACGACAAGCGGCCTGTAGCGGCCACGGTTTGGTGAAACGTGGTGTGTAGGCGTCCGCTGGCGTCTATCAGGCCCACCATCCCCTCCACGTAAGTCCCTTTAATCTTACTCAGTTGGCGGAAACTCAAGATCTTATCCACGATCGGGTGCAGCGGTCTTAGGCGTTCCAGCGTATCTTGGTCGGTGGAATACCCCGTCTTGGTCTTCTTGCCCACGGGCAATTGGAGCGTGTCGAACAATACTTGGGCTAGTTGCTGCGTAGAGTGGATATTAAACTCGGAGCCGGCGAGGGTATAGATCTGGTCCTGAAGTTCGCTTAAAAGCCGTTCGCATTCGTTTCCCAAAGCCTGGAGCTTGTCGGCGTCGACGGCGATACCGCGGTACTCCATGTCAGCCAATATCGGGATCAGCGGGATCTCCAGGTCACGGTAGACGGATTCCAAGCCATTAGCCGTGATCGCCTCCGCTTGTTTTTGTATTAGCGTAAGCGCCAGTCGGATCTGATATTCCTCATCGTCCTGCCAGACTGCTCCAGAGCGCAAGGCGACATCTTTTAAATGGTACGCTCTCGCCTCGGAGTTAAGGAGGTACGCTTGCAGCTTGCCGTCTTCGATAATGTCGATGGACTCGCCCTGGCGCTTAAGTTCGCGCAACAAAGCTTTCGTCCCCCACCCCAAATATCGCGCCGCCGGCAACGATTTTGACCAGCGTGTCATCATCCCATCCCCCCGCAGAAGCAAATAGGGCGCGTGCGGTGATAACAACACGACCTCGGTGCTGGCGTCCAGCGTAAACGAGTCTTCATCCACCATCTCGGCGGAATCCACCGCGAGCTTGGGAAATTCTGGAATCGATGGCGGCTCGGACGCCTGCTCGAGCTTTACTCCCCTTCTGGTCGAGGTATCGGTCAATCGCCGTCGAAGACTATCCAACTCCATCGCGGCCAGAAACTGCTCCAAACGGGGCGTTATGCGCCATTCGAAGGGCTCCGCCACCTCAGGCCAGTCAATGGGAACCGTACAGTCAATGGTTGCCAAATGTCTCGACGAAAGCGCCTGCGCTTGCTGTTCCGTTAAAGCCTTTAGCCACCGTCGGTTGTCGATGGAACCAAGGTTCTGGTAAATGCCTTCGATGCTGCCAAACTGCGCGAGGAGCTGGCGGGCCGATTTTTCTCCGATTCCAGCCACTCCTCGGATGTTGTCAGAGGGGTCTCCCATCAAGCCTTTAAAATCGGGAACTTGCTCAGGGGTCACGCCCAGCTTGAGCACACAACCTTCTCGATCGATTCGCTCTAGCACGCTAATCCCTAGACGTTGGGTCAGATAGACCGTGACATCCTCGGAAATGATCTGCAACAGATCCCGATCGCCGGTGATGATTTCTGACTGGTAGCCGCGGTCTTCGCCCATGCGCGCTAAGGTGCCAATAAGGTCGTCGGCCTCGTATCCTCCCAACCAAAGCTCTGCAATACCTAGGTGTTGCAGCAACTCTTGCACCAAGGGGACTTGAATTTTGAAATCGTCCGGAGCCTCGGTGCGGGTACCCTTATAGTCCGCATCGAGATCATGCCGGAAAGTCTTTTGGGGGGCATCGAACGCCACCACCACGCGGTCAGGCTGTTGCGTTTTGACGACTTTAAGTAACATATTGGCAAACCCGTGCAGGGCCCCCGTCGGCGTGCCGTCTGTCCGGGTCAAGGGAGGCAAGGCATGATACGCCCGAAACAAGAGACTATGGCCATCAATCAAGAGCTGTTTAGGCAAGGTCCGTGCCTCCCACTGGCGAATGTGATAGGTTTATGGTAGCAAATTAGAAGGACCAAAGACAGCATCGAGGACGGTTTAAATTGCCACCTCTTTTATTTATTCATGGAGCTTGTTCAAGTGGCGCGATTTGGGTTCGACAGCGTCGGCACTATCCCGAGGCACGCTTCCCCACATTGCCTGCGCTTGACGTACCCGCACCCGACTTGATAGATGCTTGGGCCGATTGGCTGCATGGCTCTATTGCCGCGCCTCGTGCAGTGGTGGGGCACTCTTTGGGGGGCGCCGTGGCTTTGAGCTTAGCTCGTAAATATCCTGAGGACGTCCTCTCCTTAGTCCTGGTGGGTACCGCACCCAATCTGGCGGTGAGCCCCCGCTTGTTGCAAAAGCTCGAGAACCAACCAGAAGAGGCTCTAGCGGACATCGCCGAGTGGTCGCTTTCAGAGTCGGCGCCCCTTTCTTTAAGAGAGGCATCTCGCCGACAAATTCAAAAGATCCCCCCTACTCAGGCTCTCAAAGAGTTTCAGGCGGCCAACACCTTCAACGCCGAAGCCTGGCTGGATCGGATTGCACCGGCCAAGGCCGTCTTCGTGGGAGAAGATGATTTGATGACCCCTCCTGCGTTGGGTCGGAATTTTTTGCGAGCATGGCCGACGGCGTCCTACTATGAGATGGCCCATGCTGGCCATTTGGTCATGATCGAAAAATCTCGGGAGTTTAACAGCCTACTCGATGACATTCTCGCGTCCGAAATCCCTTCATAATCAACTGATCCTTCCCCGGGGCTTGGCCGTACTCGACGAGACGGAGTTTGGCTGTGATTGAACCATTTATCCACATCACGCACAAGAAGGCCTTTGATCACCATCTGACAATGATGATCAAAGGCCTAAACTTTTGGTGCCGAAGGCCGGACTTGAACCGGCACGTGGGATCACCACACACGATTTTGAGTCGTGCGCGTCTGCCAATTCCGCCACTTCGGCGCCGACTTGCTCATTATACAGAGACCTTCGAGCAAGGTCAACTGTTAAAATACAGCTCAAACTCCATCGGATGCGGCCGCAAATTCACTACGTCCACCTCATTACGACGTTTGTGATCGATCCAGGTCGCGATCAGGTCCTCGCTAAACACGTCGCCTTCCAGCAAGAAGTCGTGGTCAGCCTCCAACGCAGCTAACGACTCTGCTAACGACCCAGGAACACTCTGAATTTGCTCACGTTCCCCTTCGCTCAAGGCATAGATATTTTTGTCCACGGGACCAAAGCCCATTTTTCGCGGATCCCATCCGTGACGCACCCCGTCCAGACCAGCCATCAAACAGGCAGCAAAGGCCAAATAGGGATTGGAGGTCGCATCCGGGGTGCGGAATTCAACGCGGCTGGCCTCGGGCCGATCGGTAACGGGAATCCGGATAGCAGCTGAACGATTCCCGCGTGAAAAGACAATGTTCACCGGTGCCTCATAGCCCGGAACCAACCGTCGGTAGGAATTCGTCGAGGGGTTGGTCAAGGCTAATAAGGCGGGACCATGCTTTAGGATGCCGGCAATGTAGGCAAGGCCGATCTCCGAGAGATGGGCATAGCTGTCTTCATGATAGAACAGGGGCTTTCCATCTTTCCACAACGACTGATGGACGTGCATCCCACTACCGTTGTCGCCGAATAGGGGCTTAGGCATGAAAGTAACGGTCTTGCCGTGCTGTTGGGCCACGTTTCTCACCACGTACTTGTAAAGCATCACGATGTCCGCCATGCGGGTAAGCGAATTAAAACGCAGATCGATTTCTCCTTGGCCCCCCGAGGCCACCTCGTGGTGATGCATTTCAACGCGGATACCCACACTTTGCAAGGCCTTGACCATGGCCGTGCGCAAGCCGTAGGTGGCGTCTAGGGGCGACGTCGGGAAATAACCCTCTTTGGGTCGGATGGTATGGCCTAGGCCCTCGCGGCCGGCATTCCAGTAGCCTTCCTCAGAGTCTACGTGGAAAAAGGACTCGTGACCTCGGCTGGCAAACCGAACGGAGTCGAAGATGAAAAACTCCAATTCTGGACCCCAATAGCTGATATCGGCAAGCCCCGAGCGCTTTAGGTATTCTTCCGCATTTTTGGCAATACGGCGCGGATCCCGTTGATAGGCAACGCGTTCAGGATCAAAAACATCAGCAATGATGCTAAGCGTGGGCACCGCCGAAAACGGGTCGACGACGACGGTTTCTAAATCAGGAACCATGACCATATCGCTCTCTTCGATGCCGCGAAACCCTCTAAGACTGGAACCGTCGAATGGAATGCCCGTTTGCAGGAGTTCCTCATCGACCTGACTTATGGGCAAGGTCACGTGCTGCCATGTTCCGGGAACATCAATGAGGTGGAAATCCACCATTTCGATTTGCTTTTCCCGGATCAGTCGTGTCACTTCATTTGCGTTCAATGTGTAATCCCTCCGAATCGCTCCCTGTAAGGTTTGCGACATTTCATGTTAAGTATATGGGGAGCCTTGTGAGACTGTCAACGACTCTCCCCGCCGAACCTTACTTCTTTCCGCCGTCTCCGACCATGGCCACCGCTATTGCTCCCATCAAACCCGTGGAATCTCCAAGACTGCTCAGACGCAAGTCGGTTTCGCCAAATAAAGTAGGCATACTATAGAACTGGGTCCAGTGGCGAATTCGGTCGAGCAGTGGGGCCCCCGCATTCATCACCCCGCCTCCCAACGCTATCCGCTCTGGATTGACCAGGTTCACCAAGATTCCCAGCCCATGGCCGAGATGTCGGGCCGCGGTTTCGACAATCTCGGAGCACACGGCGTCGCCTGCTTTCCAGCCGTCTAAGACCTCTTTGGCTCCAATGCCCTCGTCGTGTAGCGAGCGGAGAAAGGCGCTAGATGCAGCCCGTTGCCTTCCACTTCGGCCGATCGCCGTGCCACTGGCCAGAGCCTCTAAGCAGCCGGTCAAACCGCAGTTGCACTGCGGACCATTGACATCGATGACCACATGACCAAGTTCCGCGGCATTGCCATGCGGACCTCCATAGGGTGTCCCATTCAACACCAGTCCAGCACCTACCCCCGTAGACACGGTGACGTAGGCCATATGTTTGGTGCCCTTGCCCTGGCCAAAGAGCCACTCCCCGACGGCGGCCGCGTTGGCATCATTTTGAAGATACGCCGGACGGCCCAAGCGGCTAGAAAGGCTTTGGGCAATATCCACTCCGTCCCATCCCGGAAGATTGGCGGGGTTTGACAACTTGCCGTTGTGAAACGGTCCCGGACTGCATATGCCCACCTGACCAAAGTCTTCTCTTTGCTTGGCTAGTGTCTTGGCAATCTCCGCCACGCGATCAAGGGTTTTTTCGGGCGTTTGGGTGTCACTGACCAAGAACCGCTCTTGTTGCAAAAGCTCGCCGGAATCGCTGGCCAATCCTATCGCAATCTTCGTTCCTCCAATGTCTACTCCCAATAAAGCCATAAGTCTCCCCCATTCACAGATTTGCCTATAGGGTACCATGTGTTTGAGCCTGACGCCTGTCCGTTGCCAGGATTATCCGCGAAGTCTACAATAGATGAGGATGCGCCAGCCGCTTTCCTACGAAAGTTCATGTCTAAAACCTGGGAAAGTGAAGATCCTAAACCTTGCTGGCGATTACTCTTGCCTAACACTTTTACGGTAATCCGATGGAGGGTGACTGATGGCAGATACACCAATAGAGTTACGTGCAATCAACGCGATTCGATTTTTAGCTATAGACGGCGTACAAAAGGCCAATGCGGGCCATCCTGGAATGCCTATGGGAGCAGCGCCTATGGCCTACACCCTGTGGACGGAGTTTTTGCGGCATAACCCCGAAGACCCAGCTTGGCCGAATCGAGATCGATTTGTCTTGTCCGCAGGCCACGGCTCGATGTTGCTGTATGCCCTGCTATATCTGACTGGATACGACCTGCCTCTCTCTGAATTAGAGCGCTTTCGCCAGCTCGGCTCGATCACCCCGGGACACCCTGAATACGGGCTTACGCCAGGGGTTGAAACGACGACTGGGCCACTTGGGCAGGGATTTGCCACTGCGGTGGGCATGGCCATGGCGGAGCGTCATCTGGCCGCCAAATATAATCGGCCGGGCCACGAGGTGATCGACCACTATACATATGCCATCGTCAGCGACGGTGACCTGATGGAGGGACTGTCGGGCGAATCGGCCTCAATGGCCGGCCACATGGGTCTCGGAAAGATCATTTTTCTTTATGACGACAACCATATTTCTATTGAGGGGCAGACCGAGATCACCTTTACGGAAGACGTTTTGCTGCGCTTCAAAGCCTATGGCTGGCATACTGAGCGCGTCACTGAGGGCACCAACACCAGGGCGATTGCCGAAGCCATTAAATCCGCCCAAATGGCCACAGACCGCCCGAGCTTAATCGCCGTCCGTACGCACATCGCAGAAGGGTCTCCGAACAAACACGATTCCGCCTCGGCTCATGGATCCCCGCTGGGCGCTGAGGAAGTCGAGCTGACCCGAAAGAATCTGGGCTGGACCGATGGGCCTTTTCAGGTACCGGAGGACATTCGCCAGCTCTTCTTAACGGCCAAGTCGAGGGGTCGAGCGTGGCAGACAAAGTGGCAAGAAATGGTCTTTTCCAAATACCAGGCCGCGTTTCCCGAGTTGGCTCAAGAACTCACGCACGCCTGGCATCATCAGTTGCCGGCGGACTGGGACAGCGATCTGCCGCAGTATGAAGCGGGCCAGTCTTTGGCCACCAGGAGCGCTTCAGGAGCCGTATTAAATGCCCTGGCCGCCAAGATCCCAACCCTCTTCGGAGGCTCAGCCGACCTGTCCCCCTCCACGGATACCTATCTGAAGGGCGCGGGCGACTTTGCTCCAGGTCACTACGAAGGTCGCAATATTCACTTTGGCGTTCGCGAGCATGCGATGGCCGCCGCACTAAACGGAATGTCTTTGCATGGCGGTCTTCGCGTGTTTGGCGGTACTTTTCTTATCTTCTCCGACTACTGCAAGCCTGCTATTCGGTTATCTGCACTCATGCACCAGCCCGTGGTCTACGTCTTTACCCACGACTCCATAGGACTCGGAGAAGATGGGCCGACGCACCAGCCTATCGAACAGTTGGCGGGATTGAGAGCCATTCCCGGGCTACGGGTGATTCGCCCGGCTGACGCCAATGAAACGCGGGAGGCATGGAAAGTTGCCCTTTCGTCAACCGATCATCCCGTGGCCTTGGTTTTGAGTCGACAAAAACTGCCGGTGCTGGCCATCAAATCAGCGGACGTCGCCAAGGGAGCCTATGTTGCCAAGGACAGCCCCAACGCTGAAATCATTCTCATGGCTACCGGATCGGAAGTGTCGTTAGCGTTTGCCGCCGCCGAAGTCTTGGAGAAGGACCACATCGCCTGCCGCGTGGTGAGCATGCCCTGCTGGGAATTGTTCGAGCAGATGCCTAACGCTTACCGCGAGACGGTCCTACCGTCGGATGTGACCGCCCGTGTCGCCATTGAGGCGGCAAGCCCCATGGGCTGGGACCGATTCGTCGGCCCGCACGGTCGCATCGTGGCCATGCGGAGCTTTGGTGCTTCCGGAAAGATTGAAGATCTACTACCCCACTTCGGCTTTACCGTAGACCACGTGGTGGATGAAGCTCGTGCTGTGCTCGCAAAAGGAACCAAATCGTAAGGAGGCAAGTCCATGAACCCGATCCAACAATTAAATCAGCTGGGCCAGAGCGTGTGGTACGACAATATCCAACGAGGTTTGATTGAATCTGGAGCCCTGGCCAAACTTATCGAACAGGGCGTCAGCGGCATCACCTCGAACCCGACCATCTTCGAAAAGGCGATTGGCGGGTCCCACGATTATGATGACGCCATTTCCCGTGGTGTCCAGGCTGGACTTTCGCTAGAGCGCATTTATGATCAACTGACCTTAGATGATATTGCCCGTGGGGCAGACTTACTGCGGCCCGTCTATGATCGTACCGATGGCGCCGACGGCTACATCAGCATTGAGGTGCCTCCAACCTTAGCCAGAGATACCGAACGCACCGTGGCCGAGGCGCGCCGCCTCTTTTCGACGTTAGCACGACCCAATGTCATGATTAAGGTGCCGGCCACCCCTCAAGGTATACCGGCTATCGAGCAACTCATTAGCGAAGGCATCAACGTCAATGTGACCCTCATTTTTAGCCTGACGGCGTACGACCAGGTGATTAGCGCTTTTCTCAATGGCTTGGATCAGCGGGCCAAGCGGGGCGACCCCGTCGATCACATTGACTCTGTGGCGAGTTTCTTCGTGAGCCGACTGGACACCTTGGTGGACAAGGCCATTGCCGAGCGCGGTCTCGACCCATCGCTTGCCGGTAAGGCGGCTACGGCCAATGCCAAATTGGCCTACCAACTTTTTCGCACGCGCTTTTCCGGTCCCCAGTTTGCCCGTTTGGCGTCCAAGGGAGCCCGGGTACAGAGGCCGCTATGGGCATCGACCAGCACGAAAAACCCAAGCTATCCCGAGTTGCTCTACGTTCAGGGCCTCATTGGCCCGGACACGGTCGACACCATGCCCCCGGCGACCGTAGACGCCGTACTCAAGGCGGGGGAATTTACGCGAACCATTGATCAGGACCTCAAAGCAGCCAAAACCCTTCTGGACACCTTGGCCAGTCAGGGAATCAATATGGATGAGGTCACCGACCAACTACTTCGCGAAGGCGTCGCCAGTTTTGAAGCCTCGTTCGTCAGCTTGTTTAGGGGTCTCGCTGCCAAACGTGCACGGGTCCTACGGCAGTTGCATCCTGACCAGTATCAGGTAGGGCAATATGCCCCCGCGATTGCGAAACGGGTGAAGGAACTCACCCAAAGCGGGGCCGTAGCGAGGCTATGGAAACACGATCCCTCATTATGGAGCCAAGACCCCAAGCACCAGGCCATAATCGAAAATGCGCTAGGCTGGCTCGAGGTCATGAAATGGGACCTTCCCCAGGTTCCCGCCATAGAGGTCTTCGCTGGCGATCTGAGGCGCGAGGGTTATACCGATGCCGTGATTCTAGGTATGGGCGGGTCGAGCCTCGTTTCCGACGTCTTGATTAAGGCGTTTCCAAGCCCCGAGCAAGGACTCAACCTCCACGTATTGGACACCACCAACCCCACGTACGTGAAACACTTGGCAGATAGCCTGCCGCTCAAGCACACCCTGTTTATCGTGGCTTCGAAATCAGGATCAACCACCGAACCCAACGCTTTTTATCACTACTTCTGGAAGGTTTTAGAAGATCATGGAGTGGCCCATCCCGGCAACCAGTTTATTGCTATCACCGATCCGGGAACGAGCATGGAGAAGGAAGCCAGCGCCAGCAAATTCCGGCATATCTTTCTCAACCCGAAAGACATTGGGGGAAGGTACTCGGCGTTGTCCCTGTTCGGCCTGGTTCCCGCCGCCTTAAAGGGTCTCTCGCTATACGATATCCTCGACCGAGCTTTGGCGATGGCGGATCTTTGCGCCAACGAGACGATTGACCAAAATCCTGGAGCCTATCTGGGCACCGTCCTGGGAAGCCTTGCGGTTGCTGGCCGCGACAAGGTGACTTTCCTGTTTCCCCCGCAAATACGCCACATGGAAGACTGGATCGAGCAACTCTTGGCCGAATCAACGGGCAAAGAGGGCCGAGGATTAATTCCCGTGGCGCACGAGCCTTCCCTCCCCGTGAACGAGTACGGGACCGACCGGGTATTTGTCCGCTACCGGATGCGTGGCTACGAAACCCAAGAGCCCTCAATCCAGGAACTTAACGCAGCGGGCCATCCCGTGATCGAGATGTACGTAGACGAAGCCATGGATCTGTCCCAAGAGTTCTACCGCTGGGAAGTGGCGACCGCCATGGCGGGGGCGGTCTTAGCCATTGACGCCTTTGATCAACCCAATGTGCAAGAAAGCAAGGACAACACCAAGCGCCTGTTGCAATACCACGCGGAGCACGGGGATTTGCCCCAAAGCCCCGTAGATTGGGGACAAGGCGGATTTGAGGCGCGAGTGAACCGCATCAATGTTGCAGACGTCCACACTCCTAAAGATCTGCTGGTCGCGTTTGAGCGTGCCTGCCGTCCCGGAGATTACGTGGCCCTTTTAGCCTATGTCAATCCCAGCCCAGCGGCACACACGGTGCTAGAAGACATGCGAACCCGCCTGCAAACGCAATCTAAACTGGCGACGACGCTGGGCTTCGGACCACGATTTTTACATTCCACCGGTCAGTTGCATAAAGGCGGGCCGGATTCAGGCCTCTTTTTGCAAATCATCGAGGTAGGAGGACCAAAGCTCGAGGTGCCGGGCGACGGTTACGACTTTGAGACCTTGATTTTGGCCCAAGCGCTTGGAGATTATGAATCGCTCGTGTCCAGAAATCGACGAGTCTTAAGTGTGCGCGTACATGGTGAGTTGTCGAACCAGCTAAAGAAACTACTGGGAGACGCCTGAGGCGTCCAGGAACCAAGATGATAAGGGGGGTCCGCGATGCAGGTTGGCATGGTCGGTTTAGGTCGGATGGGCGGCAATATGGTGGAACGATTAATCCGGGACGGACATCAGGTGGTGGCCTATGATCGAGATCCCGCGGCGGTTGCACGAGTGGAGAAATTGGGAGCGACCCCGGCCTCGTCTTTGCAAGACTTGGTCGGGAAACTGCCCAGCTCTCGCGTGGTATGGATCATGGTGCCAGCGGGCGCACCCACGGAGTCGACGATTGCCACCTTGGCCGGCTCGATGAGTCCAGGGGATCTCATTATTGACGGAGGCAACTCCAACTTCCGCGATGGGATGCGACGCGGCCAAGAACTTCAAGCAAAACACCTCGACTTTATTGACGCGGGCACCAGTGGAGGCGTGTGGGGACTCGACAATGGGTATTGTCTGATGGTCGGCGGTACGAAAGAGGCCGTGGCTAAAGCCCTCCCCCTGTTCACCTCCTTGGCGCCGGAAGGCGGCTTCCTGCACGTCGGTCCGATCGGTTCCGGACACTTCGTGAAGATGGTCCACAATGGCATCGAATACGGACTATTGGCCGCTTATGGTGAGGGTTTTGAGATCATGAAGGGCTCTGAATTCCCGCTGGACCTAGCAAAAATCTCTGAGCTATGGAGACATGGCAGTGTGGTTCGCTCCTGGCTCTTAGACTTGCTGACCGACGCCTATGCTAAAAATCCCGAATTAGAGGGAATTCGCGGCTTTGTAGAAGATTCCGGAGAAGGCCGGTGGACGGTTGCCGAAGCCATTCGGGAAAACGTTCCTGCGCCGGTCATTACCCTATCTCTCTTAAGTCGCTTGGTTTCTCGTCAAGATGAGTCCTATAGCGCTAAAGTCATCGCTGCCTTGCGCAACGAATTTGGTGGGCATGCGATCAAGCCCGAGTAACGACCACACTGCTTGGTAAAGGGGATCAACATGGACCAAACGGTTTTAAACGGTGTCGCAGAATTCTCCTCCGACCGACACCCTGAGCCATTCGTCATGATCATTTTTGGCGCCGCAGGCGACCTTTCCCATCGGAAGCTCTTTCCGGCCTTATACAACCTGGTAGTGGACGGGTGGCTGCCTAAAGACGTCGCCGTCGTCGGTATTGCGCGACAAAAAAATGACTCGCAGTCCTTTCGGGAGTCCATCACACGCTCCGTTAAGGAATTTTCCCGACGGCCCGTCGACGACGATATTTGGTCCAAGTTTCAGGCCAACGTCCACTATGTTGAGGGGAATTTCAGCGACCCGGAAGTCTACGTTCGTCTTAAATCCACTCTGGACGCGATTGCTACCCAACTGCCGGCGGCTAAGAATCGCTTGTTCTACCTGGCGACTCCTCCCTCGTTTTACCCCATCATCGCCGATCAACTCGGCCAAGTGGGCTTAAGTCATTCCGAAGACCCCTCAAACTGGGTGAGGATCGTGGTGGAAAAGCCTTTCGGACACGATCTCGAGTCGGCAGAAATGCTCAACCGCGACCTGCACCAGGTCTTTGAAGAGGAGCAAATTTTCCGGATTGACCACTATTTAGGAAAAGAAACGGTGCAAAATATCTTGGTCTTCCGATTTGCCAATGGGATCTTCGAGCCCCTGTGGAACCGCCGGTACATTGACCATGTGCAGATCACCGTGGCCGAATCTTTAGGCATTGAGGGTCGGGGCACCTATTATGATAACGCCGGTGCCATCCGCGACATGATTCAAAATCACATGATGCAATTACTTTGTCTCATTGCCATGGAGCCCCCCGTAGCCAATGAAGCGGACTCCGTTCGCGATGAGAAAGTAAAGGTCCTTCGCGCCATTCATCCCTTATCGACTCGGGAGGTGGCCGAAAATACCGTACGCGCGCAATATGACGCGGGTACGGTAGGGGGCAAACCGGTGGTGGGCTACCTGGATGAACCGGACGTCCCCTCGGACAGCCGCACGGAGACTTACGTAGCCATGCGCCTTCTCATCGACAACTGGCGCTGGGCGGGAGTGCCCTTTTTCTTGCGTACGGGTAAGCACCTAAGCAAACGGGTGACCGAGATTGTCATCCAATTTAAACGGGTACCTCATCCATTTTTTCGTCAGTCTGGGTCGGAGCTAGAGCCCAACCAGTTGATTCTAAAGATTCAGCCTGACGAAGGCATCTCCTTGCGCTTCGGTGCCAAAGTGCCGGGTGCTCAGATGCGGGTGCGGACCGTCGACATGAGCTTTCTCTATGACTCGTCTTTTGCTGATGCAGCTCCCGAGGCCTACGAGCGCCTGCTGCTTGACGCCATGTTTGGGGATTCCACCCTCTTTACTCGAAAAGATGAGGTGGAAACGGCATGGGCTTTAGTTAGTTCCATCTTACAGGCCTGGGATAGGGGACGAGGCTCTATTCCGACTTACGCGGCCGGTTCTTGGGGTCCCGAAGAGGCCAACCAAATGATCGCACGTGACGGTTTTGAATGGCGAAAGTAAGTACGGGGGCGAGAGACCAAACCTTCTCTCGCCCTCCTGAGTCAAGGAGGTCCCATGTCCCACCTACATATTCAACCGAACAGTGCCGAGCTCGTTGAAGAAGTGTACACCTTTGTCAAGCACCTTGCCGACCAGGCGATATCCAAGCGAGGAAGATTTTTCTGGGCTCTATCGGGAGGCAGTACGCCCAAACAGCTCTTTAGTCTAATGGCCCAAGAAGGCCATCAAGAGACGTTTCCCTGGGAACACACCGATCTCTATTGGGGCGATGAGCGTGACGTCTTGCCAACCCACCCTGATAGCAACTTTGGTGCAGCCGACACGCTCCTTTTGAGAAGACTCGACCCTCAGCCCCATTCGGTGAACCGGTGGGTGACCGAATACCGCCCGCCTATGGCGCTGGCCGACTATCGCACCAAACTACAACCCGCGGTAGAAGATGGATTTCCGAGATTGGACCTCGTCCTTTTGGGTCTCGGCCCGGAAGGCCATACCGCCTCCCTGTTCCCGAATTCCCCCGCCCTTGGCAGCGCCGACTTCGTTGAGCATGTCTACGTGGCGGAACACCAAAGCTGGCGCTACACGCTGACATTGCCCGTAATTAATCACGCGCGCGCCGTCGCCTTTTTGGTAAGTGGCAAGCCCAAGGCGACCATCGTGGGCGAGATTCGCACAACTGCCCCTACCCCGGCCCTTCCCGCTTCCATGGTGAAGGATCGGGATGGCCTACACTGGTTTCTAGATCAAGAGGCGGCATCCCAGATAGGGCCGTAACCGAGAGGAGACTCGCCGAATGCTCTTATTAATTTTGGACATTGATGGAACGTTAATTGACGCCGAAGGCGCCGCCTTACGCGCCATGAATCGAACCATTGCCAAGCTCTTCGGGGTCGAGAATGCGATGCAAGGCAAGGCTGCTTCCCACTTTGGGAAGACGGATCCACAACTTCTCGAAGACGCCTACGAGAGACATCACTTACCGTCCCCGCCCAACTGGCCCCTGGTCGAAGCCACCTACCATTCCTTTCTCGCCGACGAACTCAAGTCGCACCCGGGTCACGCTATAGCCGGGGCCAAGGCATTTGTGCAACGTGCCGCCCTCCGCGAGACCCTGGCTCTGGCTCTCGGTACGGGAAACTTTCGCCAGGGTGCCTATCTCAAGTTGGGTGCCCACCAAATGGCAGGATTTTTTCCGGTGGGAGGCTTTGGTGAAGACGGCCCTGAACGGAGTCAAGTCATGAGACGAGCCTTAGCTAACGCCCAGGAGTATTACGCGGCGTCTTTCGAGCAATCGGCCGTCGTCATTGGTGACACCCCATTAGACATCGAGGGAGCCCATAAGATCTCCCTCCCCTGCTTATCGGTCGCGACGGGGCATTACAGCGTCGAGCAACTTGAGTCGGCGGGGGCTGACATGGTCGTGGCCAATTTAGCTCATGCCGATGAGGTTCTAGCTCGACGATTCGGTCCGGCCTGGTAATCTGCATCAGAGTTAGCCTGTCTAGACATGCTAAGCGCGAGGGGTGATGACATGGCCGATCGGATCGTTGTGGCTGGCGGGGGGTATGCTGGCTTAGCGGCGCTAAGCCGCCTGTTGAATCAGGCCGGAGGCAGACTTACGCTTATCGATTCCGAACCCGGACACACCCTAGTGCCGGAGTTGCCCGAGGCGCTAGCTCCGGGAAAAAGCGTTGCTCGCCACGTTTTGTCCTATGACCGCTTGCTAAAGGACGCCCGGGTGACCAGAATTGCCGATCAAATTGTTGGCATCAGAGTAGCTCAGCGTACGGTCTTGCTCCAGTCTGGCGAGCAGGTAGCCTTCGACTGGCTGATCCTGGCGGTTGGTACCGTGCCCCGCTTCCCTCCGGTTCCCGGGCTGAAGGCCCTGGCCCTGCCTTTGAAGACGGCTCAGGACACTCAGAGAATCAAGCGGGACCTGGATAAGGGGAAAAATCAGCAAGTCGTGGTGGTGGGTGGCGGCCTTACCGGAGTCGAGGTGGCAGGGGTACTTGCTCCCCGCCATCACGTAAGTCTGGTTGAGGCGTCGACCCGCCTGTTGCCCGGACTAGGACCCGGTCTGGCGTCATATGCCCATCGCCGGCTCAAAGGAGCCGGGGTCACCTTCTATCTTCATCATAAACTGTCTGAAGTTTCGGCGGGCCGAATCGTCGCGGGCGGCAAGCACCTCTCTTACGACATCCTCATCTGGGCTGGTGGCATAGGTCCGCCTACATGGCTATCGGAGACGGATCTTCCCTTGGATCGCCAAGGCTATCCCGTGGCCGACCCGACTGGGCAGGTTCTACCCCATGTCTACGTAGCGGGTGACCTGTGGCAGATCGAGGATCGGGGGCAACGGCTTCCGCAAACGGCGCAGTTGGCCGAGCAAGCAGGAGCCTATGTGGGCAGCGTCATTGCCAGTCGTCTCAAACAGGACGGGGACGTTCCGGAATTTCACCCTCACATCCGAGGAATGTTGGTAGCACTCAACCCTGGCCAGGGAGTAGGCTGGGTTTACCATGGCGGCCTATCCGTTCAGGGTTTTAGCGCCCGCTGGTTGAAAAATATGGTGTTTCGCCAATATCGGCGGGGCTTAACCCGCGAATTCGATCGGGTTTGGCCAGATTAGTTGGCTACTCCTCGTTCTGTTTCCGGTCGCCTTGGCACTAGAGCGTCCACTCATTTTCTTGATACTCTGCTCATTGCTGATCAACCACAACTTTTGCCTCTTTCTGGCACAATATCGTGTGCTGTCCGTTTTTGTACCACGCATGCGCGACAGGCTTTTCAGTAGGTCGCTCGCAGCTATCGGGACCGAAATCCTCTCCTCACGCCCGGTCGGATGCGTTAGCATCCAACGGGAGGGTGATGGAATGGAAAGTCCCGATCGGCGGACGCGACGTTCGACGAGACGATAGAGCAGACAGGCCAAGAGAATCACATAGCCTAAGGCTTCCAGGCGTTCCGCTTTTTTGAGAAACCAGCCGTCTACGAACCACGGATCCTTGACGAAGTGAAAATGACGTTCCACGCTGGTTTGGGATTTATATTCGCGCAATAATTCCTCGGAAGACAAGCGCTCCTGAGACACGGTGGTAATAAGGACGAACGTTCCGCGGCGTTCGAGTTCCTGCTGTTTACGGTCTTGGCGCACCGCGCCCATGACGATCTCGACCCACCAGCTTTCGGTCGTATCTCCGGGTTGTGGAACCTTTCGGGGCCGTCCAGGCCGAGTATATTGCGTTTCGGATCGGATCGTAGCGGTGGCGAAATACCAGCCATGCTCCCAGTCCTTTTGCCATTGCGACCACGCGGTGGTCGCGTCCTGTTCACAGGCAAATCGCTGTTGACCCAACGCTTTGGCGGAGGCTTCCATGGCCTTTCGCGATTGACCCATCTCGCGGTCTAGCATGTGCCCACGTTTTCGATCCAACGCGCTGGATCGATAGACCACCAGACGGTAGGTGCGTTCCTCGATCGGTGCTTGATGTTCGGAGGCCCAGTATTGCGCCGCGTCGCGGCGCTGACCAAACTTCGCTAAGGGAGTCCAGGCGTCTTGGACCCACGCCTGTTCCTTAACCTGGCGGACGACCCCAAAGCTTTCGGGGCAGCGCGACACCAACGCGATCTGTTGGCACGCCAAACGCTCCAGGTTAGGACCCGTGATCAGTGCCGAGTCCGCCCCATAAATCAGTTGGGCCAACGGCTCAGGCGCCATCGCCTTCACCAAGCGGTGCAACATCTCCCCATTGAGCGTTTTATCGGAACGCTGACCGGATTCGACGGTACCAAACAGCGGAACCCCTTCGCGATTGACAAACAAGGTGAGCAGGAGTTGCTTCAAATCCGGTCGGTGGGCTTTGGAATGGCCGTGCGCCGGCTTGACGCGGGCGGTGTCGGTACCTGGATAGTCGCCCATGAGCGAACAGGAGGTGCGGTCCCAATGGCTACCGTCTAACGTAATGGCTTCTCGAACGTAGGCTTGGGCCGCCATGGCGCTAAAGACGCGGGCGTGCTGCCCCGTCCGCGCTTATCCAAGGCACGCCCCAGGCTGTCATCGGTGAAATCGGCCGCGACGCGGCCGGCACCCAGCAGCACGGCCACGTCTAAGATCATCCATCGTTCGATGACCCGGTAGAGCGGCGATCGACCCATCAGCACGTCTCACACCATCATCAAGATCCGCTCGCCCGGGGAGACCCGACATTGCCGATCGTCCCAGCGCACCCGACGATTTACGAGATCGACGAGCCCAATATCGTCGGCCATTTGGCGAAACAAGGGACCGGCCCCGACGACGCGACCGGGAGGCTGAATAATGTTCATAACAAAGGGATTCGAGATCATCCCCCAAACTCCGTTGCAGAATATTGCGAATTTATCTAGGGGATTTACCAGTTTTTAGGTGCGGGAAACGAGGTAAATAACTGATTTTTCCCAAAAGCTCGAACCGTGGTCAAAATATTCGGGCAAAGGATTATCGCGGGCGGTGTCGAATCCCTGCGATATGATGAAACCACCCATGTCCGTCGAGGTCGCATCGACCAAAGACCCGAACTATTTCCCCCATACCGGCACCGGTTAGGCCCCAATAAATTCGCCGAATTTCGTTATTCTGACATGCGGAAGCTGGGGTCTAATGACGGGGCATGGCTTCGTACAGATTCTCCCCATAAACCATCCTCCACTGACCGGGTGAAGTATTGGTCTACCCCCGTCTTGGCCGATCATGCTAGAATATGACCATCACTAACCTGCAGATTGGAGGGTTCTTGTGATGAGCGAACCCATCGAGCGTCTGTTAGAAGCGTTCCATCGGTTGCCAGATTCTGATAAACGCGAGTTCTTAGCACGTCTGGAAGACGAGGGCTGGTACCGGACCATGGTGCGCCACATGCAAGCGGATTGGGACAATCCCCGTGACGACGCCTACAACAATTTATAGAGCTGGTGATGTGGTACTCACACCGTTCCCCTATGCGGACCAAAGTGGTGAGAAAAAGCGGCCTGTGGTCCTCTTGTCGGCCGACCAGGTTTCGTTAGATACGGGACTCTACATCGCGTGCATGATTACATCGCATGCCCCCCGCGATTCCTGGGATGTTGAATTACTGGCGTGGAAGGAAGCCGGGCTGCTGTTCCCTTCCGTGGTGCGATGCCCCAAGGTCTTCGGGCTGGACCATAGCCTTATCTTGCGGCGTCTCGGGGTTCTACCTACCGGTGATTGGACGCGAGTCCAGTCGCGGTTTCGGGAAGCATTAGCCTAATTTATGCCACGCCCATCCGATCCCGGCTAATCGATGGTGCTCAGGGTTTCATGCATTACCGCGCCCATAATACCGGAAGCGAGCCCCTCACCCGCGGCTAACCCGCGCTGGGGTCGGCCCGTGCTACTTGCGGCCATCATTGCCCGTCCCGAGAACGCCACGGTATGAACTGAGGGAGGGGATTTCGGACATACCCTGTTATACAACGAATTCTTTGTGTTGATAGAGTGGGCCGACCTCTTACGAGGCCAGCTCCGGGTAGAAGGGTTGCCCTCCTCGGGCAACCCGACCCCCACGGAACCCAGCGTGCGGATTTCCCGCACTGGGCTCTTCAGCCATAGATTTGCAGGGTTACCAGATAGCGTAACGTTGCAACGCC
>JAJZZI010000034.1 GCA_021797635.1 Bacillota bacterium | reverse complement strand
AACATCTTGAGGAACTTCCCCAGCAAAAACCCTACGTGGTGGTCTGCGCCCATGGCAATCGCAGTCTGGCTGGCGCATCCTACCTGGCCGACCATGGATATCAGGCCGCTAGTGTCTTGGGAGGTATGGCCCTTTGGCTGGGCGCCGGTCATCCAGTCGATCGTTCGCTAAACAACGAAAACGGAGGTGGCAGCATTTGATATTGCAAGAAAAGGTGCAAGACGAAGTCCGGGAACTGTGGCAAGACTTACGTGTCCCCGTCGAGGTTCGATTTTACGGCCAAGATGGGGACGCCTCGGCCAACGCCACCATGAGGACCCTTTGGCAAGAGTTACAAGCACTAAACCCCTTGCTCGCCTTCAGCGAGTCCCAAAGCCCGTTGCCGCGCTTCTTGCCTGAACGCGAAAACGAGCGCGAGGGTCCTATTTCCGAACTATGGGTGCAGGGCAGCTTTACCGGCATCCGCTATCTTGGCATTCCCAGCGGCCATGAATTCGGCGGCTTAATTGATACGGTAAGATCCTTGTCCACCGAGACCGCCCCTCAAATCAACGCCGAAACCCGGACGTTGTTAGAACAGTTGCAAGAGGATCTGCATCTGGAGGTTTTCGTCACCCCTACCTGACCCTATTGTCCCCAGGCGGTCCGCCTGGCGCAAGAGATGGCACGCGTGAATCCTGAGCACGTCATGGCCGATATGGTCGACTGCTCCGTTTTTTCCCGCTTGGCCACCCGTTTCAACGTCATGGGCGTTCCCATGACCTTAGTCAACAGCCGTACGCGGGTCACCGGGGCCGTTCCAGAAGGAACCCTGAGGAAAACCATCCAAGAAGCTTTCGCCTAAACCGAAGGGAGCCGGCCATGAGCATCAAGCCACCCCCGATTCATTTGAAAGAAGAAGACCTGCTCCATCGTCTGCACCGTATTGAAGGCCAAATCCGAGGTCTGGAAGCCATGGTCTCACGAAAAGACCTGTGTCGCGATATTTTGACCCAGGTAGCTGCCGTCCAGGGGGCGCTCACCAAGGTCGCCCGCATGGTCGAAGCCTGTAGTGTCGCCGAACGCGTCATGGGGCTGGCGCCCGAAGCTGAGTGGGATGCTGATGCGCTCCAGCAGGTGATTGACCAGGCGGTAGCCCGGCAGGCGTAGTCGTCAGAGGAACTCAATCGTCCTGAAAATACCCGATGCGAGCCTACCCGTCGCATCGGGTATTGACTGAGGTCTTGCTCTAAAAGGAAAGCTGTCCACAGTCACAACCGAGCGAGGGTCTAGCCAAAAATCGGCCATGGCACTTGGGAGCGGTGGAAGACCTTCCCCGTCGTCGCACTCATTTGCGGACGAGCATTGCTGACATTGGTACGGGGCAATGCCCGGCTGATCGTGGCGAGGTTGCCATCAGCGGACTGACTGCTGGCTAGTGAACGGTCTTCGGGGGCCTTCACAATTGGCGAGTTCCCCTCAAGGAGGACGATCGGTCCTCGGCCCGCCCATTGTCCGGATTGAAGAGGGCGCCGTATACGGTGTACCGTAAACCGGTAAGCAGTGCACCCGATTGGGGTTCTCGCGGACTTCCGGATGCGTGTCGTGGCGCCGCCGTGTTGTCGGGCATCGCGGATGGCCTGGCGAGCCTACTGATCCTCTGAGCGAGATCGCGCTCTTTCCGACCGTAGGAGGACGGCCGCAATGAGGGTTTTGGACAAAGTTCGTCCGAAACTCCTCTGTCTGAGCTTCCTCTTCCACCTTCACCGTCTCCGCGAGCTCCACGATCTTGTAGGGCGGTCCGGCCTCCGTATGGTCCTGACGACGAAGGGTTTCTTCTCGCGAAGACGCTTGCTTGGCTAGGATTATATCTTCCTGTTTGTGAAGCCGTTCTGGATAAGCATGTACCGTATACAGCGTGCCGAGCCATACGGAGCATTAGAGACAGAGCCGCTTACGTCGCTGCTCGATAAGGGCTGGGTTGTGGAGAGAACCTTGGCAGCTTCCAAGCGCAAGGCGTCCAGTCCTCCGTTGGTGAGCAATTGGCGAGTAGCCTTTTCCGATATGGAAGCCAAATATCGGAACGTACCAATAGTGTGCAGTTGTTTCGGAGTAAACCGCACCTGGTCTATGGCCACAGCATGGAGTCCCCTACGAATTGCCGGGCCGGCCCGCTACAAGAATATCGCGTTCGTGGCGCCCAATTGCGTGAGTTGCTGAAAGAATCACGGCATGCTGGTGGGCACGATAGTCATCCACGAGCGCTGGAAACCTTAACCTCTACCGATAAGGATACTACGGCACACACGTCTTTACTTCTGGATTTTGAAAAAGAACCCCTGAGTTGGCTACGCCTCTCTCTGCGAATATTCCGGATTATACACTGGGGGCCGCGCCCTAAAACCATATCAATCGTTTTCAGCGAACAGCATAAGGGTTTCCGCGTAAAACACGCGGTAAACAGGCTAAGGCGGCCACATAGCGTAGATCGGACCAATCGACGTTGCTGGGGACCGTTTGGGCAGGTTCCGCCGGAGAGCCATCGGAGGCTCTCCGGCGGAACGGAAAGCGCGGCACCATTGCAAGTTCTAAAAGTGATCTATCCCCCATAACCATGGAGTTCGAGACGGAAAAAGCTGGGCTAACAGAGCATGGTTCGCTGCACGAGATTCGAGCTCAACTCCTCCCAGAAACATATCGAGAAATTCCGCTGACGATAGGAAGCAAGAGGTGTCCGCGACAAAGTGTGACGACCCCATATTTTCGATACACACCCCGGCGTCGTCTGTACGCACGCGAAGCATCTGATTTGTTCCAATGCCTAGTCCGACCGAAGGAAATTGGATTCTCCCAGCCAATTGCCAACGACGATTGAGCTCAGGTGTCACTCGATCCAACAGCCGCACGGGGTCGAATCCACGCCACATCGCCGCGGATTCTTCAAAAATTTTCTCTCCATACTGGGCAAGGGCGTGATCAGACGGCAGCCGTAGCGTGATTGACTTTTTATCAGAACGTTCGTTCCAGAACACTTTGAGCAACGCTCCAGCCGCGCCTTCTGCTTGTGATCTGTATGCGCACTCGACAATCGTGGCCTGCCCCTCCTGGTTACTTATGGCAAGTAGGTAGCCCACCGGTACTCCCGCGCGTTCTGCAATCCATATCGATGGATTCGCGTGTCGACTCCATTTCGCACTATCTTCCCAAAATCTTAGCGGGCGCACATGGCTAAATGATACCCATTCCGAATATTCGTCATAGATAGCCACTATCGAAGGAAGATCCTCGGCCAATGCCCCGCAGCGAATAACATAGCAGTCTTCTCCGATTTCTCTAATGGATGTTGATCCCAATCGATAGCTCTCACCATCTCGAAAAGCCTGCCAGCCTAGCCGTGCGTAAAATGATGGAATCCCAGTAAAGAGAAGCGACAAGTCATAGCCAGCCGACCTCATCCATGATATCTGTTCACACAAGATCATTTGTGCAAGTCCGCGATGGCGATATTCCGGCAAGGTCGCCACACTGCCAATTCCTCCCACCCGCAATTGCGCTATGCCATAGCGCGCCACATAGGGGAAGATTTGCATGGCGGAGGCAATAACTCCATCAACCGCAGCAATCCAGGTCGTCTCAAGTTGATACGATCGATCATAGTCCAGACGCTCTTGAAAAAACGCGCGCTCTTCAGGGAACACCGATCCCCATATATCGTAACACTGTTCCAACTCCGTTCGATTCACGATTTGCCGCACTTCGATTGCCACGCCCATTCCTCCTATGCCGCTTCGTCTCCATCCGCGCAATGTTTCGCTCACTCCACCTGACCTTGCGTGCCGAATAACAGACGTCTTACATTCTCACATAGGCCACATCAGCCTCCAATTATTTCATCTCCATCAAGATCCCGCACCCTCTTCCGCGCAACCCACTCGCCCATTTAAGTTTGATTTCGCGCGCACAGCATCCGCTTACTCCGTCCGACTTGTTGGCATGGTTGCCACGGATGTTCATGGCGACCCATCACGTCAGTGCGATCCTCATCTATTAACATGAGTTCTTCAGCCCCTCTACTCAGCAATCTTGATTAGCATTCTACGGTGTTACGATTCATACGGTGCTATGAGCCATGATCGACCGTGGAAGGCGTCCAATGAAACCACCTCCTCCGTGCCCACCATGCCTAGGGTTATATCGCCCGGGAAATGACCTCAGTCGCGACCAGGAGGGGTCCCCTCCATTTTTCAAACCGCAACCCTAGCACGAATGAATCCGGTTTGTCCTGCCCTCTCGAAATTCGCCGATGGGGAATTATCATTCCTTCTGACCCTATCACCCACCCAAAAATGTAGTCACGCCCTTGATCCTTGGTTCGAATACCCCCTGCCGTAGCCTCGACTTACCTTGTCAGCCATACAAGTGGCACGCGACCCAATGTTCGTTTTTAACAGTTCGAGGCAGTGGGTGCTCTTCCCGACAACGCGCCATCGCCTGTGGGCAACGCGGATGAAAAAAACACCCCGTGGGTAATTGCGCCAGGTCGGGCGGTTCGCCTGCCACCGCCGGCTTGCCTATCGGCACTTCGCGCGTTGGCTCCGGCACGGCAGACAACAGCAACCGCGTGTAGGGATGAGCCGCTTCATCGACCACGTCTGCGGTCTGTCCCCCTTCTACGCCCTCTCCGGCGTACATCACAAGCAGATGATCCGCCAAATACCGAGCTGACGCTAAATCGTGAGTGACAAAGATGTAGGACAGTCCCAGATCTTGTTGCAACCGTTCTAACACATTTAAGACACTCATGCGAATGGAAACGTCCAGCATCGAGGTGGGTTCGTCAGCCAAAATCACCTCCGGTTGAGCTATCAACGCTCGCGCAATTACCACTCGCTGACGCTGGCCCCCTGACAGCTCGTGTGGTCGTTTCATTAAATAGTCTGCAGCCGGAGCCAAGCCGACTTCCTCTAAACTTTTGGCGACCGCATCACGCATTTCCCCTTTTCCAGATACGAGGCGAAAGTTCTTCAAAGGACGTTCCAACTGATATTGAATGGGATAATACGGATTCAATGCGCTAAACGGATCTTGAAAGATCATCTGCACTCGACGCCGATAGCGAATAAGCGCTGACCGCGTCAAACGCCGAGGAACGGGAATCTCTCGCAACCATAAATCACCTCCCGTCATCGGAATCAAATGGGCAATCAGGCGAATTAACGTCGACTTCCCGCTTCCACTCTCTCCCACCACTCCGAGCACGGAGCCGGCCCCAACAGTTAGTGACACATGATTCACGGCATGCAAACCTCGCGTGACGCGGGCCGATCCGGATACCTGGAAGACCTTGTCTAATGCTTCAGCGCGAAGGGCCACAGTCCTTGACTGCTGCTCACTTTCTAACACGATTTTCCGCTCCCTTCACCTCGTCCGGCTAGTGGTTGCCGATCTGTGATCCCGGAATCGCCGAATAAATGGCAACGGACCCGATGACCGATGCCATCGAGATCGCGATCTTCGGGCGCATAGACCGAACACACGGCCATCCGTTCCTCACAACGGCCATGAAATCGACAGCCAGACGGAGGATTCACCATGCTGGGTGGGGCCCCCGGGATCCCCGCCCGGGTACGCTGATGGAATACTGAAGGAAACGATTGAATGAGTCCGCGGGTATACGGATGGCTGGCCTCGTGATTGAGTATAGATCGGGTTCCCACCTCCACCACTTCTCCAGCATACATAATGGCAATACGATCCGCGATAGATAACAATAGGGACATATCATGGGTGACAAAAATCACGGAAAACCTGAGTCGTTCTTGGAGAGATCGGATCTCGTGAATAATCTGCGCTTGAACTACTACGTCAAGCGCCGTGGTCGGCTCATCCATAATCACCAAGTCCGGTTTTAAGGCTAGCGCCATCGCAATCATAGCTCGCTGCCGCATCCCGCCCGAAAGCTCATGCGCATAACTATGCACATGACTGGGATCCACCTCGACCATGCGAAGCAGAGATCGGGCACGATCCCACCCGTCGGCTTTCGGAGTCCTCGGTTCGTGAGCGAAAATCGCGTCCGTTATTTGTTCGCCGATCGATATGACTGGATTAAGAGAGTTCATCGCACTTTGGGAGACCAGTGACACACGAGTCCAGCGCCATTGGTCTACCTCTCGTTCGTTTAGCCCGAGCCAATCGACTCCGTCAAATTCGATGCGTCCGTGGGTCACCTCGCCATTATCCGGTAAAAGGCGCGTCAATGCACCAATCAGCGTCGTCTTTCCGCAACCAGACTCGCCAGCCAATCCCAAAATCTCGCCGCGTTTAACGTCGAGGGTAACGCCGTGCACCGCGACGACATCAGGTGGCCCAAAGTAGGTTACTGACAAGTTTTCCATCTGCAATAGCACTGAAGAATGGCTCATGCGTTTCGTCCCCTCTTTCGTGCGCGACGCCGGTGCGCCCTGAGTCTAGGGTTGGTCACCTCGTCCAATCCATAGTTGATAAGCGCCAGTCCACCACCAAAAAGGGCAATAGCAAGACCGGGAGGAATAAACCACCACCAGGCACCGGTTAACAGTGCCCCATTGTTCTCGGCCCAGTAAAGCATCGATCCCCAACTGACGACGTTGATGTTGCCAAGTCCAATAAATTGCAAACCCGCTTCGGTCAATACCGCTGCGATAATGCCAAACAAGAGCTGGGAAAAAATCAGCGACCACATATTCGGCATGATCTCGCGAAATACCAACGCGCTCGTGCGCTCGCCGGCCATACGTGCGGCCTCGACAAACGGGAGCTCACGCATCCCTAGCACTTGGGATCGAAGTACCCGCGCACCCCACGACCAACTAGTCAGGGCAATGATCACGATCAATGGCCAGCTACTTTCAAAGGGAAAATAGGTGGCCACGACTACGATCAAGGGAAGCCCAGGAATCACCAAAAACACATTAGTGAGGAGTTGCAACCCTTCATCAGCGGTCCCTCCCACAAACCCTGAGACCATTCCGATCACCACGGCCAAGATCGTGGCTAGCGCTCCCGCGGCAAATCCGACAATTAGCGAAGCCCGAGTACCCCAAACAAATTGTGACCACACGTCTTGTCCCTGTCCGGTTGTCCCCAAAGGATGGACTGCGTTCGGGGGTTGCAATGGCAAGAAGGTCTCGACGTTGGGGGAAATATGCGTCAAAACCGGAGCAAGTACCCCGACCAACACAAAAAACAACACCAGGATGATACCCGCAGTGGCTTTGCCATTGTTCAAAACTCGAGGAAGGGCAATCGTTCGTCGGCGCACGACCGATGAAGCCTTCGAATGCGTCTTTGCTGTTGCAGAGGGATCGACCATGATCGTGCTCCTTCTCATTGATTTCGCACTCGTGGATCAAGCCGAACATAGAGCAAGTCCACGAGAAAATTAGCCAGCAGAACCGCGACCGCGATGAGCAGCAGAGTGCCTTGCAAGAGCGGGTAGTCCTCATTCTGCACGGCTTGCAAGAGGGTATATCCCAAGCCCGGATAGGAAAACACGATCTCGGTCAACAGGGCTCCACTCACGATAAAACCGATCGATAGCGCAAATCCGGTCATGTTGGGCAAAATCGCATTACGGGCCGCATACTGGTACATAATTCTTCGTCGAGCAAGTCCTTTGGCACGCGCCATGTGAATATAGTCCTGCCCCATCGTGGTAATCATGTTGTTGCGCATGCTGAGCAACCATCCTCCGATGGACGTCACGACAATCGTGAATCCCGGCAACGCTGTATGGTACAGAAGATCTGGCCAATTGCTCAACGCAAAGCTGCCATGGTTTCCGGCATATGCCGAACCGATGGGAAACCACCCCGCCTTATAAGCCAGAAAGTAGAGCATAATTAGCGCAAACCAAAAATAGGGGAACGAGGAGGTAAAGGTAAAAATGCCGGGCGCGACCGAATCGAACACACCCCCGCGGTGCCATGCGGCCACGATCCCGGCCAAGGTCCCGATGAGGAAGCTGATAATGGTCGCCATGGCGATGAGCAGCAGGGTCCAGGGTAGCGCCTGACCAAGCACCTGAATCACGGGTTCAGGATAGTACGTAATGGAGATCCCCAAATTCCCGTGCATCAATTGCACAAGATAGGCTCCGTATTGTTGAATCAGCGTGTGGTGCTGGTTAAGCCCGAACGCCACCATAAATGCATCAATGGCCTTCGGATTCACGCGCCCCTTGAAGCGAGCCAGCAGAATCTCCGCCGGATTGCCAGGCATGAGACGAGGCAGGATAAAGTTCAAGGTAAGGGCGGCCCAAAGGGCCACCCCATAAAACACGATCTTCCTTCCCAAGTACCGCATATCCCATCACCCTTTGTAATCTCTAAGGTTTACCTACTTCCGATGCAGCTGGGCCAAGATGTATTCGTTGTTGTTCGCCGTGTAGGCCAGCACCGCATATGGATTTTTGGCGGTGGGAAATCCGACAATGTGAGTGCTGTTGTACTGTTCCCAGGCAGCACTGTCGGTCAACGGAATCACGGGCAAGTCTTTGGCCATGATCGTTTCGAGTTGATCCAGGATCGCCTGTTGCTTACTTTGGGAAAACGTGGTCACATATTGGTTCAGCAAGCGATTGGTCGTCGCATTGCGCCACCGTTCAAAGTTGCTCGTGGCCGGTTTTCCGATGGGCGCGGTGAAGGCACTGTCGAGCAGGGGATAGTACAGATAATAGGCGCCGGGGCCGCTACCGGTCCCATCAATCGCGGCTTGAAAATGCCCGGAGGCAAGATCCGCCGTCAACGTCGAGGGAGCCGGAGTCTTCTCGACGGCGCTAATCCCGAGAGCATGCAGTTCATTCACGATGATGCCGCCATCGGCGACCCAGTCCGTCGCTCCGCTCATGGCCAGTACGGTCACCGACACCGGATGCCCCTTAGGGCTCACCAAATGCCCGCCTCTCCAGCGAAAACCTGCCTTCTTCAAAACGGCCTTGGCCTTGGGCACGCTGACCACTGGCGCGTACTTTCGGATGACCGCCTGATCGAACTGCTTCTTGTCCTGGGGATTGGCAGGAAGCCCCACCGCATTGGCCGCCACTTCATACCCTTGTTCCCCCACCTGCCCAATGGCTTTGCGATTGATGACATCGTTCAGTGCCTGACGAAAAGCCAACAGGTTAAACGGATAGGTGGCATCGTTCAAAAAGAGCATATTGGTAGATACTGGCGGAAACCAGTCCCCGTAATGGGCAGGATTGCGGTCCAGCAAGACCTTTTTAATACTGGGCACAAACTGACTCGCCATGGTGAACTTGCCCTGACCCATGGCCAGCGCTGCCGTGTTGTTACTAATATAGGCAGGCCAGACGATTTTGGAGATATATGGTTCCGGCTTATTCCAATATAGGGGATTGCGCACCAAAGTCAGTTGCTCGCGGCTGACCGAACCGACCTTGAACGGACCAGTAGTGATGGGATGGGGATCGGTGAACGTCACGGGGTCTTTTATCGCCCCCCATTGGGTTTGGGGCACGATGGGCGTGTCTCCCGCAATGTAGTACAAGTCGGTAACGTTCGGCGCCTTGAGATGGACGGTGACCTGATACGGAGAGTTCTCCACCACAGAAGAAATCATAGCCTTAAGGTCATTGAGGTCAATACCGGGATTTTTCATCAACATGGTAAACGTAAAGACCACGTCCTTAGCCGTAAAGGCCGTACCGTTCGACCATTTAACCCCATGCCGCAAATTAAACACAATGGCTTGGTGATGGTTGGTGTAGTGGTAGGCCGTGGCTAGTTTGGGCGTGACCGATCCCGTGTACAGATTGATGTACAGCAGGGATTCAAAAATCGAGGTGACCCCACCCGCAGCATTATTCGGGGACCAGGGATTAAAATTGTCCGCAAACGGTCCCGATGGAGCATCCACCCAGGTTACGGTTCCGCCCGACGGAAAGGCTCTAACCGGTCGCAGAGCTGCAAAGGTGCCCGCACTCGACCACGATATGATCCCCGCTGACGCCAGCGAGACGAGACCGACACTCCACAAGCGAGACAACCGACCCAAAAAAACCACCTCCTAATGTGTTCAGACAAATCTCTAACACAAACAATGTTTCTTTCCATATTTTATCCGATATCATGTCAGTTCTCAATACCTCTGCGGTAAAACTTACAATATTATCGAGGTTGTTTCGGAGTACATAACATAAATCTAGAAGATAACCTGACGCATTCGGTAAATGTCACGCAAGTGCAGCGGTACCGGATGAAGGGACCTCCCCTCCGGCGATGGTGCCCATCGCCACTGACGGGTTCACCCCATAATATTTCATACTTCAATAGATGGCTCCTAACCTTGGGACTGACATTTATGGGATTAATTGTATTCATTCGCTTTGAGAACATTGCGACCTGTGCAATTTGCCATGCTAAAGCGGGGCATTCCATCCGAAGTTAGGCTACCCAGTTAAGCGCAAGCTTCTTCTCCGTGCACCATGCGGCGAGGCCGCGGTTATGCGTCAGTGTGGCGACCGTGGCCAAGGCCACGGGTACATATTCGGTAAACCCGGCTTTTACCCAATAAAATCGCGCCAAAAGTGGCCATTTAAATTGGACCAGGATGCAAGGAGCAGTTCCTGGTAGAGTAATCCTATGAAAAGACCAGCCAAGGAACTCATCCTACCGGATACGCTGGCAGAATGCCACGCACGTATTCAACAATTGAGAGCGGAGTTGGGTGCCAGCCAGCCACGGGTAGCGGACTTGGAGGCTCAGAATCTGGCGCTCCAAGTTCTGGTGCGCGTGATCGCTGATCGGGTCTTGGAGCAAGAATCCAAGCGCCAGACGACGCACTCAGCCCCCAAGGTAAAGGTTCGCTAACGAAGGTTGGGGCGCAGGCCGTTAGTCCGTCTTTAGTGGCGCCGTTAAAACGGCGCGAAAGCCTTGGTGCAAGGGGTATACCCAAATGATTTTGATCGGCTTCCCGTGTTGATGATAACGATCGGTTTTCCCGCGTCATGAAGCCATTCGGAAGTTGACCGTCGGTCTGAACACCAGCCAAACACGGGTGGTCGACTTAGAGGGCAAGAATCGGGCGCTCACAGAGAAGGTGCGCGGCCTGATGCACCGACTTTTTGGGCGAAAGTCCGAGCGCCAGACCTTAAGTGATCCAGCAGAGGAACCGGAGGAGACCCCGAACATTTCGACGTATTCCCGGAGTGTTTCCAGGAGAACGAGCCCTCACCAAAGTTTTCATAGCGCCACTCTAGCAGAAGTTTCGCAGTTACAGGTTGGGTCAATGGCGGCGACGGCATGCAATCCTTCAAATCATGTACACCGGTTAACCTAGACATTGGTATCAGCGACCGCATGGCGTTTGTCGCCCGCCCGATTTTCTTTGCGCCATCCACCCAATTTGTGCGTGGGCCCATCGACGATATGTTGTAGGATGGTCGATAACGGGTTATTGGAGGGAGCGGTGTGCCAATCCCGTACGATTAACTACAAGGAGCGATGGATATGGCCTTGGATCCCGGATTGGCACTGACTCCACCGATGGGCTTTAACACCTGGAATCGCTTTGCCGGCAATATTGACCAGAATCTTATCGAACAAACCATGGATACGATGGCGAACCAGGGTTGGAGAGAGCTGGGCTACATCTATCTAAATATCGACGACGGCTGGATGGCCCCACAGCGAGACGACCAAGGACGCTTCGTTCCCGATCCCGTCCGCTTTCCTGGAGGCATTCGGCGCCTGGCCGACCGGGCGCACAGCCTGGGACTAAAACTCGGCATCTACTCTTGCTGTGGATATAAAACCTGTATGGGTCTGCCAGCGAGCTATAATCACGAGCGCATCGACGCCGAGACCTTTGCCGAATGGGGTGTGGACTACCTAAAGCAAGACTGGTGCCACGTGCCCTACGAAGAGTTCCCTGGAAAAAGCCATCGCGAGGTGGCTGAAATCCTTTATGGGCGGATTTCCGACGCCATCGCCAGCACCGGGCATGCCATGGTGCTTTCCATGTGCAATTGGGGCGACGGCGAACCCTGGCTTTGGGGGGCGAAAGTGGCCCATCTTTGGCGGACCACGTCGGATATCGCCGACGTCTTCAGCCAGAAGCCGACGAATGGCACCTGGGATCTAGTCAGCATCTTTCGAAAGAACAGTCGCTTAGCGGCTTACGCCGGTCCAGGCCACTTCAACGATCCCGACATGTTAGAGGTCGGTAACGGGGGCATGAGCGTAGAGGAATATCAGTCACACTTTGCCCTATGGTGCATCATGGCCGCCCCTCTCTTAATTGGGGCCGACATGCGCGACATGGCCCCTGAAATTCGCGCCATCTTAGCTAATACGGATCTGATTGCCGTGAATCAAGACCGCCTAGGCATTCAGGCGGAAGTAGTGGACGAGCACGACGATCTGTTTACCCTGGTCAAGCCCCTGTCCAATGGCGATCGGGCCGTTGCGCTATTTAATGCGAGCGATTCTGCTCAAAGCGTTACCCTAAACTGGAACTCGTTGGCACCACGAAAACGGCAAGCTAAAGACCTTTGGAGTGGAAAAGTAGAGACCCTGTCAGGGACATCCACCCTCTCCTTGCCAGCCCATGAAACTCGAATATGGCGCGTGATGTAACCCACGTTCTGGTGGAAGATCCCGATTGATCTTCCACCGTTTTCCTATGCTTTTAGGAACAACTCATCGCCAGCGGGTGCTATGAAAGAACCCGAGCCGTAGACCATGGTGTGCTATATTTAAGCTAGACAATCTCGCTAAAGTGGCAGCACCTGTCACTCTGGCCATGAAGGACGAGATGATATTTTGAAAATCGTGGTGACCGATGGCGATCAGACCGGCCAAGAACTTTTGGAACAATGCCTGCGCGTGCTCTCTTCCGATGTGCTCGGCATTCCCATTGAATTGTTGCGCTTCGATCTGAGCTTGGAGAACCGCCGACTTACGCAAAACGCCGTGGTCCTTGAGGCCGCCGAAGCGATGAAGCGCCACGGCTACGGGCTCAAGGCGGCGACCGTCACGCCCGAAACCAAAAACGATGTGGGCAGTCCCAACGCGATTTTACGCGATAAAATTAACGGCACGGTGATCGTGCGCACGGGTCGGCGCATGCCCGGTATCGCCCCTCCGGTGGGGGTGTTTTCTCCGATCTCGGTGGTGCGCATGGCCGTCGACGATGCCTACGGAGCCAAAGAGTGGCGCATCGATGAAAATGGCGACGAACTCGCCTATCGCACCGAGAAGATTTCTCGAAAAGTCTGTCATGGTGTGGCGGAGTATGCCTTTTTACATGCCACGCGCCTTCACGCGACTGTCTTTGGAGGTCCAAAGTACACGGTGAGTCCCATTTATGAGGGCATGTTTAAAGAGGAAATGGACGCGGCCGCCCGCCGCTATCCTAATGTTCCCTACGAACCGCAGTTGATTGATGCCACCTATGCCCTGCTGTTGGTGAAGGCGGGCGAACCCTTGGTCATACCGGCCTTAAATCGCGATGGGGATTGTCTTTCCGATTTAGTGCTGCAAATGTTTGGCTCCTTAGCCGGTGCCGAATCCTTGCTACTCTCGTTGGACGAAAATTGGTCTCCCAAAGTGGTGATGGCCGAGGCCCCTCACGGCACGGCGCCCTCGCTCTTTGGCAAAAATATTGCAAACCCGATGGCCATGATACTCGCCACCGCCTCCCTCTTGGCCTACAGCCAAGAAGCGGGTAGCCAAACGGCCTCAAGAGCCATCTATGAGGCGACCTTGGAGACGGTGGCCAACGGCATCAAAACGCCGGATTTAGGCGGAAGCGCCAGCACCACGGAGTTCACCGATGCCGTCTTGCAGCGCATCCGGACCAAACTCGACGTGTGGCGTGCATTGGGCCCCGTATAGATCAACGCAAGAGGCAATATCCCGACCACTCCCCAGATGGCCAAGCTTTCGGCCAGCTTGGCGTCGTGCCATAATGAAGGCATGGTTCTATCCGACAGACTGGGCGCTCGCACCTGAGGGCGTGCTGTCGGGGAAGGGAGTGGACATGAACGCACCTGGATCGCCTGGAATCGAACCCCGCTGGACGGGCGGGCACAAAGACGGGGTGGGCACTGCTATTTCGGCGTCCTCGCCCGTCTGGTTTTCGCTTTCTCATGGCATTTTGAATGAGGTCTATTTCCCTCGACTGGATACGGCCGCCATCCGCGATGGACAGTTGTTGGTCACCGACCGACAGGGAGGCTTTTGGGAAGAAAAACGCGACCTCACTCACGAGATCCGCTATCTCGACGATAGGACTCCAGGCTTTGTCATTACCAATCGAGAGCCGCACGGCCGTTTTACCATACGAAAACGCGTTATTACCTGGCCACGCCTGCCTGTCCTCTTGCAAGCTATCGACATCGACAGCGATGGAGAGGACTACCGCTGGTTCTACCTCTTGGCGCCTCACCTCGACAACCACGGATATGGCAATTCCGCCGCCCTGGACACCCTGCGTGATGGCACCCCGATCATGATGGCCTGGAGAAATGGCCTATATTTGTGTCAGACCGCCTCCATCCCCTTTAACCAACGGAGCGTAGGTTATGTGGGCGTATCAGACGGCTGGTCGCTCCTAAAGAACACGGGGGAACTCACGTCATATGAGCGCGCTGACCAGGGCAATTTGGCCCTCACCGGAGAGTGGCAATTTCAGCCTGGCCAAACCCAGTACCTCATCACCAGTTTTGGCCGTACCGCAGAAGAGGCGCAATTTGCCACGCACTTGGCCCTCAAAGAGGACTTTAAGGCGATTGAGGCCGACTATGTAGGCGAATGGCACCGCTTTTTCGATGGACTGGGAGGCCTCTTGCCTAAAGACCATCCCCATGCCCGCATGCAAAAGATTTCCGCAATGGTCTTAAAATGCCACCAGGACAAGATCTTTTCGGGCGGCATCATTGCCTCCCTATCGATTCCCTGGGGAAACGCGGCGGGCGACGGCAACATCGGGGGATACCATCTGGTTTGGCCTAGAGACATGGCGGAAGCGGCCAACGCCTTTTTGGCCATCGATGATCTCGAAGACGCGCGACTAGCCCTGGACTTCTTACGAGCCAGCCAACTGAAAGACGGTTCCTGGCCACAAAATTTCTGGCTCAACGGTCAACCCTACTGGGCCGGATCGCAACTCGACGAAACCGCCTTCCCCATCCATCTCGCCTACCAGATCTATCGGCGTCAAAAGGACATCGACATCTACCCCATGGTCAAAAACGCCTTGGCCTATCTCGTGCAAAATGGACCAGTCACCCAAGAGGAACGCTGGGAAGAGGACGGCGGCTACTCGCCTTCGACGATCGCGGCCATGATCGCCGCCTTGGTGCTGGGTGGCCTCATTGCCCGCGAACACGACGACCTGGCGACAGCGGAATATGTCGAGAGCGTGGCCGACTATTGGGCGGCCAGCCTCGACCGCTGGACCTTTACCGAGGAAGGCACGGCCGTACCGGGCCATCCCCGGCATTATGAGCGCATCCACCCCGTGGCCGACGTGGCGGAAGACGGCAACATCCACCAAGGCTATGTGCCCATCAAGAATCTGCCTGGCGGGCAGTTGATGTATCCTGAGGTTGCCGTCATCGATGGGGGATTCTTAGAATTGGTGCGCTATGGCATCAAAGCGGCGGACGATCCCCACATTGTGGATTCGATCGCCGCTTATGATGCGCTATTGCGCACGGAAATGCCCTACGGGCCCGTATGGCATCGCTATAATTATGACGGCTACGGTGAAGGCGCCCACGGCGAACCCTATACCGGTGTCGGTCAGGGCCGCGCCTGGCCGTTGCTCACGGGCGAAAGAGGACATTATGAACTGGCACTCGGTCATTCGGCCGAGCCCTATCTCCGTGCCATGGAACAATCGGCGACGGTGGGCGGCCTCATCCCCGAACAAGTCTGGGATAGCGAAGACATTCCCGAGCATGAGCTCTATTTTGGGCGACCCACCGGCTCAGCCTCACCTCTAGTGTGGGCCCACGCCGAATTTTTAAAGTTACTGCGCTCGCAAGAAACAGGCCACGTCTTCGAACAATACGCCCCCGTAGCCGAGCGCTTCGCCGATTTCCACGGCTCAACACGCGAATTCTGGCAGTTCAACCACCAAATCCAAAACTGGAATTCGGGCACCGAGGTCATCCGGGTCGTGACCTTGGCCCCCGCTCGCCTGACCTTTAGTCTTGACGAGTGGCAGAGCGCCCAAGAAGCTACGCTGAACGCCACCGAGCTGGGCTGCTTTTATACGGATATTCCCCTAGGCAAGGCGACGTCGCTCGAGTTCACGTTCTACTGGATCGAGGCCCAGCACTGGGAAGGAAAGAATTTTCGAATCGGCTCCGATCCCGCTCCACTTTAAGCAAGCGCGTATAAGTATGCTCCGTCCGCCGAGCAATCTGATCCCAGCTATAGTGGCGAACGTCGCTGAGGGCCTGTTCGACCAGGCTCTCAGCCCAGGCTGGATCCGAGAGCACGCGGATAATGGCGTCAGCCAAGGCCAAGGGATGGTCGGGAGGCACCAAAAGCCCGTTTTTCTCATCGGCGATAAAGTCGGCCATCCCGCCCACCTGGGCCGCGATGACCGGCACCCCCGCCGCCATGGCTTCGAGGGCAGCAATGCCAAAGGGTTCATAGCGGCTAGGAAAGAGGGCAGCCTGGCTATAGGCCAGCCACAGATTTCGTTGAGGTTGGCGGGCAAACCCCAGAAACGAGACCTGCTTGGTAATCTCCAGACGCTCTGCCTCACCTTCCAAATCCTTGCGATAGGGGCCCGAGCCCAGCACCGCCAGGCGGACATCGGGATACGTTTTCAGCACCTCGACCATGGCCTGAAGGAGGAGGTCAATGCCCTTTTCGGGAACCAGGCGGCCAAAGAACAGAAGCCAGCGGTGGCCTTCTTGATATCCGCGGGGCGTTCCCTGGCCGGCGTTGACTCGGGCTGGATCGACGCCATTGGGGACCACTAAAATTTTGGGTGATGGAGTTTTCCACTGACCAATAATCTCGCTCTTCATGGCTCGACTGCAAACAATCACCCGGTCACACCCCTCGGTCAGGCGCCGCTCTTGCTCGTCGATTTGTTCCTGAAGGCGCGTGTAAATCCCTCCCTGACGGCCACGCTCGGTCGCATGGATGGTGACCACCAGGGGCCGATACGATTGGGCTTGCTTTAAGGCAATCGCCGCGTCCGCGACCAACCAATCGTGCGCATGAATCACCGCGGGTCGGGGAAGCCGGAGCGCCGCCTGATATAGGGCAAGATTCATGGCCAAGACCCAATCCCAAAAATTTTCTCCCGAGGGTTCGGCCACAGGCACGCGAACCACCTCGACCCCCGACATGCGCTCCCGCGGGGGGGCCTTGGACCCCTGAGGCGAGACCGTCAGCACGGTCACAGCCCGGCCGCGCAACACCAGATAGCGGCTTAAGTCGTAGACGTGCTGGCCTAACCCGCCGACCACGTGTGGTGGATATTCCCAACTTAAAAGAAGCACGGAATCGGGTGGCTTTACGGGCCTTCTTGTCAGGGGAGAAGTGTCTCGCCCCAAGGGAAGAGCGTCTTCCGCTTCCATGGCCCTTACCTGCTCGGCTAGCGCCGGCGTGTCGGCTTGATCGCGCCAACCGAGCAACTGCCAAAACCGCTCAAAATGTGTCTCAAGTCGCATGCGCGCGTAGTCCACCGTGCTCCCCTGGTCCAACATAAAGGCCCAGTCGCTGCTTTCAGCCAGGACCAACTCCCGGGCGGCTTGGGTCATGAGGCGTGCGTTCCAGGCCGGCGAAGGGAGCTTGGTATCCGCACGGGCCAGCGCCTGGTCTGCCCGCATGAGCTCCGGATAGACAAAGTCATTTTTGGGGTTGCACCACACCTCACCAAAACCGCCCCGGCCCCAAGAGGATAAGGCGAGGGGTCCTGGCGCATCGTCCATGGCCGCCTGGTCCATCTCTTTAGCGTAGCCCAAGGGAAGTTTAGGGAGAACCTGACCGAGCCAATCTACCCCCTCGGCCCACCAATGTCCAAAAAGTTCGGCATCAAACGGTAGCGTCACCACTGGATCTTTTATTCCTTGGGCCTCGGCGCCGGCCAGCGCCTCGCGGATGCGTTCGGCAAAATCTATGGCGTGCCGGGAGACCTCGGCCGCCGCTGCCTGGGGCTGATACAGCGCCTTTTCGCCTTCCTTGCCAGTCACCCGCCAATATTTGAAGCCCGTGGCCCGGCGAATCCCGGACGGATAGAGATAGGGGGCCACCTGGCCCTCGTCGAGTTCAAAGCCAATATCACGGTAAAAGTCGCGATACCAGGGCGATCCCGGATATCCCCCATGCGCATCCCACACGCGCATGGACAGATCCGTCGCCCTGGGCAAGGCATGGACCCCGGCACCTAGGCGAAAGGGACGAAAGATTCCACTGGCGGGCAACTCCTGGCGAGGAGGATTGATGACCGTGAACCGCATCCCCTGGCGACCCAACCATCGTTCTACACCGGGCCGGTAGCCGCATTCGGGAAGCCAAAAGCCCTCGGGCTTTTGGCCGAAGATCTGGACAAAACTTTGAATGCCGCCATCGATTTGACGTTCCAAAGCCCTATCGCTGGACAAAAAGGGCAAGAAGGCGTGACTTGCGGCGGACGTCCATAGCTGGATTCGGCCGCGAAGGGCCCATTTGCTAAATGCTCCGACGACATCGCCCTGATGTGCCTCGTACCATTGGAAAAGGCCGCGATATCGCTCCGCGTAATCCTGACTCAACGAAAGGAGCTCGGCATGGGTCCGGGTTCGTAGCAGCTCTCGCTCCGAAGACTGGATCATGCGACGCAAATGCTGGCGATATCGCTCCTGGAGCAAGGGGTTCGTCAACATGGCCAGCAAGGGGGGACTAAGCGAAAGGGTCAGTTTTATTTCTTCTGACTGCGCTTCCCAGCGCTCCAGCTGGCGCAACAAGGGAATGTAACTTTCGCTCAGCGCTTCGAACAGCCATAAATCTTCCAAACGGTCTTCCCGGTCAAGATGATGGACGTAGGGCAAATGCGCATGGAGGACAAAGATCACCCCGGATCCCGCCATTACTTCTTCCCCCCATCCCGGCCGACCAGGCTTAAGGCAAAGGGCCGTGCCTCTCCGTAACCGTCAAACTTCGTCCATCGTCGGTCCGGCCCAACCTGCTGGCCTGGGGCCTTGGTGCGCAGGATGACTAAATGGGGTCGGTCGTTGGCCCAAATTCCCCACTCCACCCATCCTTGGCCAAGGGGCCGGTCAAGATCCACGTAGGCCTTTCGGTCCTCTGCGCCCAGCCTGAGCGCACGCATCGAGTGAGCCGCATCGGCCACCAGCAGGTAGTAGCCAAGTTCCTGCCAGGGGCTCGCATAGTGGCGGGAAATTTGCTCCAGCCAAATGGGTTCCAGGTCCCAGAAGACAAAAATACGCCTCGGTGTCGGCTCTAGGACCCAAATCCCTGAGCATGAACCGAGACGTTCGGCTTCCCTCAGTTCCCCCATACACTAACCTCCTACGACCGCGTTCGACCATTTTCTCCATCTTACCACCACGATGGCCGATCGGCACGGATGGGCCACGGATGTCTGCCTAGGAGTATTTGGTCAAAGCGGAGCGGGTCCCGTGCTTTCGCGGACGATAAGGTTGGGCAGCAGCCGAATCCCCCCGGGCTCCTTGGCGGTTTTCCCCTGGATGATTTCGAGTAGCACCTGCCCCGCCTGAATTCCCTTTCCGTATACATCCTGTCGGATCGTCGTCAAGGTGGGCACCGTGTACTGGGCATTTCGAATGTCGTCAAAGCCTACCACCGACATGCGCTGCGGCACCGCC
>JAJZZI010000001.1 GCA_021797635.1 Bacillota bacterium | reverse complement strand
GGCCAGAAGGTCATCATGATGGCATAGCCGGTGCGTTCGGCAAAGTTGGCCGCGAGGAGCGTCAAGGGCGTATCGGACCAGCCAAGCGGTTCGACTTCACCCGCCTTGCGCAGAGGTCGTGTTCCCTGTGGTAGAAAGAATCCCGCCGTCCCGAGTGCGAGCGCCATAAGGAGGCCATCGGCCACAAAACTCCCCTGCCAGCCCCACCAACTGGAACTGAGCACCAAGATGGGCACCAGAACGGCCCCGCCTAGGGCAAATCCTGTCGACACCCAGCCGAACGCCCGGCCGCGCTCGTGTGTTGGAACCCGCTCGATTAAATAGACGTTGCCCGCAGGTCCCATTAACCCTCCGCTTAAACCCCCGATGAAGCGATCCACCATGAGAGCGGACAAGGAGGGAAGCATGGAAGACAGCACCATGGTCACGGCCATCCCGGCGAGTCCCAGGAGAATTACCGATTTGGTTCCGAAGCGCCCCACGAACGTGGGAGCTTTGGCGGCCGCCACCGTCCATCCCAAACTGGTAGCAGCGGCCAACCAGGCGGCGTCCACAACAGGTACTCTAAGCGTGTGGGCGATGGCCGGCAAGAAAGGTCCGAGCACGCCATTATAGGTAAATCCGAGCATGGCATTGAACACTAAAAATCCTAGGACCGAGACCTCTCTTCGTGGCCGTTGAGCAGCCTCCTCTAGCATAAAGCCTGGGTCATCAACTTGGCTCCTTTCACAAGGACGTCAGCGGCACCACCTACACCGGCCCGACACGGTTTCCAAGTACAAAAATGTGGTCTCCGCGGAGACCAACCTCTCTGCCAAATCTCTGCGGGCTTTAACCGATCCTTGCTACCGCTATTTGAAACCTGCTCAAACTTACCTACAGGGCAAAAGCCGGTTTCAATTGGGATTCTTCGCTCTTCCGCAGGGTCGGCACCGCAACCTCGAAAGTCCTGCCGATAGCCGTAACCGTTCCCCTCATCAGAAAGCCCCCAAGCGGCTTCCCTCCGGTACTTAGCTTCCTTCCGGCGACAGGGGGGATCCGGCCCCCAACCGCTAGCTTCTTCCTTTTCCCGTCCCCGCGTCACATTCATCGACCATCGCAGCGAAGATTCCATCCGAGGCAAAGTCGTGCCACCGCCCTGGAGAACTTCGCGCACTATAGGGCCGCACTATGTATTGCGAAATCCGGCCATCATGGCCATATCGGGCCCTGTCACCGTGGCTCGATTCGAGTTTTCCTGTCTAGCGGCTCAGTCCCTGATGCCAAGGGACGCATCTTTAGGCGCCAAGCCCCATCCCCTTGACGCGAACGCCTTGCCATCACCCTGACATGATAAAACTTATGGCTGAATCGGTCTATGGAGCGACCCACTGAGACAATATGCAAGGAGGGATTTTACTTCTCATCAGCGAAGTGGTTTGACAATCCGTACTCAACATACGAGAGGTTGGCGTTTTAGGAATGCAAAATAGCCCAAAGATTCGAGTCGGGATTTTCACTTACGGCATGAATGACTCCCTGACCGGTATTGGTCGTTATGCCAAAGAGCTTACCTACGCCCTTCGCGATCAATATGGCGATCTTGAGATCATCCTCGTCTCCCCGTATCCAGAGTCTACCATGGCATGGTATGGCGACTTCGAGACGTTTTTCGTCCCCCAGCTAAAGCGCCTTCCCATGGTGATGGCACGGGGTGCGTCCGTCCTATCTGCCGTCTCATCCCGGCTCAAGCTAAACATCCTGCATGACCCCTGTGGAATCGCGCCCTTTGGGGGAAGATGGCCCGCATCCACGCGAAAAGTCGTAACCGTTCACGATGCCATCCCGCTCCACCACCCCGAGTACCAGCCCTTTTTAACCCGATGGGTCTTTCGCACCTCATTGCCTAAGGCGGGTAAGACGGCAGATGCCATCTGCACCGTGAGCCAAAATGCACGAGACGACTTATTCGGGCTCATGGGGTATCCCCGGGACCAGGTTTTTGTCACCTATCCCGGCGTACACGCTCCGAGCCCGTCGGAGCTTCTTCAATGGCAGGCGGATGCCGTTCAAACCCGATCCGACTTCCAGCTTCCTCCCCGCTACTTCTTATTTGTCAGTGCCATCAACCCCCGAAAAAATGTAAAACGCCTCCTTGAGGCTTTCACCCGCGTGCATAAAACCCATCCCGATACGGCCTTGGCGCTGGCAGGTCCCGCTAACGCCGAAATCTCGGCGTGGCTAAAGAAAGAGGAGATCTCTAACGTCAGGCACTTGGGCTTCGTCGATGACGACCGGCTCCATCGCCTTTATGCGGGAGCTGCCGCCGTGGTCTATCCCTCGCTATACGAGGGATTTGGCTTACCTGCGCTGGAAGCCATGGCTCACGGTACTCCCGTTATCACTTCGAACACGTCTTCCCTGCCAGAGGTGGTGGCGACCGCCGGCTGGCTTGTCGACCCCACAGATGTTCACGCTATAGCCCAAGCCATGGCTCAAGTGCTGGAGACGCCCGATGCGCGAAGCATCCATACCAAGGCCGCCAGACGCCAAGTTGAAAAGTTTTCATGGAAAGAAACGGCACGTCAAACCAGGAAGGTATATGACTACGTCTTAGCGAAGTCTTCTTAAAACCGTATTTGCATTTAAAGGAGCGGCAATCACCCCATGGCAAAACGCGCATTGATTACCGGCATCACCGGACAAGATGGGTCCTATCTCGCCGAGCTGTTACTAGAGAAGGGCTATGATGTCTACGGACTCTTGCGTCGGTCGAGCACCACCCGTCTTGAACGCCTGGGCTCGATACAAGATTTCATCACGCTGCTCTCAGGCGATCTCTTGGACTCTCGCAGCCTGCAACATGTCTTAGAGGTCTCTCAGGCCGACGAAGTGTATAACTTGGCGGCTCAGTCCTTTGTTCCGGAGTCGTGGACCCAGCCGTTATTAACAGGTGAGGTGACAGCCTTGGGGGTCACGCGCATGCTCGACGCCATCCATGCTGTCAATCCTAAGATCCGTTTCTATCAGGCCTCGACTAGTGAGATGTTTGGCAAAGTCCAAGCCGTGCCCCAGTCGGAATCGACCCCCTTTTACCCCCGCAGTCCCTATGGCGTGTCCAAGCTCTATGGGCACTGGATTACCGTCAACTACCGGGAAAGCTATGGACTTTATGCATGCTCGGGCATTCTCTTTAATCACGAATCTCCCCGCCGGGGACTCGAATTTGTGACCCGCAAAGTAACCCGGGCCGTGGCCCGCATTCAAGCGGGCCTGCAACGAGAGCTCCGCTTAGGCAACTTAGATGCCCAACGTGATTGGGGCTACGCTCCAGATTACGTAGAGGCCATGTGGCGCATGCTCCAACTTGATGCCCCCCAAGACTTCGTCATTGCCACGGGCGAGACCCACTCGGTGCAAGCCTTTGTCGAGCGCGCCTTTGCGGCCGCCCATCTTGATTGGCACGACCACGTGGTGGTCGATCCGACTCTGGTAAGGCCAGCCGAAGTCGACCTCTTAGTTGGCGATCCTACGCGCGCCCGACAGATTTTGGAGTGGCAACCAAGCGTAAATTTCGAAGCACTAGTCGATCTTATGGTCAAAGCGGATATAGAGCAGGTGAATCGCTTGTGCGAATCTTAGTGACTGGGGCCGGCGGATTTGTCGGCCATTACGTGGTGGACCACCTGCTCGCCGCAGGCGAGCACACTATTCATGCGCTGGGCCGGGAGTTGGACGGCCTCACCCTGCCTTCGCCTCAATGCTGGCCGCTTGACCTCCGCCACGGTGAAGCCGTGCACGAGGCGATCGATAGGATTGCTCCGGAAGTCGTCATCCATCTTGCGGGAACCACCTCGGTGGCGGAGTCTTGGGCTAGGCCTCAGCAAACCTTTGAGACCAACGTCTTGGCCACGCTAAACATCTTGGAGGCGCTTCCCCCGGGAATGGTCACGCGTTGGGTGAATGCCGGCAGCGCCGAAGAGTACCAGCCCAGTCCCGCAAAACTGCAAGAGACCTGTCCTCTCGCTCCCTTAAGCCCCTACGGCACATCGAAAGTAGCCCAAGAATGGTTGCTGCAGCAAATGGCTCCACGGCTCAAGATGGAACTCTGGCAATTTCGGGCTTTTAACCAAACGGGCCCAGGCCAAGATACGCGCTTTGTGGTTCCAAGCTTAGCCTTACAGGTCCTTCAAGCTAAACACCATATCATCTCTGAGGTAAAGGTGGGAGACTTAAGCCCTATCCGTGACTTTATGGATGTAAGGGACAGCTCTCGCATCTATGCGGAAGCGGCGCTGGGCAAAATCCCACCCGGGACCTATAACCTCTGTTCGGGAACGGGGCGGTCCATTGAAAGTGTGCTCCATGACTTGTGCCGACTTGCAGGGGTAGAGCCCACCATCGCGATCGATCCCGCCCGGTTTCGCCCAGCTGACGTTCCCTCGTTAGTGGGAGATGCATCATGCCTGCTTGAGGCGTGCCAGCATTCCGTGCTGTCTTTTGATTGGGAAACCACCTTGCTCAGCCTGCTAAGGGATCTGGAAGACTTTTTGAATGCTTCCGTCTAAATCTAAGTGTACATAGAAGGGAAAACTCGAATGATTGCGATTGACGCTACGCCCCTGCAATCGGAACATCGGTTTCGCGGAGTCGGTGCCTACACCCGCCATCTTTGTAATCAGCTTATCACCCAAATTCCCGATGAAATTTGCTTTCTAGCCACCAAGAACGGCATCGAACTCCTGCCTCAAAACCTCCAGGCCCACTCCCTTCTGGGCTGGCGCGGCCACCGCCCCGCCCAACTCTACTGGCTCTATAACGAGGTCTACTTAAGAAATCTATTGGGTACACTGCATCCCAAGATATTTCATGCGACGGACTTCAACGGGACCGTCCGGCTTCCCGGCATCCCCACCGTCGCTACGCTCTATGATCTGACCAACGTCCGTCCTATGACGGACGACTCCAACTTGTCAACCCGCTTAAGCAATTGGCGCTGGAATACCTATTATCAAAAAAAGCTACCGCTTATCGACCACCTGATTGCAATCAGCCAGCACGTCAAGGATGATGCCGTAAACACTCTTGCGGTGCCACCCGACAAAATTACCGTCATCCCCTTGGGCATTGATACCCATCAATTCTATCCTGATCGAGGCCACGGAACCTATTCCGGCCGCCCACCCTACATGCTTTATGTAGGCAGCCGGGATCCCAACAAGAATGTAGCGCGCGTGTTGGAAGCCTTCGAAATGGTTGCTCATGAAGTCGAAGACATCCACCTCGCTATCGCCGGCCGATGGAACCCCCAGGATCAAATCTGGCTTAAGCAAAGGGTCCAGGGCGTCGTGAAAAATCGCGTCGATTTTCTGGGATTCGTCGCCGATTCGGATATGGCCAGCCTGTACAGCAACGCTGAAGTGTTTTTGTTTCCTTCGCTGGCGGAGGGATTTGGCTTCCCCATCGTTGAAGCTATGGCCTGCGGGACTCCCGTGGTCGCCTCTAACAGACCGCCCTTCCCTGAAGTAGCCGGAGACGCCGCCTTACTGGTTGATCCCTTGGACGCTTCCTTGCTTGCCACAACGCTCGTGCGCTTGCTGGAATCGCGCGATCTCATGCAGACACTGGTTGCCCGAGGACTAAGTCAGTCCCATAAGTATCGTTGGGAACGGGTGGCTGAAAGGACTGTGCAACTGTATAGAAGCCTGGCTGTCTAGCCTCAACATCAATTGGGCCACATGGTCACCGGACTATAGCGCAAAAAATCGGCCAAACTTTGATCAGCAGACCCGAGGAGGCGCGAAATATGAGACCGCAACCGCGCCCCTGGCCGGGGTCACAAGATTTCCATGCTGAGTCTAACCTTCCCCCCTGTACCACGGAGACCCTCACCGTTCATACCGGATCGGTTACGTCATGACCTTTCCAGCATGAAGGCAAGCGCACAAATTGGCTCCAGTACCGGTACTATCCATGATGACCCCATGGGTTGCCCGCGTCGTCAACGGACAATGTGCTGGCCCGTTTTCATCGCGCATCCGTCCCTATCCAGGTGGGATTGGTCGCAATTTCCCTGATCATGGTCCATAAAATCAGTCCATCCTCGCGGCATCGGGGTCATCCTAATTAGTCATCTCAACACGCCAATACTGTCACGAGCTAGCGAAAACGTTCATCGATGGCACCTATCGCCCCGTGGTCGCCCCCGGCGTCCAGAAGAATTTAGGCGCTGATTGGGCGGACGTCACGCACGGCCGCTATTATCACGCAAGGGTTCGCCTGGCCCTCCATTGGCCCACCTCTTCTTTGATGATTTCGAGATACGGGTCCGCGGTGCGCTCCCAATTATAATTTGGTAACGGCAAGCGTGGTCTTTGTTTGGTTTCGCGGCAGAGATGTCCAACTTTCTCCGCCCACGTATTTAACTCTAGCGGCAATGCATCAGCATATCCTTTGACCGTCTCTTCCATCGCGTGGCCTTGAGCCACGATGACAGAACATCCCGCCATTATCGCTTCAGCGGCTGGCAGGCCAAATCCTTCATATAGGCTAGGAAGTACGCACACATCGGACGCTCTATAGGCCATCAAGAGCAGGTCATCGCTCACATCATCCATAAAAAGGATATCTTCGTCCTCAGGCAGATGCAACGCACTCAGTTCGTCCATCGTACGACGGCGATACAGCTCGTTGCCAGCGTGACCAATTTTTAGCAGCATGATGTCAGGAAACTCAGACTTAAGTTTCTTAACCAATTGAAGTACAAAAGGGAAATTTTTGCGTGGACGTTCAGTTCCCACGTATATCAGCAGTGGGTGCCCCAGACGTTTACCTCTTCGGTGTTCAATGGCAACCCGGGACTCCCATGGAGACGGCAGTCGAGAGTCGGATGGCCACACCCCGCACTTCACCACACTGACCCGAGTTGCCACTTCCGGCAAATATAATGCTAGCCGACTCGCGGTAAACTCGGATGGCACGACAATCCGGCTTGCATACCTAAGGGAACGAAAACTTCCCATAACCGCTAGCTTTGTAATCCAATCTGTTTCTTTGATGTCTTGTTCACCCAAAACCTAGCGCGGAGGCCTCGTCCTTCAGGGCGGGGAGGAAGCGCATCTTCTGGGTCCGATTTGCGTTATTGATCAAATTGTGGTATACTTCTTTCATGAACCTGACGTTGCTCATCAAACTCCAACCGAATCCCGACCAAGCCCGGGCGCTGCTCCGCACGATGGAACAGTTTAACGCCGCGTGCGACACCATTGCGGTGACGGCCTTTCGCGAACAGACCGCCAACAAGATCCGGTTGCAAAAACTGGTGTATGCCGACATTCGCGCCGCTTTTGGTCTGTCGGCGCAAATGACGGTGCGCGCGATCAGCAAAGTGGCCGAAGCCTATAAGCGAGACAAAACGGTGCAACCGACATTCCGACCGCACGGGGCGATCATCTACGACCCCCGCATCCTATCGTGGAAAGGATTGGATCGGGTATCGATCCTGACCTTGGACGGTCGGCAAATCATCCCCATCGTCATGGATGGATACCATCGGGCGCGGATGGATCGCATCCGGGGCCAAGCCGATTTGATCTACCAGGACGGCACTTTCTATCTGGCCGTCGTGGTCGATGTCCCTGAACCCCCGCCGCTGCACCCGGAGGACTGGTTGGGCGTGGATCTCGGGATTGTCAACCTCGCCGCCGACTCGGATGGCACGACTTACTCTGGCAGCCAAGTCAATGGTCTGCGGACGCGTCAGGCCAAACTGCGCCAACGGTTGCAAAAGAAAGGCACCAAATCGGCTAAGCGCTTGCTCAAGAAGCGTCGTCGCAAAGAACAACGCTTTGCCACGAATGAGAACCACCGCATCGCCAAACAGATAGTGACGCACGCCCAAGACACGAGGCGCGGAATCGCTCTGGAGGACCTCCAAGGGATTCGCGACCGGATTACGGTTCGACGGGCACAGCGGCGTCGCCATCATAGTTGGACCTTCGCCCAATTGCGGGCCTTTATCGAATACAAGGCAAAACGGGCCGGGGTGCCTGTCGTCTTGGTGGATCCGCGTAATACCTCGCGCACCTGTCCCCAGTGTGGATTGATCGATAAGCGCAATCGTCCGAACCAAGCCTCCTTTCGGTGTATCGGGTGTGGCTTCGCTGGGCCTGCCGACACCATCGCTGCGGGCAACATTGCCCGTAGGGCCGCCGTCAACCGGCCAGACGCGGGGTCTGCTTTGGGGCAGGCACCTGCAAGCTCCGCCCTTTAGGGCGGGGTGGTTGACAGGAGGACGTTTGGCAAAGGGCTACCGGGTGGTTTCTGGCTGAATGCCAGCCAGTGGTCTCACCTTATGACAGCCATGCATCGCGTCCTGGTGATCGAGAGGGGGTGTGCGGCATGCGGCTAGCCATTGTTACGGCAACCTTTCCTCCCTACCGGGGAGGGACAGGCAATGTGGCCTATCATCATGCCCGTCTGATGCACGAACGGGGGAATACGGTTACCGTTTTTACCGCTGCTCAACCCAAGGAGGTGCCAAAGCCCAATTTTCCCTTTGAGGTGCAGTATCTGCCGGTTAGATTTCGCCTAGGCAACGCGCCGTGGACGCCCAGTCTATGGGCCAAGTTGGCAGGGTTCGACGTGATCCACCTGCATCATCCCTATATCTTTGGAGCCGAGCTGACCATGCTCGCCGCACGGCGCCACCAAACACCTTTCGTGCTTACCTACCATAACGACCTCATTGCCGGCGGTGTTCGCGGGTTATTGTTTAGGGCATACACCCGACTCGTGCAACCCCAGGTGTTAGGGGCGGCCAAACTGGTGATGGCGACGAGTGATGATTATGCACGGCACTGCTTCTTAAAAGATGTTCGAGGTTTGATGGTTCAGGAAGTGCCAAACGGGGTGGATGTGGGATTTTTTTCACCGGGCGAAGGCGTTCGCCCTAAAGAAATTCCTAGCGAGGCACCTCTGGCCCTTTTCGTGGGGGCATTGGACAAGGCACATCACTTCAAGGGCCTTCCCGTTCTCATCGAAGCCATTTCGCAATTACCCGATTGGCACCTTGCGGTAATAGGGGAAGGCGATCGCAAACAAACCTATGTTTCGGCAACATATGGAAAATCATGCCAAAATCGTGTACACTGGATGGGAGCCGCTTCGGAGACTGAGCTAAGAGATCTCTATCGTGAGGCCACCGTAACGGTGTTGCCCAGTACGACGTTGGGGGAAGCGTTTGGCTTGGTCCTTGTCGAATCTATGGCTTGCGGGACTCCGGTAATCGCTTCCGATTTGCCCGGGGTTCGAAGTGTGGTGCCTACGGCGCTGAACCTTGGCCAGGTCGTTCCCCCAGGGGACGTTCAAGCTCTAACTGGTGCCTTACGGCGGAGTGCCCAGATTTCCAACTTGGGTGGAAAGGTTGAGGCGGTGATGAAGGTGGCGCGAGAACGTTTTTCCTGGGAATGTATCGGAGACGACTTGGAGGACAGGTACGCGGAAACTTTGGGCTTGGCTTTGAAGGCCGAGCGTTGAATAGAAGGAGTTGGCGTCTCCCTTGGTGGGTTCTCGAGCGCTTTATGCCGCTGGCGAACGATCAGCATCCACGTCAAATGGTTAGGCACTAATGGTGGAGCGTAGTGGATTAGTGAGGAACCTTGGTGCATTGATATGGATTAATTACTCGATTATTAGCCGACGGTGTTAAACACCGCACGTAGTAAGGCTTTGGACTCAGCCGTGTGGATTCTGGGTTTGGTATACTCATGGACCCCTGGGCGTTGGCGGATTGGAAGGACATTCGTAACAGAGGCAACGCGATGGATAAATGGGTTGAGCTTGGAATGGGGTTGAGATGTCCCGGTAAAGGATCTTAGGCGTCGTGTGATTTCAAATTTGGGGTGGATCAATGAAAAGTCCAGAGGTGAGTGGGGTTATGGCGTATGCTCATCCACCATCAAAGGTTCTCATAGCATTCAACCCCGACGACTGGTGGGAGAGCCGCCTGCCGGCAGCCTTTACGGATGATGCGGAACGCAACCCGGGAGTGGGCGTTATGCTCCGCGATTTGTATCGCACCCTTGAGGATGAGCAAATACGACAACGGTGTCCCCATATCTTTTCTCGTCGTTCTCTACAGGGTGTTCATCATGCGCTAAAGGAGTTGGTAATAAACGGTTACTTGGCCACGCATACTGCGGTGGTAAACCGCAAGCGCATCGCGAATCGATATCCGACCTCTGCACCGGTTGACCCTTCATTGGTCTATGTAGGCGATTATTGCCTGCCGCTTCAGCTTCTTTGGCATGGGGTACATGCTGATGGACGATTCGCATCCTCTGGAAAGCACGGCGGTCAACACGCCAGCGAATGGAACATAGTAACCCCTTTAGAAGAAGTGGCGATGTTTCGGAAAAATGTTAACGAGTTGATATCATCCCGATGGGAGGCAATCCATAGGGAGGCGGCCAGTGTGCGAGGTGCTATTCTGGATTTTAAACGGCTGACTCGGGGCAGTGCCGGTGAGGGGGGAGAATATCTTTTGGCGTCCAAAGGGCTCCAAGCATCCCGTCGACTGGATGCTTGGCTTGCTGAAATGATGATACGGCTACCGCGGCTAGCCCAAGGCCAATCGCGACGATGGAATAGCGCGCGGAAAATGCCAAATCGGCTAGTCCTATGAGGTTACAGACTGAACCCGTACAACGAAAGCTTGCGATACCACTCGCGTTGCAAAACGGATTCTTAAGTGCGGCGTCTAATCTCACTAGCGGGCTGGTGGGACTGCTTGGTTCCATTATTATCGTGCGGTCATTGGACGCCACCCAATATGGGCACTTAAGTTACTTGCTATGGTTGAGCGCTACGCTCTCGGCCTTGGGGATGCTGGCGTTTCCGCACGCACTCACCAAAATCAGTGCGGAATTACGAGGAGCGGGTCGGGCAGATGACGCGCACCGGTTGGAATACTGGGTTTTTCGTTGGCTTTTGATCATCAATGTGGTCATCGGAATGGGTGTGGTGCTGTTTGGCATTGTATCGGCGCGGAACATGACCTATCTGTCGATGATCGGCGGGGTGCTGGTAGTCAATGCCGTGAATAGGGTACTTTGCTCGCGATATTATGCCCAACAACGATATCGCCGCGTGACCTGGAGTTCGATGGCAACCTCCCTGGCCCAGGTATTGCTCGTGATTCTCTTTGCGTGGGTTCGCCCCAAGATCCCAGAATTCTTTTTCGCGCTGTTAGCTCCTGGTCTGGCTTCTACGGTAATTCTGGCCCAGGGACTACGTCCATGGCGCACGCAGAGCACTCGAAATCCAGGCCGGCAGGTGGTTTCGCAATATGTTCGCTATCTCCTGCCAGCGTCCATCGTGTTAGTTTCGGAAGTGATTGTGTGGCAGCGATCGGGATTGTTTTTTTTGAAGCAATATTCGTCTGATGCGCAAATTGGATATTTTAGCTTGGCCTATACGTTCTACAGCATGGTGCTTAGCCTAGGTTGGGCGTTGGCTAACGGATTCTATCCGGCGGTGTCGAACTATTTTGGGGCGGGTCGAACCTCGGCTATCATTAGGGAAGTTCGTAGAGGGCTAGTCATCCTTGTGCTTTACTCGGCTCCTGTCATGTATGGCGGGCTGGTAGGAATTGGAACGGCATTGAAACTGGTCTATGGGCTAAAGATGGCCCCAGCGATACCCGTGGCAGAGATTCTCTTAGTCGGACTCGTGCCGGGAGTAGCCTCCTCTATTTTTGCGGTGACTCTCAATGCCGGTGGAGAAATTTGGCAAAATGTAAAAATCGGAACCATCATGGCGATCTTGAATCTGAGTCTCGATTTACTAGTGATTCCTAGACACATGGCTGTTGGTGCCGCTGCCGCGAGTACCGTGACGCAAATCATCAATACCCTTCTGTTAGGGTGGATGGTAGTCCATCGGCACCATGTGGACCTTCCTTACTGGGCGATCGTTCGGATTGGGGTGGCGGGATTTTTGACGATGTATCTGATTCCGCGCGTGACAAGTGCGCTGCTTCCCTCGAATCTTGCCTCGTTCGCGTTAAGCATGGTTGTGGGAGGGTTGGCTTATGTCCTGGTGGTATGGAAATTTCGATGGTTTAGCTCGGGTCTTTCCTTGTTCGGGGAATGATTTTAGCGTCTTCCCGTGAAGTTGACCACGGATTCCCATCGGAATTGGGACGCGCAAGCGATCTGTTGGTCCGGTTGTAGCGCATGTAAAGCCCCGCAAAACCTTTCGAATGATCACATGGCGCACTAACAGCGCTGCAAAACTTCATTCTTCGGCTTATGACACGGAATAAACTGTGGATTGCTCGGGGCCATACTTGGCGTAGCCTGTAAGTTCGAGCTACGCTAATCGGACGCACCCATCTTACGGAACAGCGTTGTACCAACGACGACCGATGATTGTTCCCCATAAAGGAAGCTCGATCTCCCGTGCAATTCGCTACGCCGACTCGTTGTCGAAAGCACCAGATTCCTTAAAGGTCAAGATTCTCTCGGAGTGGCCTCGATTTCAGACCTCTCAGCCATTTATTCCATAACCGCGCCCGGTCTCCAAATTCATACGGGTCGTTTCGTCCGGCTTTGCCTAGTCATGGCCATTTGATAGGATTTGTACAACCCATCAAGCGAATCTTCCCAAGAGAACTGTCGTGCGTACTCTCTAGCCAAGCGGGACGTGCGAGCGCGCAAGGCACCGTCCCTCATGACATGCAAAAGCACTCGAGAAAGCGCCTCTCCATCCGCTTTATCGACTAATATACCTCGGCCGTTACCTACCAAGTCATTAAGCGCCCCAGATCGAGAAGCCACGACGGTCTTCCCGTGAGCCATAGCTTCTAGCGCCACCAGACAAAATCCTTCATCCCACGTGGATGGTATCACGGCAACATCACCTCCGTCATACAACAAGGCCATGTCTTCTGGTGGTAACTTGCCCAACAAATGGACGTGTCCGGCTAGCCTATCTGAGTTGAGCAGGCGCTTGATCTGCGCACCATAAGGGGTGGCAACCCGCGATGTTGCGTTTCCCCACAAGGTTTCGTCCCCGGCAAGTAACAAATGTGCGCCAGCTGCGGCCGTTGGTTCAAATGCTTGAATTAGTATGTCGAGTCCTTTTTCAGGTACGAAGGCACCTGCAAAGAAAAAGAGGAAGGCGTCATCAGCCAGTCCCACCTGAGCCCTAAGAGCTTTACGCCGCTCGACTCGTTGCGCTTCGGATAGTTCTAAGACTTGGTCAATCGCGTTGGATACCACAACCACGGGAGTCTTCATAACGTCGCGAAGCCTATTGGCGACAAATGGGCTTACGGCAACTATTAAATCTGCATCTTTGTCTAGGCGCTGAAATCCTTGCGCGTCCCCATTCACATCGGGGTTGCTATGGATATGGACTACGCGCAAGTCTGTAGGGACAAAGCGCACGTAGTGGTACATATGGGTATGGACAATATCCCAATGTCGTTCCCTTGTTACACGTAGCAAAGCCACATGCTGGCGAAAGTCCCATTCTCTTCCCAAGGCGTGTGCTTTAGCCCAACGTAAGGGTTTGACGCCTCGAATCTCGACCCCTTTCCATTGGTACGACGTGGCGTCGCTCCGTATTCCGGCCACGGTTACGTCATCCCCTTTTTGAGCCTGGCGACTAGCGATTTCTAGAGCGACCCGAACGACTCCGCTCGTCGGGTATCCATCCAACCTGGGTGGAATCGTGCCTGGTCCGACCCAATGTAATATGCGCACTGGAATCTCCCTTTCGAATAGATTCGACGTTCATGTGGACATGCACAATCTCCTTGGTCAACAGTCGAGCGCAATATTCGTCATTGTGAAGTGTTTCGGGAAGAGAAACCCATAAGCCAATGCTGTTTTAGTAACCAATAAATACCGAGACGATGCGATCTCAATGTGGCCCGTTTCAGATACGCATGGCTTAATTATTCTTGATGAATACCAACCTGTGCATTTACCGGCGCCTCCTAACAGTCTACCGCGCGCCAGGTATTCGTCGCATTATTCTTGGTTGAGCCTTTCGCGTTTCTGTGAAAAGGGGGCGTTAAGTACGGAATCCAAAGTCTGGATCATCCCGAGCTGCATCCGACGCAAGGGCTGAATGCTCTACCCATGGGATTACCCTGTGATGCGCAATCAGATCTCGACCTATTCAGGTGGCTACCATGATTCAATGACAGTCTATCACCATACACTTTAAGAAGCACGGACAACTTCGGTTGTTGCCCGAGAAATCGATCGGCGCATGACCTGGGATGTGGTGGCTCCCACCGTGGAAAAAGGTGCCATAGCCCGTGGCTTGGCGATAAATCACCAGTGCTAGGCCCGTGATTAAAGGGGTCGATCGGTTAAAAGGCTAGCATGAATGCCAGGGACATTTGTGACAACCTTGGCATTTCCGTCGTTGGGGATGCCATCGAGGACGTTGCTGTGACGGACTGGAGAGATTCCAAAATCGAAGAGGGGCAGTGGCAGACCTTAGCTAAGGGCTGGCGGTGCCATGAGCCGGCGTAACCGTGGAAAAAACGAATCTAAAGGGGGCGCGCGGGAAGGCGAAAGGGTCTGATGTGCCGCCTTGGCAAAACTGTTGTCGTCCGAGTGTTTGGCCATGTTATCGGCCAACCGCCTTGCCGCGCAATTCGTCCGTTCTGACGTAAGCCATACTAATCGTTGATTTATCCCCGTTTCGCGGACCCCCTGGAAGACTTCGAGCCCATTGGCCGCGCGGGTATGGTCAACAATTTAGCCGCGCAGCATCCGACTCACAACCACCGAGCAAAGATACCATTTGCGAGAAAATATGGTAAAATACGACTGGAAAATATAGGCATATTGGAAGACAATCGATGGTGATCACCATTCGTGGTGGTAGCGCAGGTGGCACGATGACTAGGTGCCGACTACGAAAGACTCTTCTGAGGCGTCGTAATGTGGGTCGAATCTTATGGTGAGTATGCGGAGGGGTTTATGTATCAGTATGCGACAGGAATATTGCTAGCAAATATGTTGGGCCGATTAGGGTCGGGATGGCATCGGTTCAACGTAAGTGGGGTCACGGTGTGGGAGCGGTCGGTATCGAGCAAAGAAAGCACCGACTACCTTTTCGCTTTGAAAACGAGAACGGATGTCCGACTCGTTGTCGAACTGACTCGTAAGGCGGGACACCCTTCAGCCCAAGTGTACTCCAGCACCACACCGATTGACTATCGCATTTTGAACGCAATGGTGACCGTGGATGCAACCCCAAATGTCATCATGAAGGATCTGCGCAGCGGGTGGGTGACGGCCGGAAAGCCAAATTACGATCTTGAATTTCTGACGCACACAGCCGGCGTGGGATTGCCAACTGGACTAAACGACATATCTCGAGTGCAGGGCAAGGGTGGAGTCCCAGAGTGGGAAACCAGTCGTCTCCTGGGCCGTCTCGTTCCTACCTCTGGCTATAATCGATTTAACGCTACCGTGCGCATGCGGGGAGCTCCTCCTTTTAAAACAGAGAAGCCCTCGATACCAGGGTTCCCTTATCTTTCCATAGGTGGTAGCAATGTGTGTGGTCTTTACGTATGCACGCCCAGGCCCATGTATTTCGACGTTCTAACGAGTACTCTTGCAGTGAACGCGGTCGTTGGCTTTGAGAACGCGGGGAACTACCGAATAAATTCGCTGGTCTACCCTAACCGGGTTGACTTCGAATCTCCCTTTGCCTTCTACAACTTCCTAGCTAATAGCCGCTATGCACAATTGGTAGTACGGGCTGAAAATTATCCCGGAGGGGATCGATTCGGTTTTGTTCCCGGGGAAGCCCCTTTTCCGAGAATGTCATTTAGGTATTCTTGGGCTGGAAATAATCCTGAATTATGGAGTTACAGCTTGAACGTTGCCGGTGAATTTTCATTTCACCATACCGTCCACATTGGGCCGGTAGCCATCAAAGGTGTGGGCCCGAATAGGTTGCCGAGCTGGGTAATCCATAAATCGTGGCCGGTGGAAACCTTTGTACAGGCGATGCACGGTTACTCAGGTTCTGAGGGCATCTATTTTTATACAACCCAGGTGGGCCAAACGTGGCCGTGGTTGGAGGGCCTCGCCACGTCGCCGCCGGCCTACCTGTCAGCACCTGCCCTACCTTCCAACCTTCTGTTGAGTTCTGCGAATGGTCCTCCGGTGGGTTTTCGAGGCGATTACACGGCTAACGCTTTAACGGCTCCGAAGCTCTATGTGAGTCCCGTCGACCATTTGGTTCATCTTATTGGAGCCCAAGGGGGCATATGGAACCTAGGACATCATGAATTTGTCCGAGAGGAAAGCTTATCGGGTGGCCAGTATCTTGACGCGTGGATTTTGGAACGGACGCCTAAGAACGCGAAGACGGCACGCCGGGGAGATCCTATTCAAAGCATTTATGCCCTTCCTCCTTACCTCATCTCCATGAAGGGGCACGCCATCGTGGTTAAAAAAGCTTCGGAATCCCTATCCGCCTTTTCGATATCCCCTCCAACCAACCGTGCTTCATGGCTATCGTTCAACCGTCGCGTTGGTCCATACCAGAGCGGTCGGAATCCCCAGAACATGAGTGCTTGGCTATCGGCCTTTCGGGGACCAGCCTTTGAGCTGAATGGAGTTGCGCGGGTGTCGCCCCCGCGCATCCAAGGAAATCGCTTTAGCCTGGTCGTCCATATCTCTCGACCGTTAAAGCTCACCGCCAAAACCTTGGCAGCGCCGCTTATGGCGGTCGTGGGGAATACCAGGCACAAAGCTACCTCGATTCTCCCAGGAGTGTATGTGTTGAACTACAACCAAAAAACCAATTGGACGATACGGGCGGCAAGCGTACCGAAATTATCTGCAAGCATCGTTTCGGGGCCGATACATAGTCTATACGCCAATTCCGTCAAGGCCACGGTGATCAACCATGGGACCAGTGAATGGTACGGAACGCTTCGATTGAAGATGGGAAGCCAAACTGCCGCAACCGATAGGACCTGGATTGGAGGGGCTCATGCCAAAACCATTGGGCTACGGTGGATTCCGAGCACCGCCGGCCGGAAGACATTGTCACTTGAGGCTGACGGTCGCAGCCTGGCCCATGACAAGATTTTGGTGATCGCGACTCCGAGAGGAAGTGTGCAGAGTCTTGGGCCGTTGAGTGTGCCCAAAGGCAGCGCCGCCGACGGTATTGTGGTTGGTTTGATAGGACTTATCACTCTTGGAGGAAGTGTGGTAGCATGGCGACGATTGACGGCGATTTAAGGGCGAAAGCGAGGAGAAGCGAGCCGAACCTGTCTCTTGCCCTTCTTCTGACGGTGGCCCTTTCCTATGCCGCCTACTTCGTTTTACGATTTGGTGGTTTGTGGAGTGAGAATGACACCAGTGTATTTTCAAATATTACCACCCGTATGCTCAGCGCCGGGTCAGTGCTCTTTACTGGACAGTATGTTCATGGCTATGCATATCCAGCATGGCTTGGTAGTCTCAGCCTTCTCACGGGGCTAGCGGTCCCGGTGCTGAGCACCGTGGTTACCCCGTTTATTGGCGTGGTGTTCTTGTTGTTTTTCACCTACTTGCCTTATTGCCAATGGCTTAAAACTCCACGGATGGCCATGATTGGAGCGTTATTGCTGTTTGGTGCCCCGGACCTGCTATTTGGCGTCTTGCGAGGTAACCATGAGAAACTCACGCTACTGCTGTCTTTAGCCGCCTTTTACGCCTTGATGCGAGGCATCCAGTCGATAGGGAACCAACATATTGGAGAGTACTTAGCGTGGGCATTGGTTCTCTACCTGAGTGTTTTTACCAACGCTACCGTCAATGATTACTTTGCTTCGACCTTTGTCGCGGCCACGGCTGTGGCGTTGGCCGTCGGAACGTGGCTAATGAAGCGTAGCCACAATGAACAGACCGTTCATCCAGCATTTCGGCGTTTGACGCTAGTCGTGGCGGCTAGCTGGCTTTTAATTTTGTGGGTCATGTTTTTTGTTTTCACACCGGCGGGAATAGACTTTCAACTTTTGCGAAGTGCCGTTACGAAGCTGCTTAGCTTATTCTTGACCTTTCATGCTGGTAGCAATCCATACACCTTAGCTAAGTCGCAATGGGCCAATCCCACCATCGTCGCTTTAGTGGCAGCGTTCCGGTGGACGATTTCTCTTGCCTCGTTCCTAATCTGGGTTGCAGCCTTGTGGCAGGTTGTTGTCCAAAAACAGAGATTTGCCTGGTCGCGAATCCTGCTTATTGGACTGTATGGGGCTTTCGGACTAACCATTGCCGTCGCGATTCCCATGGATTTTACCGGACTTGGCGCAGGAACCAACCTGGAAGTAAGGAATTTTACCTTCTTTGTTCTTTTCGCCTCACCTCTGTTGGTGTGGGGGATGTCGGAGGGTCCGGCAAGGAACTTGACAAGGTGGCTTGGAGCATATCGTCCCTTGGGGGGCATGGTGGCACCTGCCATGTTGGTGGGATTCATCGTTATTGGATTGTTCAAAGCGACCCTGGACCCCATCGTCTCCAATCAATGGATGTTTTATCGTCCCTCGGAAAAGCAATCCGTGAGCTTCTTTTGGGCGCATGCTCGGGATTCCTCGCTCTGGACGGGGCCGGATAATCGTGTTCGCGACATTTGGAATACTTTGACCACGACGGACCCCTATAACAACAGTATTGTCGGCTACGCGATCAATGATCGAGAACGAGATTGGCTTCGATCGCCCGTGGTACTGGCAAACACCGTGGCTCAGGGTATGGCCATTCCCAATTACCTTGCCCAGGACCGCGTCTTTGACGCTGGGGAAGCACAAATCTATCATATCCGTCCTCTCACGATGTTTCAAAACTGACCTTGGAGCGCGACAACCTTCAATGCTACTCACCTATAACTTTTGATCTTGCATTTGGATTTGCCAAGAAAATCTGACCGCTGGTCCGCGAATTTTTCCATGCCTGCGGGCGGGCCTTCAGCGGGTTTGACACGCCCGGAGCGCAGGTTCAAAGGGACTTTCTCTAGCGTGAGCGTGCTTGAACGTCCGATCATTGAACCCAGGAATTTCTGGGGTTAACTAGCTTGGGATCGACCGGCGCGGCTTGGCGGAGCGCGGCGGTCATTGGGTCGGTTTGCCAATTCTGAACCCGGCAGAGACTCTCTCCCATGTTGGGATTGACCTAAGAGGCGGCCCGTACAGCGCAATCATCTTCCAATGCCGACTCTTGGCGGGAGTTGGTACAGAGGCCTATGCGGCTGGTTCGCTTTATTCCCATTTGAACTAAAATTCTTTGTGTAAGCGGAATTGCCAACTCGGTCTCTAAGTGAGGAAATGAACAACAATAGAAGTGGCGAGGTTCTTATGTCTGGGAATCCGTGGGAGGAAATCTCGTGAATGATTTAAAGGTTAATGGTACTAGCGAAATTAACATTCCAACCATCGCGGTGCCTGCGCTCCGCGCGTATACTCCTAAAACAGGTATTGGCCGCCATATTACCTCGTTAATTCGATTTTGGGGCGAGCAGTGCCGGGTTTTAAATGCCGAGTATGTGCGATCACCATTGCCGCTACTCAGGAACTATCCGCTTAAGGTAATAGTACCGCCCGACGCAGATATTTTGCTCATACCCCAGATAACGGGTGCGCAAATTTTAAAGCATATGCGGTCGTGCCCGTCCATCGTGGTCGTGCATGACGTGGGGATTGTGGATTGTCAACCACCCCGCCCTAAAGGGCGGAGCTTGCAGGTGCCTGCCCCAAAGCAGACCCCGCGTCTGGCCGGTTGACGGCGGCCCTACGAGCAATGTTGCCCGCAGCGATGGTGTCGGCAGGCCCAGCGAAGCCACACCCGATGCACCGAAACGAGGCTTGGTTCGGACGATTGCGCTTATCGATCAATCCACACTGGGGACAGGTGC
>JAJZZI010000112.1:19005-20054 GCA_021797635.1 Bacillota bacterium | reverse complement strand
AAGAAGAAGGCGGTGTGACTGAGCCGCGAATGGTTTGCTTTTATTCCCCAAAGCGAGGATCTAACCGGCCCTGTGGTCTCCTATCCACTACGCCTGGGCACGAAACGGTTCCCGGTCGGAAAGGTCGCGTATCGGGCGCATCGGCCTCATTCGGTGCCGTCTTCGATCCATATCAGCGTGGAAGGCAGCCGCTGGTGGCTTCTTTCGCCGCCGAAGACGCCGAGGTCACGATGCCCAAGCACACGGCAGACGCCACCACGGCCCACATCGCGGAGGATTTACGGCATCTTTCGGCGGAGCCACTGACCGAGCGGACGCTCGGGGGGGACCCGGGGCGCCGCCAACGCCAGCGTTGGCAGCGGAAGGCGAGTCGGCGCAAGAAGGGTTCCCAAAACCAAAAGAAAGCCTATCGGAAAACGGCACGGTATCCGCAATACGAAAAACATGTGCGGAGCGAGTATGCCCATCAAACGAGTCACCCCCTCGTGGCGCAGGCCGCCGTCGCAGTGTATGTCTTCGAGCACTTGCGAATCGACCAGATGACCAAACGGCCGAAGGACAAAAAAGATGCCCAAGGGCGATTTCTTTCCAATGGAGCGAAAGCCACAGCCGGCCTCAACCGGGCCGTCTTATCGTCCGCGTGGGGACAAGTCGTCGCCTTTACCACCGATAAAGCGCTGCGTCACGGCAAGCTGGTCATCACCGTCCCCCCTGCGTATCGTTCACAGGAATGTGCCGTGTGCACCTTCACTTCCCCGGACAATCGGCCAACCCAAGCCGAGTTTTCCCCAGGATTCGCGGTACCGCTCATCTGCCAACGCTGTGGACACCCCGATAACGCAGACCGCAATGCGGCCGTGGTGATCGCAAAACGGGGGATCAACCCGCTTCTTTCCGGAGATCCGCTAACCACCTCTCACCAAACCACGCGGATTTTTCGGAAACTCGGGCCGGAACGGTCCGAAGTCCCGCCTGGGGAGCTATACTGCGAATACTGGTGGGAGATCTCGCAAGACGCCGCCGGTCAACGACCGACGGCGCAGGGGTCG
>JAJZZI010000112.1:0-18995 GCA_021797635.1 Bacillota bacterium | reverse complement strand
GTCGCCGAACCAGGAACCTCTCGGAGTGATCCGGGAAACCCCCACCTCAACCCGTCAGGCGAGCTGTACAGCGAGTACTGGTGGTTAGGTGGCGGGAGAGTTCATTCAAGGGGCTCCGCTGGTGGCCGTGCAATCCCTTTTAGTCCATGAGAAGCCCGAGACAACCCAGCTCTATGCCGCGTTGAGCGGCAAGACCCGGCATCAAGACTATCAACGCTGCTTCGCGCGGTAACGCATCGACCGTCCATTTTGATGCACTCTCCCCGGGCGAAGGTGACCCAATCGCTAAGAAGATGCGATCGCTCCTGGTCACCGTGACGGCTGTCGTCAGGGTTCCTGTGATCTATAGCCCATATTTGGCGACAAATTTTTCCATCCGTTGGGCCGCAAGGGTTTCATGGGTCGGTTCAGGGATGTTAGTGACTACAACCAGGATTGCATCGCTTGGATGACGGATTGCACCGTAGACGGGGCTACCACCTGCTCGCACTCGAGTTCGGTCAGGTATAGACGTTGCACCGGGGCCAGTTCGGTGAGCGTGATGCGGGTTTGTCCGGTGGATTGAATCCGTAAACGATTCATCTGACTAGAGGCTAATGCTCGCAATACGGTTTCAGGAGATTCGGTTCGGTGGTGCTGCCTTAGTCGCTCTTCCATAGCGTTGTACAGGCCATAAGCGAGTACGCACGTCATGACGTGCGCCCGAATACGTTCGCTCCGACTCACCAACAAGGGCCGCAAAGCTAGGGGCGATTTGATCTCGTGAAAGGCTTCTTCCACGCGATTTTTGCGACGATACCAGCCGATAATAGCCTCGGTCGACAGAAGGGATTCCGGGGCATTGGTCTGAAAACAGGTCACCCCCAGCACACGCTGCGCCGCCCGTCGGGCGGCGTCATCGACCGTGAGCGTAATCGTCCATGATTGAACCGGGCGACGGGCTGGTAGGGGGAGAGGCGTGAGAGTGTACTGGACAATACCTTCCAAATGTTTGCGATGCAGCGGATCGTCGAGAGCCCGCCGCAAGGGTCCGTCCTGGCGGCTCCGTCGAGCGGTCTTTAGGTCCGCATTTTTTTGCTCCACCCAGAATTCCACCGCCGCAATGGCTCGAGCTTGCACGGCCTTTTCCAGGCACCCGCGTTGATAGTCGAAGGCAAAGACCCAGCGATGGCCGGGTTCTGCCCATTCGCGATACCATAGGTTGGCGTCCGCATCGTAGGCCGTAAACCCGCGCTGTGCCAGGACCGGCTGCCAATGGTCGGCCGGAATGGTCTCTGGCCAGGCGCTCCAGCCGGGCACGTGTGCCAACACATCGCGATCCACCGCCGACAGATAGGTGTGGTGGGCCGCCTCGATGGCCGCTAAATTGGCGGCCGACACCATGCCGCGATCAAACACCAGGATGCAGGGCCCCAACTTCAGGCGCGTTTGCAAATCGGTGACCACCGTCTGCACCGTGGTCACGTCCGGCGTGTTACCGGGCCACACCTGCCAATACACGGGATCCCCCGTCGCCGTAATCAATAATCCGATGACGATTTGGGTTCGATCGGGGCGATGGTCTCGAGAATATCCGGGTTTCGCTAACGGACTGGTCGTACCGTCCACGTACGTGGACGTTAAGTCGTAGAAAAAGGTAGGGGCGTCTTGAGACGAATCCGGGAGCACCTGCGCCGCGAGCCACTGCTGGACGTCGCTCTCGCGCTTTGCCATCCGATCTAATACCCGATAGACCGCATACGGATCGAGACCATGCGGGTTCACCCCGTAGTAAGCAGGCAAGGCGGTACTCGCCACCCACGCGTGGAGATGAATCTTCGCTTGCGGATCGACTAAGCGATTCAGTACCAGCGCTTCCACCCAAAACGCGTCATCCCCCCAAAACTGCGACCACTCCCCCGCGTCCCAGAAGGCATGCCCGACCGCGATGTTCAGGTACGCCGCATGCTGCGTGACCGCGATTTCGGTAAACGGCACACTCACCCAGTCGGTGCCGCGGGTCACCGCCAAAATTCCACGGACCTGTTCCGCTTGTTCTTCGGTTAAGGCCCCCAGGGACCAGAGCACGCGATGCTTCACGCGCCCTTCATCGCGCAACGATTCCACGATTTTGTAATGGGTGTACGTCTTCCCGCGAATCGTGGTCGAGGTTTTGGTTAAGAACAGCGGGAATCCCTCCTCGCCGGGCCGTGACCGGCCCAAGGATTCCAGGGTTCCTGGCACTCCGGATAGCCCAGCAACCCCAGTGAGTCTAGCGTAACGCGTCGTGACCAAGATGTCCAGTCCCAACGACCTACTTGACAGGCGCGATCGCGACGCTAGACTAAGGGTAACCGTTCCACTCCCACGGTTTATCAGACTCTTCTACCGGTTCGTGCCTACAAAAACATCATCCCAGTCCACTGAGGACAAGGATTATTCGGAATTATATTAGTGACTACACGTTGACGATCAAGCCGCGAAACTCGCGCCCCGACTGGGTTTGGTAATAAATGGTGCCAAATGTAGGCTATAGTGCGGGACATACCAGCTTAGAGCTTAGAGGGATCGGTCGGAGGACAATAGCCAGGGGTATGTCACATCGACCATATCGTGGATGATAGTGTTCACCCGGTGGTGATTTCTTTTTGGATAACCTTGGTAAGTAGGGATGGCCCCTAAATTCAGCGGCATGGCACCATGGGTCATTGGCTCGGCCAGAAGAAATGGAGATGAAGATCGATGAGCCTGAACAAGAGTCCCGACAGGGCACGGGGCAACGAAGCGCATGGCAGCCGTCCCGATACCACCTACATGGTGCTGGTACACAGGATTTTCCGGCGCGAATTCAAACTGGCACCGCGGCTTATCGGTGCAGTCCCGCCGGCAATACGGTCCAAGCGAATGAGATTGCCAGGCACCTGAGCGATTTGGCCGATGGCTTGCACCTTCATCACAGCAGCGAGGATGACCTGATCTGGCCAAAGCTGCTGGCACGCGCCCAACCGGATACGGACCTGATAGCCCGCATGCAAAATCAACATGCCCTCGTGGTCAGGCTGGTCGATCAACTTCGAGAAGAGCTTACCCGATGGCGGGCCAGCGCTAGCCCGGAGATGGGTGCGCCCCTCGCCCGGACCTGCGAGAAATTGTCGAAGGTTCTTGATGAGCATCTTGGGGAGGAGGAAGCACAAATCCTTCCCTTGATTGAGGAACATCTCACTTGTCCCGAGTGGGCTGAAGTCGGAGCACGGGGCTTTGCCGAAGTCCCCAAGAACCGGTTGCTGTTCTTCCTGGGGGCGCTCTGTGAGCAGGCGACCTCAGCCGAGCGGGCTGATTTTATGCGGATGGTCCCGTTGCCCGGGCGCTTGGCCTTCGCCCTCTTCGGCGAGCGCCAATACCGCAGCGAAGTGGCACGACTGCGATCGGGGCTTCATGACCCCATCGGCATTGACCATAAATTAAAGTGACCCCCGACTTATCTACCCTCTTCTTGCTCGGTCGCGAGCTCTTCTCTGGTCAAAGACGTCTGGCCAGGGAAGAGCTCGGACTCCGTCCGTATCCTGCCTACCCGACCTTCTTTGACTCAAAGAGATAGGGCTGTCCCGTTTTGGCCGATTGATACAAGCCTTCAATGATTTCGCTGACCACTAGCGCTTGTTCCGGTTTTACTACCAACTCGGTATCGTGAATAATCGAATCTAGCCAGGTCCGCATTTCTAGGGTTGGGCCCCATCCTTCTTTGGATTTGGGCAGATCGACGTTCTTTACATAGAGCTGGCTCAAATCTTCTCCATTGACGTGAAGGCCATCTAACATGTCCGCCCCTGCTTTGGTGCCGCATAACACGGCCTTGGCTTCGTCCACCAGGCGAGTGTTAAGGGCCCAGCTCGACTCAATCGCCACGGAGGCGCCATCTTCCATCACCACAAAGCCCATGGCCGAGTCTTCTACAGTAAACTTGGCCGGATCCCAAGATCCCCAAGCATTGGCAGCGTTGGCTTGGCTGGAAAGCTTGTGGTACGTGGTCCCCACCACCATTTTAGGACGATAGTTGTCCATGAGCCATAGCGTCAAATCCAAGGCGTGAGTGCCAATATCGATGAGCGGCCCGCCGCCTTGCTTGTCTTCGTCTAAAAAGACCCCCCAGGTGGGCACCATGCGCCGTCGGACAGCAAGGGCCCGGCCATAATAAATTTCGCCAAGATCCCCCCGCCGACAGAGACGATAGAGCATTTGGCTGTCGGCGCGAAAGCGATTGTCATAGCCCACCGTCAGCTTTCGGCCCGTGCGCCGGGCGGCTTCCACCATCGCCCGAGCCATGGCCGCGGTTTTGGCCATGGGCTTCTCCGACATCACATGTTTGCCAGCTTCCATGGCAGCAATGGCGATTTCGCTATGGCTGATGTTTGGCGTCAGCACGTGGACCACTTCAATCGATGGATCAGCTAACAACTGACGATAATCGACATAGACTTTGGAGTCGGCCGTTCCGTATTGCGCCCGGGCAGCCTCGGCCCGCTCTTCCACCAGGTCGCAGAAAGCGACCAGTTCCACTTCGTCAAACTTACTTAAAGTAGGAAGGTGCTTGCCATTGGCAATTCCCCCACACCCCACGATTCCAATGCGTACGACCCGCTTTTTGCTCATGCTTTGTGCCCCACTTTCATCCTCAAATAATTGTGCAGATATAACGCCTAGCCTGGGCGTCTTTAATCTAACGCTACGGCTTGGCCAAGATTTGCTGAACGGTATGCGGCTTCCATCAACCGGCTTAAGTCCCGCGCCAGCTCAAGGTTTTCGCTTTCCTGACCTCCGGATTGGATGCGTTGGACAAATCGCGCAAAGGCGGTGGGTTCGTCCTCGGCTATGGGTACCGAGACCCACTCTGACGCCTGGGCCTGCCGGTTGCTCGTCGTTTTGAGCCAAACCTGGCGGTCGCGATCCGAATACAAAGCACTGCCTTTGGTGCCGTGCAGTTCCACGCTAAAGGGTGAGGACTCGGTCACGAATCCCGCCTCAGCCAGGCCAAGCGCTCCTGAGGCATGTTCAAATGTTACGACGGCGTTATCTTCCACGGTCTTTCCCGTCATGTAGCCAAACTGAGCACTCACCCGACGCGGCATCCCTAAGAAGAGTCGGGTTAAATACACGGGATGGGCACCTAGGTCGATAAGGGCTCCACCCTGACACGCTTGCGCGTCAAAGAAGCGATCAGGAAGCCATCCCGCCGTCGCCCCATTGTGGCTGAGTCGCGTCCGCACCACACTAAGCTCTCCCAAAAGCCCCTGGGCGACGATTTGCCTCAAGGTAACGGTATAGCCATGATAAAGACGCGGCAAAGAGACCACCATGACCACCTGATTCGCTTCCACTGCGTGTAATATGGCCTGGCAATCCTCGACGCTAGCGGCCACCACTTTCTCGGTAAAGATATGTTTTTTGGCACCAGCAATCTGGGTCAAGATGGCCCGATGCATATTCGTCGGCGCATCGACGACCACGCCCTCAATATTTCCCTTGGCCAGCAACGTCGAAAGTGAATCAAAAAACGGCACGCCAAGTCGCTCGGCTTCTGCTCGGCCTCGCTCACTATCTTCATCCCAGACTGCCGCCACTTCGGTGTCGGGGTGCTCCATCACCTGCTTGGCATAGTCGCGCGCATGCACGTGCCAAAAACTTGCCATGGCCAATCGAATCATCAATGGCGCCCTCCCTTAATGTCCACTCGTATTGCGTGAATCAAATCCCCAACTCCATCTTCGCTAATTTTGGGTCGCCTGACTAGCCCAATAATGCCTGGAAGACGTAGCATCCATCCGGGGCATAAAGTCACTAGCTTTCAGGTCAAGCCTCTTCATCGAGGATATTGTTGCCAGGACTACAAGCCAATGGCCTCGATGTGGGCACGGTGGCTGTAGATTGTCCCCGGTGAATTTTGGCCGGGACCTCAACCGCCGCCGTTTCCTGTTCAGAGCCCGTCTGAAGCTTGGCAAACACGATACGGGTCGCATGCCTAGCCAAGGCGGGTTCGTCTTGTAGAGCGGAGGTAAATGCCCAAAATAGCGAATTGCTGGGCGGTCCATCAAAGCAAACAATGGAAAAATCTTGGGGCACCTCCAGTCCCTTGTGTCGCACCGCGGCCAACAGGCACTGAGCTAATTGGTCATCACTGGCAAATGCGGCCGTGATCTGCGGATTTCTATCGAGCCAGTCTTCCAGTTCTTGGATCTGCCGTTCATCTTGTGATCCCATAGGGCTAACCCACCCAATCGGCTCGATAAAATATTCTGCAAAGAAGGGAATGCCGGCATCCGTTAATGCAGCTAAAAACCCTTCGTGTCGTTCGGAAAGCGTCGATGTGCCATCAAGTTTAGGCGAGAAGTATCCGATGTGGCGATGTCCCAGATCGACCAGCTCTTGCGTGAGCAATTGGGCTGCCTGCCGGTTATTGGTGGTTACGTGCGAAAGAGGAATTCCAGGAAGAAATTTGTCGACTAACACCAAGGGAAACCCTTGCAAATGCAGTTGCAAGATCACCGGGTTGTAATACTCCCCATTCACAGGAAACACGACTAAACCCTTCACCCCAACGTCTAGCAGCCGTTTGATGGCGTCTTCTTCCTTGGCTTGACTGCCATAAGAGCACATCACGGCCAGAACCCCGTGCTTTCGGTTTACCTCTTCTTCCATAGTAGCAAGAATCGATGGACCAAAACTATACTGCAAGAACGGTGCCACAAATCCGATGACCACGGCGTCAGACGCGCTACCCTGGGATTGCATGGGGTCGGCGCGCAAATCCGACTCGTCCTCATGCGCAACATAAGACCCTCGCCCGGGCTGACGAACGATGAGTTTTTCCGACTGCAAAAGTTGCAGGGCTCTGGTGGTGGTGACCCGGCTTACCCCAAACGTTTCCATAATCTCGCGTTCGGTGGCCAGTTTTTCCCCGGCCTGCAGTTGGCCAGATTCAATTTGCTGCTTGAGATGACGATATACCGTTTGATATAAGACTCTCCGATTAGCCATCACGTCCCACCAGTCTCGTCCGCCCTGGATACATCATAATATTTTATTGCCTCTTGTCCCAACCTCGCCGACCTCTTCCCTGAAAGATTTAATTCCAGGAACATATTGACAGCCTAATCTTATAAGATGATATTTAATAATACAATACTAAACCATCTTCCTGTCTTGCCTATCTTTGCTGATGGTGGACGATTGATATTTGCCCAAGGAGGTTTTACGTGATGACGTTTTCCAAGCGCAGCGCGAAGACTCTATTGGCCCTAGGATCAGCCCTGGCCTTCTCTCTGCCGATGACAGGGATTGCTGCGGCACAAACCAGCGGAGCTTCCATCGCCTATGCTGGGGGCTGGGCCACCAACGGGATTGTGAACCCTATGCCTCAAGCCAATGGCAACATCGTACAAGATGGGATCGCTTATGCTCCCTTAGCCATCTACAAGTACACTGGAAACTACGCCTATTGGCCAGTGCTGGCCAAAAGCTGGTCCGTGGCCGCCAACGGCAATCAAGTAACGGTTCATCTCAATCCGCAAGCCAAATGGTCTAATGGAACACCTGTGACCGCCAATGACGTGTATGTCACCTTTGAGATGCAGTTCATTGCCCAAAACGCTCAAAACTGGGGACTCACGGGCATGAAGGTCCTCAACCCGCACACGATCGTCTTTTATAAAAATCCGAAGTACCTGTATAGCAAGCTTTTCCTCTTGCAACAGATCCTGAACAACAACAACATCATGCCTGCAGCGGACTTCCAGCAATTCATTCCAAAAAACTTATGGTCAATTGTTCATGCGGCCAGTGGCAAGACGAACGCGGCTTCCACTAAAGCAGCTTTAGCCAAACTGAGCAAAATTGCCACCACCATCGAAGGCCACAACTTCCGCTCACCCTCCGCCTTGATTTATGACGGTCCGTGGTCTTTCAGTCGCACCTCTTCGGCCGAACAGCTCTATGTCAAAAACCCGAATTTTGTATTCGCCAAGCACATCACCGCAACGTCCGTCTTGGCGATCAACCAAACGACCAACGACGTCTCCTGGAGGGCCTTAGAAAACGGACAAATCGCCTATGCGGGCGTAGCCTACTCGCCCCCTGTCTTCAAGGCTGTTATGAAGGTCCATCAAAACCACTTTATCGCAGCCCCACAAAGCACCGGCATGAGCATCATGTTTAACGAGCAAAAGTATCCGTATAACTTGGTCCAAGTTCGCCAGGCCATCGCCTACATGATTAATCGGGTCGCCGCTCGCAAGGTCGGCGAGCCCATCGGGAGTGTGTCGGTAAAAATCCCGGATGGACTCATCGGAGCCGACAATCAACAGTGGCTGACCGCGTCTGAGCGCGCCTCACTCAATCGGTATCCTTTTGATCCCAGCAAAGCTGCTCAATTGCTCCGATCGGTCGGCTTTAAAAAGACCAGCAAGGGTTGGATGATGCCTAACGGCAAGCCGTTCGTGCTCACCTTATATGCTGAGGACTATTCCGACTGGGATGCTGGCTTGCAGGAAATCGCAAGCCAACTCAATTCCTTGGGGGTTAAGACCCAAAGCGACTTCATGAACACCACCGCCTATTACTCCACCACGGACGGTGTGGGCACGGGCAAGTTCCCTGTAGCCAGCCGATGGTGGGGTGGATGGAACCCAGAACCGTTCTACACCTACCAACAAGCCTTCATTTCGGATGATCACAACTTCACGGTGAACAATAGCGGCCAGTTGGTGCCGGGACCCAAGCCGTATGTGGTCGACGCGCCGACCAGCATCAAAGTTCCTAATCTAGGGGTGGTTCATCCGCAGCAGCTCACCATTGCCTTGGAGCAGAACATTTCTTCGGCGATCATGAAGAGCGATGTGTACAAACTGGCTAAAACGTATAATTACTGGCTCCCGGCGATCCCCGTATGGAACCAGCAAGCGGGACGAACGTATTCCACCGCGCACTGGATCTGGCCCAATTTCAAAGCTAATCGGGCGTTGCTTAACCAGTTCACCTATCAAACCCCATTCGTGGTATACCAAATTCTCGGATTGATGCATCCGCGACCGTAGCCCCACACGGCACCCGCTAAGTTGACGTTGGGGAGTGAATGTGCCAGCCACTCCCCACTGTCTTACCAAGGAGGGAGATCTTTGGCCAAGCATCGCACTAGAAAATACACGGCGGATTTGATCGTGTTAATGGGGAAGTTGATGGTGCTATGGAGCATATTTCTGCTGATTTTTGAAGTCACCGACTGGTTTGGTGTCAACAAGCCTTCGTTACGGGCCTTAGATGAGATGGCCATGATCATCACCGCTTTGTTGTTTATTGCCAGCACCCTCGGAGTGCGCTATGCCGTCCGACGAATTGAGCGGCAGCGAACGCCGCCGAGCGAGTCACCCTGTTAGGAGTGAAGTGCCGATGCCGATGAAACTAATCCGACGCCTGGCTGTCTCCATCGTGATGATTTTTGTGGTCGCTTCGCTGACCTTTTTTTTGGTGCGTATGATGCCGGGAAATCCTTATTCGGTCCTATACCATAAACTGGTCATGCAAGGACTTCCGCCGCTTCAGGCAATGGACCAGGTACGGGGCATCATGAATGCGATGCCCAACCAGCCGGCCTACATTCAATACTTCGAATGGCTGCGACAACTCATACACGGAAATCTCGGAACCTCTATCGCAGAAACCGGAGTACCGGTGACTCAACTCATCTTTGATGCCCTGCCGTGGACGCTGGTCACCGTTTCACTAGGACTTTTCATCAGTTTTGTGATAGGGATTGTTCTTGGGGTCATCAGTGCCTCCTATCGAGGCACATGGCTTAGTAATCTCATCGACAACGTGGGTTCTGTGGCCCACGCAATTCCCGTATTCGTGACTGCGGTGGCTTTGCTTTACCTGTTTAACGTCATCTGGCACATCTTCCCGTCCTCCGGGGCCTACGGCATTATGGAGACACCGGGATTCAACTGGCCGTTCATTACCAGCTTCCTTTATCACATTGCCCTTCCCATCGGAACCTATGTGTTGGCCGGCTTTGGTAGTTGGGAACTCGCCATGAAGTCGACCACGGTGATGGTCATGAACGATGATTTCATGATGGCCGCGCGTATTCATGGGTTGCCCCGCGATCGACAGATGAATTATTTAGGCTGGAACTCCATTCTGCCTCTGTTTACCCTGTTTATGCTGAGCCTAGGGGTGATGTTTGGCGGTTCCGTTTTCATCGAAAGCACTTATGCCTTTCCTGGAATCGGCAACCTCCTAGCCACCGCGGTCACCAGCCGTGACTACCCGGTGATGCAAGGATGTTTCATGCTGACCACGGCTACCATCATCATGGCCAATGTGCTTGCCGACTTCTTATATGCTAGCTTGGATCCTCGAATCTCGAACTAATCGACCATTTCGATACCGTGGAAAAGGAGAACTGGGATGACCACCGTTTGGCGTATTTTTACGAAGCGCAAGATGCGTCTCGTAGGCCTTTTCTTACTACTCATGTTTACCGGGATGGCGTTGTTCGGTCCCCTCATTTATCCGCAGGCACCGGCAGTACACCCCAACGAGCTCTACTTGCCGCCTTCGTGGAACCATCTATTAGGTACGGATTACGCGGGACGCAACATCTTACCGCAGATTGTTCTTGGAGCGCGCAACGTCTTGTATGTTGCCGTCATGGCAGCCGTCTTCACCGTCGTCTTGGGAACACTGGTGGGCCTAGCTGCAGGTTATCTGGGTCCCGTGGTCGATGCCGTCTTAATGCGCATCACCGATATGTTCCTGACCATCCCATCCATCGCGCTGATTCTCATTCTGGCCGTCACCATCGGTATGAGCAACTATTTCGTCATGGCCGGCATTCTAAGCTTCGCCAGTTGGGGAGGCATGGCCCGAGCCATTCGCTCCATGGTGCTGAGCGTGCGCGAACGGTCCTTCGTCGAAGTGTCCCAAGGCCTGGGAATGTCGCGTTGGTACGTTATCGTTAAAGAAATCCTGCCCAATCTCCTTCCCTACATTGTCGTCCACTTAATGCTGGCATTGACGGGAGCCGTATACGGTGAAGTTGGGCTCTTTTTCTTAGGCGTCGTCCCCTTCAAGGCGGACAACTGGGGGGTCATGCTCAATTTTGCCACCGGGGGATCCGGAGCGATGTACAGCACCCAATCGTTAATGTTTCTTGCCTCGCCCATTCTCGCCATCGTTTTATTGCAAACAGGCATTGTGTTATGCACCGATGCGGTTAATGAACTGGTCGATCCGCGTTTGCGGAACAGCCTAGGAGGAGCCAATTCGCATGGAAGAACAAGTCGTCGCCGTCAATCACCTCTCGGTAGTGTTCCCGTCGGAAGTCGGAACCCTTAAAGCGGTCGAAGATGTAAGCTTTGTCGTGCATGCTGGTGAAAGCATAGGCATTGTGGGGGAAAGTGGAAGCGGCAAAAGCACGGTCGCCTTTGCACTCTTTGACAGCGTCCCTGCCCCTGGGGAGATTGCCCAAGGAGAAATCCATTACTTTGGGCAGTCCAACTTTCTTCAGTGGCCTGAAAGCAAGCAGCGCGAGGTGTTTTGGCAAAAGGTTGCCATGGTCTTTCAGGCGGCGCAAAATACTCTCAACCCGCTCTTGCGCATTCGTCAACAAATCCTCGACATCGCAGATGCCCACGACATGGATGGCACACGCATCTTACGGACGGCACGAGACCTTTGTACGACCATGTACCTTGATCCCGATCGAGCCCTTAATGCCTACCCTCACGAGCTCTCGGGCGGGATGAAGCAGCGCGTAAGCATTGCGCTCGCCCTGCTCCTAAACCCTGCCTTAGTGGTCCTCGACGAACCGACCACCGCCCTGGATGTAATAAGTCAAGCATCTGTGCTAAGGATCCTCAATGATGTACGAAAGTCTCGGCAGCTCTCCCTGGTCTTCATCACCCATGACGTCTCCGTTGTCTCCGAAATTGTCGACCGTGTGATCGTGATGTACGCGGGACGCATTGTTGAAACGGGCCCCGTACGCCAGGTCATTCAGCAGCCTAAGCATCCCTATACGCGAGGCTTATTAGGATCTATCCCGCCGTTGCGTGGCGACCTGTCCCAAACCCGAGCGCTATCGGGTCAGCCAGCCAACCTGCTCCATCTTCCAGCTGGCTGTCCATTTCAAGATCGGTGCCCGGACCGGTTCGAGCGCTGTACCGTCGAGACCCCGGTGATCGTTAAAGATCCGGCATCGCACCGGGAAGTTGCCTGTCATCTCTTTCATCCTGAAACCGAGGAGCGTGCACAGTGATTGCCGTAAAGCAGCTTTCTAAGACGTTTACTGCGAAGAAGAAAGGAGGCTCGGGCTCGTCTGCCCAAACGGTACGCGCCGTCGATGCCCTAGATTTAACCTGGGAGAAGGATGAGTTTATTGCCGTCGTCGGCGAAAGTGGTTGCGGCAAGAGCACATTGGGACGCATATTGGCCGGTCTCATTCCTCCAAGTCAGGGATCGATCGAACTCGATAACGTTCCCATGAGCCAAGTTCTGTCCCAGCGCGGACGCCCATGGTCGCGCGTTGTGCAACTTATTCCCCAAGATCCTTATGCTGCCATTAACCCGGTTCGAAAGATTCGTTCTCTGTTTCGAGATCCACTTCTCTACCACCATCGGGTTGCAAAGTCTCAAGTGGATCTCCGCATAGAAGAACTATTGGCTATGGTAGGGCTCGATCCAAAAAATGTTTTAGACAAGTATCCTCATCAATTGTCGGGAGGCCAGCGGCAACGTGTGGTGGTTGCCCGGGCCATGACCGTAGACCCCGGGTACCTGGTTGCCGATGAGGCGGTGTCCATGGTCGATGTATCCTTGCGCATTGGCATCATGGATCATCTAAAAAAAATTTCCACTGAACGGCAGTTGGGCCTCTTGTTTATTACCCACGACTTTCGCGTAGCGCGCTACATCGCACAAAATGGCACGATTGCCGTGATGTACCTGGGCCGGGTGGTCGAGCAAGGTCCGAGCGAAGAAATTCTTGGCCATCCCATGCATCCCTATACCCAGGCGCTGTTATCGGCCGTTCCCATTTTGGAAGGGCGTGAAGAACGAGTCAACGACGTGGTTCCCCTGCGCTACGAGGTTTCCGCGCACGGCGAGAGAGGGTGTGCGTTTGCCTCCCGTTGTCCTTTTGCCGATCAAACCTGCCGTGAAACTTCACCACCGCTCACCATCGTGCAAGCTCCCGACCACTCGGTGGCCTGCCACTATGCAGAGTCTCGTTCTGTCGTAATCGACCGCTCACAGATTAGTTAGAAACCCCGTGGAACTGGCCCGAAATTGGGTTCGTCGTGGCTCATCATGACATTGTTGTCTAACGCGCCGTTCAACTTCTGGCTGTTATTGGGATATACGGCGCTCGGCTTACGGCGGAAGTTTTCCTGGATGATGCTATGACCGACGAAATCTGCTTCGCGGTAGATAAATGGGGTGATGTGGAGAATTTCACTCCCCCAATTTCTTAGCCTTGTCGGCTGCTCCTCCCGTACTGGGCTCTTCAGCGATAGATGCGCAGATTTACCAGATAGCATACCGACTCAGCGCCTCATAAGGAATGTATACCTTAGGGCGTCGAAGGGGAAAACGCGTTTGAATCCGTTGAAAGGTCACCCCGATCACCGTGCTCTTTTGACTCCGACTACTCAGCATTGGCCGCCAACACGAAGGGGTACTGCGATACACTCGCTGTAAGCACGCAAGGTCCCCAGCCAATCCTAACGTAGGCATGGTGCCCCTGGAAGAGTTGATTTCTAACGTCGGCCTGGCGTTGGCGCTATTTTGAATCGATTTGCCACCACCGCTCGCGTGCCCGCTGGCTTTGGGGCTCCTGCACCGTGAACCTGCCACCTTCTTATTTCACCATCGCCTATTTGCATCATAGCGCACAACCCTGTTCAGCCCACAGCACGATAAAATCGTTCGTTTTACTCTAAGGTGTTCCTGCCGATACCATTTGTGGGGAAGAAACGAACCTATGAAGTAGACTACGAGGCTAAAGTGTGAGCGATTCCTATCATCACTACGATCATTTCCATGCATCCCAGCACAACCCCGCCAACGGTGGCAAGCGACCATCGGTCCAGACGGCTTAGGATAGCGCCGTGGGGTGGGACTGGCCGTCCAAGGGACAATCGGGGTTTATCGTTCTGCTTGCGGACCTTGAACGTTCTCACTACGCAATTGTTTTTCGAGTGAGGGCAGGTCGTGACGCACCACGTCCCACACTGTCTCTAGGTCGACATCCGCATATCCATGGATGAGGACGTTTCTCAAGGCCTTCAAACGTCGTGCCTCAAGCTCCGGATGGGATTGGCGAAATTCCTCCGACAATCGTCCCGCGGCTTCCCCCGCAATTTCCAGTTGCCGAATAATGGCGGATTGGGTAATTGGCCATGAATTCCGATCGGGTGGTCCGATTCGCCCACTGGATGGCCTTCGCAATGGCGTCCTGGATGTGCCGAACGTACAGTTCGTCATGATGGCGCGACATAAATGGTTTGCGCCTCCCGTAATACGTCCTCTCGAATAACGGGGTCGAGTAAGTGCGGTTTCACGAGGTCGACGGAACGGCCCCAAACATCCTCCAACGCTAAGACGAGATCGATCCATCCGAGACCGCGAGCGGGTGAATCCGGTCGTAAAGTACAGAGCACATCGATGTCGCTCTGATCGTGGAAGTCAGCCCGTAGCACGGATCCGAATATCCGAAGATCTTGTACGCCAAACTCCTGGCAAATCTTCACGACCTGATTAAGATGAAGGTCTATCGGCAGATTGGATCGCGAAAGAGCCACAGCATCGTTCCTCCTACCCTGTCCCCATTTCAATTATATTTGGTTCATGTGAGAAGCTATCCACCCTTGATCGACAGCCTCATCGGTCGCAGATAAATGATAACAGAGAATTATGCTACATCACTATTCAGCTGGTTAATGCCTTAGTCCCAGCCCTGCCTTCCCCCCGAAGGGGGGAGATTATCGCGTTTGCAGCTTCGACTCCTGTTGCATAGGTCGCACGACGCCCACGAGAGCCTACCTGAGGCCGCAAGATTATCAAAAGAGCTTTTTGTGATCCGCCGTTGGTCGGTTATGATGGCCTGACCAGAACGACTATCGACCTGCGTTCGAACACGCGCCGGATAGCGACACTCCGGGCAGGGTGCACGCCACACGTTTCATCTGCATAATCGGCGTAAGCGGGCCATCCGCCACCAGGCCTTATGATGGGTGTCGACGTGCAAAGCAAATGCTTCCGCGACGTCTTGATTCCAGACAGCCAGTCGAATTGATGGCAGTATCTCTTTTGAAGACAAGCGTCCGACGCACAAATCACACTGGACCATTGATCCTGCACGACTAACGGACTTGGGGGGATTGCTACCCTCATCGAGAAACTTGGTGCTATTTTCGCATTATCCCGCGGGTGAAGGAGTCCGAGTGTAAAAACGGAAAGACTCTGTGCCGTAGTCCCAGCCTTGGTCAAAGTTCTTGGCACGATCCGCCGCTTGCGAGGCCGAGCACCGTGTGGGACAGTAATCGCGGTCCTCTGCTAACAGCCAATAGAAGAAGCTAATCGCAAACATCATGGCCGAGTGCATATCGATGTATCGTTCCACGGCTCCAATATAGGCATCACAGCCAGCGTCCAAAAACGCCTCGGCTAAGGGTGCACGGCCCCCTCCGCAGGCTAGTGAAATGACCGTCCCGAGTCCTTTGCCCACCTGTGTTCGGATACGTTCGGGGGTCCATTCTAAAATGGTCGGGTGCCATCCCGTCGGACTTTGATAGTCCGCGGTTTCCTGATCGATGACGTCGAAACGAAGATAGGGTGCCGTGTCTTCCCCATCCCCATGAACAACGATGATGACTGCGTCACAGCCTGCCGGAGGAGCGGCAAAGAATTCTACCACGTGGCGCGCTTGGACGAGCTGATAGAAATCCACATGGAGGGTAAAGCTTTCCAAAACGCGACGTAGGGCGAGAGCTTCGTCTAATAACGTATGGTCACAAATAATGGCGACTCTTGTGAACAGTTTCATACCGAACCGCCTTTCCATGGCGACGGTGCGAACTACAGGCAACATGACCTCGCGCGTCGTAGACTTCGTAACCGGCTTGTTCTCTTTCATTGACGGATAGTCCTGCCCGTTATTTCCTCATCCTAACCCTTCCTTTTGCCCAGTCACCAAGCTTTTTGATGTGATGCGTATTGCAGGCATTGCCCGTCTTGTTTTGCCAAAGCCAATGAGGTCAGATATTCCTCGAATCCATCGCCTCGATTTTACCAGGGAGGAAATTTGGCGGCTATATCGAAGAGAAGTCACACAAAGATATTTTCGGCTACGCCCAGACCTATAGGGTCAATACGGCACGCTACGAGGAGACATCGTTCGTTGTTCACGTTCATTCATTGCTCCGATCTACACTTAGACAGTCCCCTCCGCGGCCTGGCCCAGATGCCCGGTGCCCCGGTTAAGGACATCCAATCGGCCAGCCGACGAGCCCTCGATAATTTAGTCTACCTGGCCCGGCAGCGCCAAGTAAGCTTTGTGGTCATTGCGGGCGACATCTATGATGGCGACTGGCCCGATTATCACACCGGACTCTACTTTAACGATCGCATGGCCCAATTAGGAGCCGCCGGGATTCGAGTCTTCCTGGTAAGCGGCAACCATGACGCAGCCAGCCAAATCACGCGCCATCTGGTCATGCCCGACAACGTCACCGTGTTTTCCGTAACTCAGCCCGAGACCCATCAAATTCCCGAGCTTTCCGTCGCCATTCATGGCCAAGGATTCAAAGAGCGCGCCGTGACCGCCAACCTCGTGCCCGAATATCCAGAGGCCCTGCCTGGATGCTTCAACCTTGGCTTGCTGCACACGTCCGTACAAGGTCAGGGAGGCCATGAAAACTACGCGCCCTGCCGCCTCGACGAGCTTATCGCTAAGGGCTACGATTATTGGGCGTTGGGCCACATCCATAAACGACAAATTCTCAACCAGGATCCCTGGGTCGTTTATTCGGGCAACCTCCAAGGCCGGCATCCGGGCGAAACGGGGGCCAAGGGAGCGATGCTGGTCACCGTCGACGAGGGTCGAGTGGTTCATGTGGACTTTCATGCGTTGGATGTGGTGCGGTGGTTCCGCTGTCCGATTGACGTAAGCCGGGCAGAAGACGAACAGCATCTTTCCAGCCTAGTGACCAACGCGGTCACGACCATTGCCGAGGCCAATCCAGACCTGACGCTGGCCCTACGGATCGAACTATCGGGCATCACGGCTCTGCATGGAAAGTTCATGGCCGAACGCGAGTACTATCAGAGCGAAGTGGAAAACGCCGCCGTGATCGCAGCACCTGCCCACCTGTGGGTCGAAAAAGTGGAGTTCCTTACCTCGCCCCCGACTGAACCCTACGCTTCCGCCTTAACCGGCGATGGGCTGGCCAGTCTGAGTAAGACCATGGCTCAACTCATGACCGACGAGCCCTTCTTAGACGCATTTGCCCAAGAGGCAGCCGCCCTCCAAATGCGCCTGGCGTTCTATTCCAAGCGCGAAGATGCCACGCTCATTCATAGTGCCGAGGACGTCGCTGAGCTCCTTCCTGACGCGAAAGCGCTCATTTCCGCGCTCATTCATCAAGGAGGACCGTCCCATGAGAATTAGGAGCATTGCCGTCGAGTCCGTCCTGCATTATGGCGGGTTCCACGTAGATTTTGGCCAGGGCCCGGGTGGGCTGTCTATCCTCCACGGCCCCAACGAGGCGGGCAAAAGCACCTTGTTGCACATCCTCATTGATATGTTATATGGCACGACGGCGGACAGTGCCTTCAAGGCTGCGTATACGTCCCAGTCGCGCGTCGAAGCCCAGTTGGAACACCAAGGCGGAGCCGTCCTGCGTATCGGAAGACGAAAGCAGCGCAACCGATGGGTGCTGGACGAGGAATCGGTGATTACGGAAGAACAGCTTTTACGGGACTATCTAGGGGGATATGGACGCGACCGCTTTAGCCTCTTATTTGGCTTTGACCACCAAACCTTGCGCGATGGCGGAGAGAGTCTGCTCCACGCTGGAGGCCATGCTGGGATTTCCCTGTTCGAGGCCGGAGCAGGCATCCAACACCTCCAAAATCTTTTCGCCACGCTCACCGATCGCTCGACCAATTTGATCGACCCATCATTTCGAAAGAATGCCAAGGCGACCCTCAATCAAGTGATGCGAGCCTATCAAGAAAAAGAGAGTGCCAAACGCCAGCAAAGCCTGCGCGGCGAGGACTGGCAGAAAGCTCAGGCCTCGATCGAACAGAAGAAAAGTTCCCTGGCGAGCTTGAAAAGCGCGTTACGCTCCCAACGCGAGGAGCAACGCCGGATTGAACGCGTCATGCGCGTTCAATCTCCGTTAGCGACGCTGTCCCAAATGCGCCAAGAGCTTCTGGGCTTGGATGACCACGTGGTATTGCCGGATTGGGTCGATGAGCGCATCCCGGAGTTACATAAAGAGATTTCTGATTTTCGCCAGAGACTCAGCCGAGAACGCGCGGACCTTGGCCGATATGAAATCCAACGGAGTGAGATCGCCGTCGATCCGGAAGTGCTGGTTGAGAGCGACGTCATCGCCGAATTAAGCGAAGGCCTTCAACAATTTGAGACCTACCGCGTTCAAGATCTACCCGACCTTGAAGAGCGCATTCAACAGGCTTCGCTTGGTGCCGAAAGATTATGTAGTACTCTCGCTCCAGGGGTGAACTTTCAAGAGGTGGAACGGTGGGCCATCCCGTTTTCCGACTTGACGGATATCAGGCGCATCCTCAAGGATCTACCCCTATCAAAAAAGACCCTTGATGAGGCCACATTGCGTGCTGACGAAATGGACGTCCGCCTGGCCGCACTCCACCGCCAGCTTGAGGAACTAGGTGAGCTGCCCAACATTAAACAATTGCTGGCCCTCTTGAAAGAGGTTCGC
>JAJZZI010000232.1 GCA_021797635.1 Bacillota bacterium | reverse complement strand
TCAGGACGCGTAAGTCCGCCACCCGATAGCGACGATGATTCGTCAACGTGCGTACGGGAATCAACCGTCCCTCGCGTTCCCATTTCCGGAGCCCTTCGATACTCATCCCGAGCATCTTCGCGGCTTTGCCAATACTGACAAACTGTTCGTCCATGGTTCCGTCACCTAAAAGAATTCTACCATATTCTGTAACATCATTGTAGATTTATCACAAGCAGTTACAACCTCCGTGTATATAGCCAAAATCGACCTCATCGTGTTCAACACCCGTCCGTCAGATGATAGGGAGCTTGCTGAAGCATCATCAGCCCAATTCGTTGCGTTCAGCTGTCGATGAAGGCAGCTCGCAACCCGGGAATCCTTCCGGAGGTCTAACGCTAAAACCATCCGTCTATCTGCCCGTGGGTCTCGATGGCCAATCCCCCGACTTGTGCATTCGCTCGCAATCCCAGTGCGCGGGTCTGGATTACATGTCCCAGCGATGCCGCGCACAATACAGCAACCATTCCGTCTCTCGCTCACCCATCGTCGCACGGTCCCAGCAGACGACCGCGTGGCGCCCGTGCAAGCCATAAAGCTGGGTGGGCTGGTCCTCCATGCGAAGAACGCGGCCTTTTGCCGCCCACAAGCGTCCCGGCTCCAGCGCCAGCGTCACTCGCACGGTTTCTCCGGGTTCCATGGTCACGGGCACCACCATGCGGCACGCCGTTTCAGAAATGTCTCGCGTCCAGCACGGAGCGCTCACCGCGCTCCTTTGTCCTAACCTTTCCACCATCCCACGCACTTGGGTGTTGCTACGATGGGCCTGTCGCCTTTCATGGCGACGCGGTGCATCGATGTAGCGCACGGCTAAAATCGGCATCGGTTCCAACACTTCCGCAATCTGAAGCGGGTACTCGAACCAGCGGCGATCGTCTCCCCACCATAGGCTGGCATCCAAACCGGCTAGACTGGGGTCGCTGACTACCTTCCCCTGAGGCGTTCTCAGAGCATCCAAGAAGTCTTGGCGATCTTCGCGCCCGATGACCCGTGTGTGAAACATCGCCGTCTCGGTGCCCGCCCAAAGGCTAAGGCGCACCGGAGTCCGCATCGGAGGCAAGGCCATTCCGCTATCTTCTTGGGTCCAGGCACTCAACCGCTCTTCCATCATCATCCTCGTTCCTTTCGATGCGCGATGGCTAGCCTTCCCCGACAAAGGACGTTTCCGCCGTCGCCCAGGGTTCGGACTTAACCCAGCGATAGAGCAATGAGCCGTCCTGCGCCCGAAGTTCGCACTTCTCGGGCGTCTCGATCCAACGGCCCTGCCCGAGACGCTTGGGCCCTAGGCGCACGGCGCCATCCACGTTGCCAATTTGGCCGACTTCGTCGTCTTCAAACGGCCGGCCATCCAACCACTCCAATAAAAACCGAAAGATCTTGTCATTCCAACCGGCGACGGGAATCACATCATGCCATGCTGGCACCGAACGAAATCCAAAAAATCCGTCCGCCGCCGCAAACGCCCCCGATTGCATTTGTCCTTGCAACAATCGCACTAAAGCCACCGTGGAGACGGGCCGCCCACAGAGTAAATACGCGCGCAAAATATCGGCCGCCCCTGCGAGCCATCGAGGCCCATCCGCCACCTCATTGGATGCGTAGACAATCTGCGGCCAGCTGCCATTTTCGTGCATGGTCTGATCCAAGAAGCCTAAGATGGCCTCGGCCGCCCTGCGATAGGGGTCCTCGCCAAAAATCTCCGCTGCCTTGAGCAAGGCGGGAACACACCGGGCATTATAGTAGGGAAAGAACCGTCCGTCGCCCGAACCGCCCGCGGGCGCGTATTGGTGGATGGCTCCCCTGAACCGTCCTTCATGGACTTGATATTGCAACACCGTGCCAAGGGCTGCCTTCGCCTTATCCAAATATTCTTCGGACCCCGTCCACTGTCCCCATTCCAACAACGTTTCTGCCAAGGTAGCCAACTTGTTGGGCACATAGCCGATGATGCTGGGGTGGTCGTTAAAGGTGTGGCGCTTTGAATCCCAATAGGTTGCCACGATGTGCTCCAGGTTTCGGCCGACCACCTCTCGCACCAAGTCTTCATGATATCCTTTTTGGGCCGCATGCAAAAGCCCAAGACTCGCCGCAGCCTCGTGCGGCGTGCCATTGGTGCCAGGATTTTGTTCAAAGCGCGAGGCGAGGTAGCTGCCATCCGGCCTTTGGCCGCGCCCTACCTCTTCTATGGCGCGGTGCAACCGGACCTGCCAGCGAGGGTCAGCTTGCGTTTTCGCCAAAATCGTATAACCCGACACGATTCCCTCATAGCGCCAGTCAATGCCAGGACCCGTATAACGAAGACTATGCCGCCACCAATGCACCACCGGCCCGGCATAGCCGTCGGGCTGATGAACCGTCTCAAGCCATGTCTCTAGCCGCAAAAGGGCTAAAGCGACGCGCTTTCGCAGCCCCTCTTCAGGGATCAGGGGCACGCTGACGCCAGGGCTAACCATGATAGGATTCCGTCCTGGACCAAATCGACAAGTGATATCGGCCACGACCCTGACCGATAGCGGAAAACTGGCGACGCATGCGAGCCATCGCCCGATCTTGTCCATAGGCCCATTGGAGCATCCCGTAAAGGCGGATAAAAATCCCCCAGAAGCGCACCCAACCGGTAAGCACCACCGTTTGCCTTAGGCAATGCCATTCCGCGTTCATGCGAGCCGACTTCACCCCAGAATGTCGAATCCAATATAGGCGCTCTGCTCCCTTGAGGTCATCGGGCAACTCATCGCCTAGGGCCACCACCCCAAGGCGGGTGACATTGCCCCACGGGGTCAGCTCAGCCCGAAGTTTCAGTTCTCGTTCCATAGCCAGGGGCCCATAACTAATCAGACGTCCGATGCTAGCATGAAAGGCATCGGCCACAATCTGATCAAAGAGGTGGGCCAGCGCCAACGCATGGGGACCGTCCTCTCGCA
>JAJZZI010000153.1 GCA_021797635.1 Bacillota bacterium | reverse complement strand
ACGGACCAGTCATATTGGCCTTCGTGGGGTTCTAGAAATCGCCAGTAAACTCGAAAGTAGGCGATCGAGGTGAGCGGGTAATCGTGATTCTCAAAACTTCCGGCAAAGTCCTGATATGCGATGGGAAGTCCTTCAGTCCACCCTCTTCCTTCATTCAAGGCATCTCCGTTATAGCGCTGAAAGGTGGTAAATCCCATGCCGGGATTAACCAGCACATCGTCTATGAGCCTCGGTCTTATCGCCATATGGGCGCCCTGTTCCATGGATGTCCCCTTTCCACAACATACTTTCCATGCATGATCCTAACCTAAACGGGTGCACCCGAGGGGAAATCTTCGGGATGGCAAAGAGTGCTGTCCCGCCAAGTGCCTATTTGAGTGAATTGGGCCGCCAGTTTAATCACGCTTGGACCAGGGAACTCGAGACAGCCGACGCATCTACCCACGTCCTATCGCTTAAGGGGGGATGGATAAACTCCGCCCACGGTGAGACCCTGCTCACTTAGTATTGAGCGGGGTGGTACAATGAGCAGAGGGCCTCGGTCGACGTTTTCAGCACGTGACCCACGTCTGTGTTGGCCGTTTTGTCATCCGTCATCCAAGATGATTAGCTTGGGTGATCGGACGTTGGGTGCCTCGAGAATTGGCGGTGCATGGCCAGTGACCACGTAGTGTTCCCTGCGATCGCCGTGGGCAACGCGTAGGGGACGGAGGGATCGCCATCGTAGGGGGCAAGGCGGAAGCGGATGAAGGACCATGGATGGGTGGCATTTTGTATGAATGCGGTGATGATGGAGGGATAAGTCGTGCAGCACGCCTATGGCATCATGTGGAAGACCGTATCGGAAGACTGCAATCTCGCCTGCGACTATTGCTATTATAGCCGGGTATTGGGAAAGCCCGAACAAGTACGAACGCCCGTCCCCGAAGTCCTAGAAAAAGTCCTGCGCGACTATCTCTCCACGTGCGGGTCGACGGCGTCGATTGCGTGGCAAGGCGGCGAGCCGCTGCTCGCGGGCCTTCCCTTTTTCCGCCGCGTGGTGGCCTTGGAGGCCGAATATGCGAAACCGCCCATGGTGCTCAGCAATGCGATCCAAACCAACGGAATTTTAATCAATCAAGCCTGGGCCGAGTTTTTTCGAGACTATCGATTCTTAGTCGGCGTCAGTCTGGACGGGCCCGAAGCCCTTCATGATTCCCACCGGGTCGACGCGCATGGCCGGGGATCCTACGCCCGGGTGATGCGCGGCATTTCCGTTTTGCAGCAGCATGCCGTGGAATTCAATATTTTGACCGTGGTGGGGCCGCACAACGTGGGACATGGGGCAGAATTGTTGAATTTCTACCGGGATCAAGGATTTCAGTGGGTGCAATTTATTCCCCAAATGGCCTTTCAATCGCAGCATCCCGATAGGCCGGGGCAATTTGCCATTACGGCCGAAGAATACGGACAGTTCCTCTGCGACACGTTCGACGTCTGGTATCGCGATGGACACCCCGACATGTCGATCCGCTATTTTGATAATGTGCTGCAAACCTACGTGGGCGTGTCGCCCGACCTGTGCACGATGAAGGCCAAGTGCCCGCCGCATCTGGTGGTGGAGTCGAGCGGTGACCTCTACCCCTGCGACTTCTTTTTAGACGGGGAGTGGAAGTTGGGCAACATCCGGGAGATGACCCTTTCTGACGCATTTGGCACGGATACCTATGCGCGATTTGCGTCAATTAAACCCGATCTGCCCGAGAAGTGCCGCGCGTGTCCCTGGCTCAAGCATTGCCGCGGCGGATGTCCCCGAAACCGCGTCGACGAGCAAGGCCAAATGTCGGCACCGGACTACTTTTGTACGGCTTTCGAACGGTTCTTTGCCTATGCCGACGAGCGCCTGCAGACCTTGGCCAAGCCCATGCGCCAGCAGCGCTCCAAGCGGGCTCTGCAGCGATTGTAAGGCTGGTGGAGCCGCGCGCCATGCGCGGTTCCGGCGCGATAGCGGTCCTCTTACCCATTTCGCCGCCTCCTGAGGGATCGTCTTGTCCTTTTTGGACGACCTACTGCCCGGAGGTAAATCGCATAGCACCGAAGTGTTTGGGTGTCTCATCTTCTGCGACGGCCATCGCCAAGGTGAGCGAACGATACCGGCCTGAGCCGACCCTTTTGGGACGCGGCGACATGGTTCCGTGGCGCGGGCCGACCGTTGCGCTGGTTCATAACAGACAACCCTCGATAGCCTGGTGGGGCGCGCCGTGATTATTGCTGGAGGCGATAGACCGTCAACTCGGGGCTTTGGAAGAAAACGGCCATCGTCTCTTGGCGCGAGTGCAAAGCCTGCCACTCGGCCAGCCAAACGTGTAAGTCGTGGTTGCGGATCCGTTCGCGGAGTACGGTGAATTCGTTATTGGGTAAGGGCGTGGCATGAATATGATGCTCGATGAAAAAGAATATTTGGTGCTGAGCAATGGGCCTAGCGGTGTGGTGATGGCTTTGGTATCGTAAGTGGGTAGGGCGTGGATTGACGTGGGTGGTCCACTGTAGGGGATCCATGTGATATCCCTCCCCTTCGGCAAGCGAGCTTCCTCCGTTGGACACCGCAAGCCAGCTGTAGGGCTGGTACATGCGTCCGATCATCTCGTAGGCGTAGAAGTAGCTGTCGGACCGCATCGTGTACGTGGTCAGCGGTTGGATGCTCGTGAAAAGGCCTAGGCCCAATCCCGCCAGAGAAACCAGGCCGATGCCTAAGGATTGGGAGACGGTCACTAGATCTTGGAGTAAGAGCGAGACCATGCCGCCGATGGAAAGCGACTCCACTAAAGCGAGCAGCTGTCTAGTCCCAGACAAGGCAATATGCAAGGGAATGAAAACAGGAGCCTCTTGCAGACATAGGGCCAGCACCAATAGCAACAGGACTCCGACAGCAACTCCATAGTCTTCGATCCAAATGCGGATAAGGGCCCAGGCCAGCACTCCGGTGACGAGCACAAGTTC
>JAJZZI010000094.1 GCA_021797635.1 Bacillota bacterium | reverse complement strand
GCCGGATGGAAAATTCTGCGCTACTGTGACTCGGATCGACAGACCACCGAGAACTTTGACTAGGCATTGGAAACCTCCTTAGTTGCTACCTTTTGATTAGTAGCTATACTTTTACTATAAGAGGAAAGGCCTACCCTGTCAACAGCGGACTGAGGTATACTATGGGCAATAGCCAAGGAGGCGAGAGCGATGGATCCGGAACGGCTTTGTCCAAAATTTGAGGCCGCCTTTGAACTACTGGGCAAACGGTGGACCGGACTCATCATTCGTGCCATGCTAATGGGACGCCACCGGTTTTCGGAATTTCAAGAAATGATCCCACCCATCAGTGATCGCATGCTTGCTGAACGCTTAAAGGAATTAGAGGCCCTCGCCTTGGTCCAGCGACGCGTCTTCCCGGAAACGCCGGTGCGAATCGAATACCATTTAACCGAAATGGGTCGAGGCTTAGAACCCGTTATGGACCAAGTGCAATCATGGGCCGACCAGTGGGTCGTTAATTCCCCATTAGAACTTCCCCGACGTGAAGACTAGACAAAACGCCGGGCTTAGGGCGAGGTGTAAGGTGTCGAATTGGCCGAACTAAAGGAATACGTGCAAGCCACCTACGAGGTGCCTGTCGAGGCAGATCTTAGCCAGCGAGCCGAAGCGGTGGCTATTGGTATGACTGTGGGCAGTTGGGTGGACGTACCCGACGTCAAAAAGCCACATCTCAGAGCCTATCTCGGTGAGGTCTCGGACGTTCAAGCACTTGAGCATGTGGGCCGTTTCAGCATTCGCTATCCGCTGGCCAATGTTCGACCGAGTATGAGCTCACTGTTAACGGTCGTCTTTGGCAAGCTCTCTCTGGACGGCGTCATCCGTCTGGTCGACTTGGAGTTGCCGCCATCGTTTGTGGCCGCCTTCAAAGGCCCAAGCCTCGGCCTCGACGGCTTGCGGAAGCTCTTGGGCATAGGCCGTCGGCCGTTAATTATGTCCATCTTCAAAAGCGAAAACGGACGGACCCTTGAAGAATTTCGCGCTGCCTTGAAGGCGCAATTGGACGGTGGCGTCGACTTCGTTAAAGATGATGAGATTTTTATGGCCGATGGGTTATGTCCCCTATTAGAGCGTATTGCTACCGCCAATCAGCTTATTGAGGCCCGACGCCAAGAGACAGGTCAACGGGGAATTTATTTTGCTAATCTCAGCGGCACACCCGCGGAAGTTTTGCAACAAGCGCTGGTCGCCCAGGAACATGGGGCTACCGGTTTCTTACTGTCACCGTACAGCCAAGGCCTCGATCTGCTGACCGATCTACGCCGCTCGGGCGTCCAAGTTCCCCTTATCGCTCACCCCGCATTTTCTGGAGGACAAATTCGTCCTCACGGATATGGCATTAGTCCCGCCATCTACCTTGGACTGTTGCCCAGAATGGCAGGTGCCGATGTGGTGCTGTTCCCATCGCCATACGGGTCGGTGGCCCTTGAACAAGAACAGTCCTTAGCCACGGCACGCGCACTGCTTAGCCCAAGCTCCTTCCATCCTCGTGCCGTCCCCGGGCCATCAGCAGGCATTCACCTCGGCCTTGTGCGCCGTCTGTTATCGGACTTTGGCCGGGATCTGGTCGTAAACGCTGGGGGCGCCATTCATGGCCACCCCCAGGGAACGACCCAAGGCGCCCGCACCTTGGTGGAGGGTGTTAGAGAAGAGCTTCAACGGTTGGGCCTATGGCAGGAGTCGGATCCGTGGTGAGTAAATCCCCACGGTGGGTCATCGTTTCGGACTTTGACGGCACCATCACCGAAGAAGACCTAGTGATTAGCGTGACGACCCACTTTTGCGAGGAAAACGTCGGCATCGTCGACGCCGTGCAGTCCGGCAAGATCAGTTTAGGCCAAGGGCTGAGCCAGCTGTTTGGCAATCTGCAAAGCTCCCAGCGTGACCACTACCTAGCCTATCTAAAGGCGCATGGTGCTCTACGCCAAGGCTTGTCTGACGCATTGGCGGCGTTTGCCAAGTGGCAGCTTCCCTTTTTCGTCGTCTCCAATGGACTCGATTTTATGGTCCAGCCGCTGTTAGAAAATCTTGTTGAGCCGTCTCATGTATACTGTAACCGTGCCGATTTTAGCCAGCCACAAATACGCATAAGAAAACCATGGCCGTGCGATGATGCTTGCCAGGGTGACTGCGGTTTGTGCAAGCCTCGCCTGGTTCGCCTGCTGGCGCACCGCTATCAGGCCCCGGTCATCTTCATCGGCGATGGACGCAGCGATTTTTTGGGTGCTGAGGCCGCGCAGCTGGTCTTTGCTCGGGCGTCATTGGCCAAACACCTTAACGACAGCCGGCAAGCTTATTTTCCTTTTGAGGATTTCACTCAAATTCGTGACATGATCTCGCACTGGCTCGACGCCCCGCCGATGGAACCCAATCGCAACAACGCCGGTTTCCGTCAGACTTTCGACTAAAGGAGCCCCTTATGGAAGGGATTTACCAGGCACAGCAACAGTTGCTAAAAGCAGCGGCACGCCTTGCGGCGCACGGCTGGCTTCGCGCGACCTCGGGCAATCTTTCCTTGAAACTGGCGGATCGCCCCTTGACGATCGCGATCACGCGTAGCGGTGCCGATAAGGCGGAACTGCATGAAGATGATATCATCGTGTGGCGAAATGACCAAGTCATTTGGGGCGATGGTCAAGTATCCGCGGAGTGTGGTGTCCACCAAGCCATTTATCAAAGGGCCAAGGTGAACGCAGTATTCCACGTGCATACCGTGGCCAACAACTTGGCGTCGGCGCGCACGGATGCACCCTGCCTGGAGATTAGGGGCAACGAAATGCTGAAGGCCTTAGGGTTCTGGCAAGAAGATGCGGTCGTTCGCCTTCCAGTGATTGAAAATCATTCGAACCTGGAGCATCTGGCCTTGGCCGCCCGCAAAGCGCTTGTCGCCGAAGTTCCTGGACTGCTCATCCGCAACCACGGACTTTACGCCTTCGGAACCACCGTCAAAGATAGCCTGCGCCATCTCGAAGCCTTCGAATTCTTGTTCGAATGGCTATTGACGGCCTAGTCGTTAAGCCCCCATCCACATGAAGCGTAGGAGGATCAGTACATGGCAATCGTTACCCTTTTAGATGGCACCGGTCCACTCCACGGTGATGCTGCTCGGGCGTTTTTAGCCGACCACGGCGTGCTTCATGAGTCCTGGGACGTCTCCCGGGCAGACACCGAGCTCACCACCAAACCCACTCTAACTCCCGAAGAGCAAGAAGAGCTGGTGACCTCATTTGCAAGCGGGCTAGCGCGGATGGCCAAGGATTATGGCTACGTCTCGCACGATGTGATCGTCTTGAACCCCGAAGCCACACCGAATCTCGCGGAGCTGTTAATCAACTTCCAGCGTGAGCATCATCATCTCGAAGATGAAGTCCGTTTGATTGTGGCTGGTGAAGGCCTATTCACCCTGACTCGCCAAGGCCAGACGTTTAGCGTGCTGGTCACCCCAGGCGATCTAATCAGCGTGCCGGCGCGAACCCGTCATTTCTTCACCTTGACCGAGTCGCGCAATGTCAAGGCCATTCGGCTGTTTCAAACCCAGGGGGGATGGAACGCCATTTATGATCCCGAGCCCGCCGACGGCTAACCGGTCTTAGCCCGTTGTTGAGCGGAAACTCGCCATTGGACGAATGTGCCCGTTGTTGCTATGCTGATTTGGTTGTTTCGAATCGGTGTTTGGACAAGCTGTAAACTTTTCGGACTTTGCGAGCATTTGGTTACAGTTCCGAAACATTTAGAGCGTATAGTACGAAACGTTGGCTTGAGCATCCCATTGGTTGCACTCCACCAAGAGACGGAGCGTGTCAGGCGACTTTAAAGGAGGACAAAACGATGCAATTCGCTAGAAAAAGCTTACTTGGAGCCACTACCGCTCTTTCCCTTGTGACCATTGCAGGTTGCGGAATCGCATCAGCTGCGACTAACGCATCAGCACTGGCGACGGTCAATGGTCAAGCGATCACGGGCCCCCAGTGGAAGCAATCGATGGAAGCGATCTCGCTTTTGTCCGGCCAACCGATTCCCAAGGTTACTCTGGCCAGCAAGAAGCGTCAAGTGCAAGAGCTCATGCAATGGTCCGCCGTCGAGCAATGGGCCATCTCCCACCATCTGATTACCCTGCCTAAGGCGCGCTCCATGGCCAAGGGGGCCATCGCCACCATCGAGAAACAGGCTGGCAGCAAGGCAACGCTGGTCAAACAACTGAAATCGTACCACCTCACGCTTTCCGAGTTTACTAGCTTCATGGTAAATCAAGAAAAGCTGGAGGCCGCCTATACCTATAGCACCAAGTCTCTCAAGCCACCGACCGTGGCTCAAGAGAAGGCCTTTTACAAGGCCAACGGCTCATATTTCGCCGTGCCGGCAACGGATCAGGTTCGGGCCATCTTGGTCAAGTCGGATACCCAGGCGAAGACCCTAGAATCGGACATCACCTCGGGATCGGCCAAGTTTTCCGCTTTGGCCAAAAAGTACTCGTTAGACAAGACTTCGGCAAAGGCTGGAGGTTCCCTGGGGTCGCTCACTTTGAGCTCTACAAATGGCCTTCCCGCGACCTTCACTCAGGTCATGAAAACCTTAAAAGCTGGGCAATACGGCATTGCCAAAACGTCGAGCGGCTATTACCTTATGCAAGTTCAGAAAGTCAACCCGGCGTCAGAACAGTCGTTTACGTCGGTGAAGTCGCAGATTGCCAGTAGCCTGCAACAAACGGACGCTTCAGCCGCGTTTACGAAGTTTGGCACGAAGATTCTGGCGCATGATAAGAGTCACCTCAATCTCAAATAACCGCCAGCCACACATCCATTCGTTGCGTGGCCACACCAAGTGGCCACGCCTTTCATTCGCCAATTAGCCTGGATTTCGGGCACCTTAACCACAAAAGCCCTTTACTTAATTTTTTGCCGCGGTAACCTTTAAAGGTGGACTGGCGTTTATGCTATTGGAGGGGAGGTGCCGTCCCATGTGCGGCGTGTGTGGTTTCGTCACGAACGAACTGGTCGTTTCCCAAGAGAACCTGGATAACATGGTCGACACCATGATCCACCGCGGCCCCGATGACCGCGGCATAGCCTATTTTGGAACGACTGGCCTTGGCTTTCGTCGCCTGTCTATCCTCGATGTTAATGGCGGCCATCAGCCTATGCGTAGCGAAGATGGCAGCATCGTTACCGTCGTCAATGGAGAGATCTACAATTTTCGGGAACTACGCCAGCAGCTCCTTCAGAAAGGACATCGCTTCCATTCCGGTTCAGATGCGGAAGTGGTTCCCCATCTTTATGAAGAGAGCGGCATAGACGGGTTAGCCCAAAACCTTCGCGGCATGTTTGCCGCGGCGGTGCTTGACCGCCGCGACGGCAGCCTGCACCTTATACGCGACCATTTTGGCATCAAGCCACTGTATTACGCCCTCACCTCCAAGGGTCTTCTTTTCGCATCGGAAATACGAAGCCTCTTACGCTCAGGACTCATCCATCCCACTCTAAACGAAAGGGGATTATGGCACTATCTCACCTTCCAGTATGTCCCCGATCCGGAAACGATGTTCGCGGAAATTCACAAGCTGCCACCCGCCCACTATCTCTCTTATTTCCGCGGACATGCATCTCTTACCCGTTATTGGCAGTTGAGCTATCGTCCCGATAGTGCCTGGACTTTACCTGCCTTGACCGAGGCCATTCATAGTCAGCTGAAAGACTCGGTCAAGCGACACATGATGAGCGATGTGCCGCGGGGAGCTTATCTCTCTTCTGGTATTGATTCCAGCGCCATTGTTGCCTTTTTGCGCCAGCATCAGCAGTTAAACACCTTTAGCATTGGATTTTCCGGGGATCATGGAGAAGTGAACGAATTGGAACACGCCCGCCAGACGGCGCGGCTCCTGGACACCATCCATCACGAGGTGATCATCACCCCCGAAGAGTACTTGGATGCTTTGCCTGACATCATTCAATTCCAGGAAGAACCCATTGCCGATCCCAGTGCCCCTGCGCTCTATTTTCTAGCCCGCGAGGCGCGGCGGCAAGTTGCCGTAGTCTTGTCCGGCGAAGGCGCCGACGAATTGTTCGCCGGATATCCCATCTACCACGAGCCCTATGCCTTAAAGGCTTTTGACTACCTGCCCGGCCCCATCCGCAAAAGTCTCGGCCAGGCTGCCGAACTACTGCCGGCATCAGTTAAAGGGCGAGGCTATTTGATGCGGGGCGCTCAGTCTTTGGAACATCGCTTTATCGGAAACGCTAAAATGTTCTCGGAAGCTGAAAAAGAGCGTTTGGTGCACCCCGACTGGAGCCGCTCTAGAGAACCCTATTGGGTGCTTACTGCCCCTTACTATGAGGCGAGTCGTGGCCTGGATCCCGTATCCCGCATGCAAACGGTGGACGGCCATACCTGGCTGCCCAGCGACATTCTCATGAAGGCGGATAAGATGTCGATGGCCCATTCCTTGGAACTGCGCGTACCGTTCTTAGATGTCAAGGTATTTGAGCTGGCAGCCACCATCCCGGAGCGCTTCAAAGTCACTGCTGGAACCACGAAGTTTGCCTTGCGCCAAGCCCTTCTGCCGGAGCTTCCCACAGAAGTTGCCGAACGACCCAAGCTTGGATTCCCAATTCCCATCCGTCATTGGCTCGATCACCAGATGCACGATTTTGTCCATGATCTGTTGACGCCCGCCAATACGCCGTTTTTTCAACCTTTAGCAGTGCAAGCACTGCTAAACGGCAATCAAAAAACCATCGTCAATCGCGACCGAAAACTTTGGACCCTGCTCGTGTTCACGCTATGGCGTGAAAAGTTTGCGGGGGACCTTGGATCCACCCATAAGGGGCACCAGTCCGTATCTGAGGAGGTTCCTTTAGCATGAGCCAACGTAGACGTAGGCGAAAGTCCCTTAGAGTGGGACGGTTCATGGTTTTTATGGGGCTTTTGGCAGCGGGCGTCTATGTTGCCGGAAGCACGGTATTTTCTGCCGCGCATCATATAGCCAAGACGCCATCCGATCCCGCTCGCGTTCTGGCCAAAGCCGCTCCTCCAAAACACCCGGTTCTGCCGAAGCCTTTGCCAAAATCTGTGCTCATTCAGGTCCCTCCCAAGGATCAATATCCCCAACTGCCCAACGGTTGCGAAGTCACCAGCTTAGCGATGCTGATGACCTGGGCTCATCATCCGGTAAGCAAACTGACCTTGGCTAGAGAAATGCCTAAGGATCCGACCAAGCTGGTGTTGAGCTCCTATACGAATAAAAGCGGTCAGACAGTCCATCGCGTGATCTCTTGGGGCAACCCCAACGTAGGCTTTGTGGGTAGTGTGTACCAAGCTGGAGAAGGCTATGGCATCTATCACGGACCCATGGTGAGATTCCTGAACCACCTCTTGCCAGGGCGCGCAGAAGACATGACCGGCTCATCGTTTCGGGCCATTTTGGCCCATGTGGCCCAGGGAATTCCCGTTGAGGCATGGACAACGACGACGTTTAAGCCCACCACCGATTGGGTCCACTGGCAAAGTCCACAAGGAGAAGTCGTGGCCACGCCCTGGGAGCACGCCGTTCTCATCGTCGGCTACGGCCCGGGATACCTGTTGGTTAACAACCCGTTAAACGGAAAAGCGGCACAGAAGGTCTCGCGTGCCCCCTTCATACAAGCATGGCGACAACTGGGCAAACAAGCCATTACTCTAAAATCTTCGCCCGCCTAAGCGCATGCTAGACATGTTCCTTGGGCTGTAAGCGTACCCTAAAACAAACGACACTTAGACCGTCGTCAAGCGGTGCGATGCCGTTAGGGGCTAATTCTCTGCGTGGTGCGGAAGGTGCGGCGTACCTTGGCCTTGGGTCCCATGTGCTGGAACGAAAGTAGAAAGAAGTCAGCTTGTCGTCAACCCTATTCAAAAAGCGGGAGATAAACCCCCATGTCAAACAAGCGTCAAGCCTTGGGCTTTGCACTGGTGCGAAGCACCATAACGCTATCGATGGTTTTGCTCCCTCTCCTGTTCTTCCATTCCTCATCGACCCATCGGCTACCTGCCCACCATCGGGCGATGGAAGCAAAGAGGCCTCCGAAGAGGCCTTGACGATCAGATGTCCAAATTTTCCATGGGCGGCTCTTCCCCATGCTGGCGCAGGCGATCGATTAATTCGGGTGGGATCTCTTCAACCATGTCGTCCAGATCCTGGTACACGTCCAAGCGCGCAGTCCCCGTGGCAAACCACTGTTCCCACGGTCCGACCCGCCACGCCTTATTGGCCAACTGACTCAAGCGGGCATCATCTAGCAAGCGCTGCATGGGGCCCGGCATCCACGAAGGCATTTCAGCCCGATACACGGCGTACTGTCCTTTTCTTGTGCGGTAGACGGAAAACACCTCGACGCCGTTTTCTCCGCCATGAGGGTGGCGCCATTCGGTTACGCGATATCCAAAAAATCGCTTTTTCTGCTGACTACCCGGTGGTCCTACCCGCACGACCACCTCCTCATAGCCTTCACGATGAGCCGTTTCTGCTTGCACAAACTTTTTAAGCGCGCGCGAAATCGCGCCTGATAGATTCCCATCAGCCAACGCCTGCGCCTGCTCATAAAGTGGCAAGTCATCATCGGCCACGTAAATCGTCTTGTTGGCCATCATCTTTCCTCCCTAGTCTCTTTATACATATACTTATACCACTCCGTTCACATCGCGTCAATGAAGAAAAATTCGGTTGTCATGAACACCCACGCGGTGCGGCCGGCCTGGTGATGAGCCCGGAACCTGGGACGCACATAATCCACAGGCAGACGATCGGCAGAAGGAATGCAGGAATGGTTGTCGAAGGTAAGGACCATGGATCCACAAGCAGCACTTATGGTCAGGGAATGGTATCCCTAGCCAAGCAACCGGGAGGCGAAAACATGCCCTATAGTTTCCAACGCGGGGTAAACCTAGGTGGATGGCTTTCACAATATGGCCGGGCAAATCCACGTCATTTTGACACCTTCATCACTGAAGACGACGTAAGCCGGATCGCGTCTTGGGGGATGGACCACGTCCGCCTGCCCTTGGACTATCCCCTTATCGAAGACGATGCGCATCCTGGGCAATACCAAGAATCAGGACTTCAGCACATCGATCGATGCGTAAACTGGTGTCAAACGCGTGGACTGGGATTAATTCTTGACCTTCACCGTGCGCCCGGGTATAGCTTTGGAACCCTCGACTCGAATTCTCTCTTCGATTCGCAAGAGGACCAAGACCGCTACCTGGCACTATGGCGTTTCCTGGCCCGCCGCTATCGGGAAGTCGACGAGGGCCTCCAGTTGGAGTTGCTCAATGAGGTTGTGGAACCGACCAGTGCCCGTTGGAACACGCTGGCTCACCGTGCCATCGCCGCCATCCGCAGCGTAGACTCCAGCCGAACCATCATCTTTGGCGGAAACCACTACAGCTCCGTCGATGAATTGCAGAATATTTCCCTGGTACCCGATGACGATCACGTGGTGTACACCTTTCATTTCTATAAGCCGCACCTTTTCACCCACCAACGAGCCGGATGGTCTGCGATTAGCCGCGCATACAACCGCGAGATTTCCTATCCCGGCGACTTTCCTGATCTGCAAGCCTTTATCCATCACCACCCGGAGTTTCAGGTTAGTCAGACGGAACATCAGAGTAGGATGGATGCCAGCCTACTGCAAAAACTCCTCGAGCCCGCCCGACGCTTCATGCAAAAGACCCGAAAGCCGCTTTATTGCGGTGAATACGGCGTCATCGATCAGGCTCCACTAGCCAGCCGAATAAACTGGCATAAGCATCTGGTTTTTTTGCTCAACGAAATGGGCATCGGCCACGCGGTCTGGTCGTATAAAGGGATGAACTTCCCGCTCATCAAAGACGACGGGACTCCGGTTAGCCAAGAATTAATCGACATCGTCGCGAGTTTTTAACGCAAAAAGGGAGAAGGCCAGCCTTCTCCCTTCTAAGCTTAAACGTGCGCCAGGCACCAAAGTTTCTAGTAAGCGCCTATTCGTCGACGGCCCCTCCTGGCCCCGGTTTCGAACCCAGTCTCTGCATGACTTCGAGGCACGCCCGCGTATTATGGTAGGGGCACTTCCAGGCGTCCACCAAGTTGCTCTCCTTAGGTTGATGATCCTTGCCAAGCCTTGCGTGCCATTCCCCCTGCTGGCGATTAATGACGTAGCCATCGATAAATTCCCATACCCCATACGCTCGTTCTAGATACTGCGCCTTTCCGCTCACCTGATAGGCATTGATCAGACCGACTAAGGCCTCGGCTTGCGGCCACCAGTCGAATCCGTCATCTGTGATCCGCCCTTCAATGCCCTCATTCATCAGTCCGTGCATCTCGTCGGCCCCCTCATTCCAGACCGCTTCGACCATGTTCAGACACAAGGCTTGCACCGCCTTAAGACGTGCAGTGTCTTTGAGGGCGTGGGCCGCTTCTACCATGAGCCAGGATCCCTCAATGTCGTGCCCGTAGGACGCTTCACGACTTTGGGGACGCCATTGTTGATCGAAGAACCCGTGGAAATGAAAGGTAACCGGATCAACCACCTTATTCACCATTAGGTCCAGCAAGTCGGTCAAGCGCGCCTTCAAGGTCGGATTCGGCCAGATTTGAAAGAGCCGGGTAAAGGCCTCCAAGAGGTGTAGGTGCGTATTCATCGTTTTAGCTGCACCACGGTTAATCGAACTGAGACGGCTACTTGCATCAAACTCAAACGCCTGGTTAAACGATTCCAGATACCCCCCATGACGCGGATCGGCCGCAACCGCTTCGATGACTTCATAGGTGAGCTGAGCATAGCGCAGGGCTTCAAGATGACCACTGGCCGCATAATATTCTGCAAGGGCATAGACGGAAAAGGCTTGACCGTAAATATGCTTATGGGGATAAATCGCGACCCCGTTCACATCCACCATCCAGTAAAAGCCTAGCGACTCCGGGTCAAAAAAGGTATCCACCAGGTAACGGTAGAGGCCATCGACCTCCTTCTGATATTGGTCCGACGCCACTAACCCACTATTCATCGCCCGCGAAAAGGTCCACAACAGTCTCGTGGCTAGGATTAGGCTCAGCGGCGCGTCCTCCTGAATCCGACCCCTTGCGTCGACCACTCCGTAGAAACTGCCATCATCGCGCAAGACGTCACGATGCCAGTAATTTAGCAAGCGCATGGCCTCGCTACGTACCTGGCGGACCAAGTGTTGGCCCCTATTTAACTCTTCGACCATCATCAACCCCTCAGTCTCCTCTTGTATCTTTGTCGATTATATCGTGAGACCTGCCAGTGCTGACGCATGACTTAGATCAAGGCATCCCTGGGGTCGCACTGGCTTCTCGATCCAGGAAGAATGCTTTCTCATACCCTCGAGCCAGCAGGAATCTCGGAACTGGGTCACGAATGGCAAATAATAAGGATAAATAAGGATGGCCTGATGAGGAGCGATGACCGATGCCCATGGATCCTGACCTAAAATCCTACTTGGAAGACCTGCGCCACGGTCTGATGGACCACGCAGAGCAATTGAATCACGAAACCCGCGAATTGGTCGAGAACGTACGCAAGGATCTGACGCAACACACCGAGCAACTGAACCGCGAAACTCGTGCGCACGCTGAACAATTAAACCGAGAGACGCGTATCCTCGTCGAAGACTTGCGTCAGCACATCCAACTGATCGCCGAAGGCGTGACCACGGTCCGCGACCAACTGGGACAAATCATCGCCGACCACGAAGAGCGCATCACGCAGTTGGAACGACGGATGCCTTAAGCTATTCCTTCGGTTTTTCTATTGGGGCAAAGGGAGACGATACCCGTGAAAGACGACCGCATGCAATTTACGCTCAATCGCCACTGCCACCAAGACCCACGATCGTGCAGAGCGCCTGGTGGGCCCCTGAGCAGCGTCTCCTCAAGAGATTTTGGAAATCAATGGCGTGCCTTATTAGGTCCGTGGAATATCCCATCCTTTTATCCTTCCTTCCATCCTTCCTTCCTTCCATGCCTTCCATGCCTTCCATGCCTTGGGAGATGCCAACGAGACGAGTACGCAGACCTAAAAGGATCCGCGGAACACGCGGTAAAGCTCGTCTTCTGCTTGGGATGGTTTTCCCCCACGCACCGCTTAAGATTCGGGAAGCAGAAGGATGGCAGGAAACGGCCGGCGGTGTTCCGTCGATGGTACCCCGCTCCTTCCGGTTTTAGGCAGCTGCTGACACCAGGTCACGTTCTTGAGCATAGGAACCCGCCCTACCAGCCGATACTAGTTGGGTGCAGCCATTTGAATGGAGGTGCGCCCCATCGGCGACAATAAAGTCTTTCTTGACATGGATCCCGGTATCGATGACGCCCTAGCGCTTACGGTTGCCTTGAAACGCATGAATGTGCTGGGCATCACTACGGTGGCTGGCAACGTCAGCGTGGACCACACCTTCCAAAATGCCTCTCACGTGCTCCGCCATGAAGGTCAACACGTTCCAGTCATTGCGGGAGCCAAAGAGCCTCTCTTCTATCCCCTGCTCACCGCCGAACACATCCATGGTTCGGCTGGCCTAGGCGACTACACATGGGACACCAACGATGTTCCGGTCCCGCCCGATGATGCCTGGGTATGGCTCTTTGAAAAGCTTCGCCAACAACTCCAACCCTGTCATCTCATTGCGACGGGTCCACTGACCAACATCGCTCTCTTGCTATTGGCCTTTCCCACGGTCTTGAACCATCTTGCCTCCATCACCTGTATGGCTGGCGGCATGCCGGGAGCCAAACTGGACAAAGCGGCGGAATTTAACGTCTTTGTTGATCCCCACGCCGCGGAAGCGGTCTTTCGCTACGGAGATCACTTACAGATGGTTGGCATCAATGTGACCCACCGTGCGCTTTTACCCATCGCCGACTTGCCGAAGCTCAAACGGTATGGCCGGGTGGGAGGATTATTGTTTACGCTGCTCTCGTATTATGGGAACAAGTCGCGAGGTGAGGGAGGCGATCCGAATTCGTTTCCCGTGGACGATGTGGTGGCAGTGGCTGCCGTGGACGCTCCCGAGCTCTTCACTTGGAAGACTATGCCGTTAACCGTGGTCTTAGAGGGACGGCTCCGGGGCACGGTTATCCTGTCGCCCTTCGACACCAATCGTCCGGAGGTTAAGGTGGCCAGCGACATTGACGTCCCCGACTTTTTGGACTGGTTCTGGCAAAGTTTTGAGCTCTAAATGCCGCCACGCCTTGGCTACATCTTAAGCGCTTGTCGAACGCTTAGGATGTATCGGGCGCGGTCTCGTGGGTCGACTCCCCGCCGCGCTCGGTCTTGGCCAACGCCCGGCGGAGCCTCGCGATACTCATGAAACCTGGAGGTCCAGCTTCCCCGTCCCCCGCTCGAGCGACTCAGCTCCACCGCATAATCCATGGAAGTCGCCAGTGGGATTTCCCCTTCCAATGTAAAGTACCCGGAGTTTGTCCAGGGCGATTCAAATGTTGCCCTCATCGTGATGAGATCGCTCATAATGCGCCCGCCCACCTCCTCAGGCGCCGAGATGCGAAAGGTTAAGATCGGTTCCAAAAGTTTAGTTCCAGTACGCGTCAGCCCGTCCATGATGGCCATAGGCGTAGCGACCACAAAGTCCAAGGGGTGCGTGTGCCACACGTGATGCTCACCATCGATCAACACCACGTTCACGTCCGTCACCGGCCAGCCTCGAAGGCCTTGCTGCAAAGCGTCCGGCACGCGCCGCTCGACTTCTTTTTGATACCGAGGCAGCAACCGATCGGGATGCGCTTGACTTCGGTAAGTCAAACCGCTGCCCCGCTCGGCTGGTGAAATTTCGAAACGCAAGATCGCCCAGCAGGGTTTCGGCATGGTGTAGGAAACGAATCCTTCTCCGGACTTCTCTGGAGTTTCTCGATACAACACGTTGGCTGGACCAAATTCTGGATGAAGACCGTAGCGACTTTGCAATAGATCGGCCAAAATCTCTAGCTGAACCTTGCCCAACACTTTTACTTGGCACGATCGGGTCTCGCTGACCCATTCAAAGGCAAGCGCTGGATCCTCGTCATCCAGTTCTTGCAGGGCCTCCGCCAAACGACTCGGATCCTCGTTTAGCCCCGGTTCGACGTCCACGCTGAGGACTGCTTCTCCCAAAGAAACCGGGTGGCGAACCCCTTCCGGGCTGCCTAGCACATCGCCAATCCTGGCTTGGTTGAGCCCATATACGGCAGCCACATCGCCGGCGCGCAGTAAACCGGTGTCAATTTGTTGCTGACCGTTTAACTTGCGAATTTGGGTCACCTTTTCGTCGAGTTGGCGAGTATGGTTTAACACGAGGTCGCGTGTCCGCATTTCCCCGGAAAATAATCGAACGAAGACCGCACGGCCGCTTCGCGGATGACGTTCGATCTTGAACACCAAGCCCGACAGCGCTTGATTCCACGCTTGAGAGGCGGCCGGCAGGAACTGCACCACGGCATCGAGCAGTTCGCGTACGCCGACTGCCCGCAAGGAGGCGCCGTACAGTATGGGCACCACTTGCCGCGAAGCCACCAACTCAGCCAGCTTTTGCCGAATCCGATCAGGGGACACAGGGCTTTGGCCTAAAAACTTCTCCAGCAACTCCTCATCATAATCGGCGAGCCATTCCAAAATGCCGGATGAGCGCGTTTCCGTCAGCAGGTCAGTGATGTCCGAAAGCTCTCTGCCGACCCCCTGAACTTCTTGAATGGGAAGCGCGGATTGGGTGAGAAGGGTGCGAATGGATCTGGTCACCTGGTCCAAATCGGTTCCCACACGGTCGATCTTGTTGACATAAATTAGGACAGGTAGTTCGGCCTGACGAATGGCATGCCACAACGCTTCGGTATGGGCATCGACCCCGTCAACGGCGGAAATCACTAAAATGGCCCCGTCTAAAACACGGAGTGAGCGCTCCACTTCAGAAGAAAAATCCACGTGCCCGGGAGTATCAATGAGGTTTATGGCAGTGTCTTGCCAGGTTAAGGAAAGAGCCGCCATACGGACGGAGATCCCCCGAGCCCGCTCGACTTCCATCCAGTCGGAAAAAGCCGTGCCATCGTCCACCCGGCCTACTTTTCGCAGTTGGCCGGCCAAATATAACAGATGCTCCGTAGTGGTCGTCTTGCCCGCATCGACATGGGCCAAAATCCCTATATTGCGCACCGGATTTGGTATCATACCCCTACGATACACCGTTGGCGTGCTTCTGAACAGTTGGACTGACGACAGCCAAGAAACAGAAAACGAGCAAACCCGTTACCCGCGGCATTAGGTCGATCCTATTCCTTCGCCCATAAGTGTGGCGCTCTGAAGCGCTTGCGCAGTCAAGTTTGACGCAGAGCCAGCGGCGCCGGTCGCCTGCGCAACCAAGTGACCCTCTCCTATACCGCAAGGAATTCGCTAGCGCAGGCCGTGGGCGGCTAGGGCTTGGTTCTGTCGGGCCGCTGGCCTTTACGCGCCTTGGCACCCATCGCGGTAGGCTCCGCCCACATTCCTCTACGAGTCTTCGAGATCACGTAAACGTTCTAACTTATCAATTCGACGTCGAAACTCTTCGCCCCCCGAAAAGGTGGCCGCGAGAAAAGCCTGGATGAGATCTTGAGCCAACCAAGGGCCGACAATTTGTGCCCCAAGACACATCACATTGACGTCGTCATGCTCGACAGATTGATGGGCCGAGTGGATGTCGTGAATCACGGCCGCCCGAATGCCTTTCATCTTGTTGGCGGCGATGGACGCACCAACGCCCGTGCCACAGACAAGCAAGCCTCGGTCCGCCTGCCCCGACTGCAGGGCACGTCCCACCTCACTTGCAATATCGGGAAAATCTACAGGGTCTTTCGTGTCAGAGCCAAAATCCACAAATTCGACGCCTACTTGCGTCAGCCACCGATGGACGACGTCTCGCAACTGGTATCCCGCGTGATCATTGCCTACCGCAAGTTTCATCGATGCCCTCCTCAATCAGTTCACGCTATCGTCCAATTCCCGGCCCAAGGAAAAATATAGTTTTCGTCTTGCAACTTTGTCCTTAGCTAATTCCTGATGGGCGTACTTAGCTACGTCGCGGGCCAACTTTCGTGGAACCACGATGACTCCATCGCCGTCCGCGACAACAATATCGCCGGGCTCGACCGACACTCCGCCAAGTTGAATCTTCACGTCCTTGGCCTCGAAACGGATCCGTCCCTGGTCCATCTTCTGGCTAATAAAGTTGGACCATACGGGCACTCGTTCTAAAATGATCTCGTCGGTGTCGCGCACCCCTCCATTGGTTACATAGCCTCTCGCTCCTTTGGCAAACCCTGCCAAGGTATTGTTGGACCCTAAGACGCCGCAATCCACCTCGGCCTGATCGATAACCACGATATCGCCGGGCTCGATATCATTTTGCCAGGGATCATGGCAGACCTCGCGGTAATACCAACTAACCCAGGCCGTGTATTCTTCGCCCGTCATAGTCGGCACCGGCCCTTCATAGGGAACATAGCGCGCGGTGCGGGCAATGCCTACCACCCTAGTGCGATAGACGGGCCGGATGGTTCGCGACACCGAACCGTAATGGTGCATCATATTCCAATCCATTCCGTCCCGCACGTCGCTCACGCGAAGCGGCGCATACAAAGCTAAAATTTCCTCTCGATCCTTCTCTACCATCTCCGAAACTCCCCTTCTTTGACCCCGATTCTGTGACGGTCACCAAGTCGCCCAGGCACCGACTTGGATGTCCTTCAAACTCTAGATTGGCTTTGCGTAGTGCGATTCACGTACCTATGCGCTCCTGCCGCAGCGTTCACCAATGCCTTACGCGAACACTTCGGACCCTTCTGACACCGACAAAAGCCTGCCCTGCCCGCACCGGTCACAGCGCGTAGAAGCTTGTTCGCTCCAAGCCATTGCCAATTAGTTCCCCGACGCCACAGTCTTTATCAATTTCGTCAGCCTGCCATGCGCGATCCATTCTGCCACATATAGATTTCCTCGCGAGTCCACCGAGATGCGATGTGGAGCATTGAACTTATCCGGCCGATAGTACGACTCGGGAAGATTAGGCCAACCCGCTTGATGACGCGCCTGTGGATCTTCGCCCAAATGGGTTACCAAGCGGTCGTCGCCGTCAAAGATGGTGACTCGACTATGCAGGTCGGGAAAGTACAGATGATCCCCGTGAAAGCAAAAATTACAAGGCATATCCACATCGTCCGTAATCGAGCGCTTGGACTGCCCGTCCAGGGTGAACACCTGAATCCGATGGTTACCACGGTCAGCCACATAGAGTTCCGGTTCTCCTCGGCGGGTGTCCACCGAAATCCCGTGGGGACAATTCAACTGTCCAGGTTCGGTGCCTAGGCCTCCCCAGGAGTGCATGTACGTCCCCTGCGCGTCATAATGATGAATCCAGCTCTGGCCGTATCCGTCCGCAATGTAAATATCACCATTAGGCGCCACGGTGACGTCCGTTGGAATGAACCGTCGGGTCGCATCGTAAATATCGGGGCGATCTGGGGTTCCAATTTCCAGCAGAGTTTCACCTTCGAGTGTCAGTTTCGCCATCTTCCCGCGCTCGATGTCGGTCACGTAGAGAAATTCACCCTCGGGTTCCCGGTGAAGATAAAGCCCATGGGCCCCGCCGACGAATTCCTGGCCAAAAGCCTCCACAATATGTCCGTCAGGATCGTATTCGAGAATTGAAGGACTTCCCGTATGAAAAACGTAGACATGGTCGCGAGAGTCCACGACAATTCCGTGGGTGTATCCTAGTTCCATGCCTTCCGGAAGTGGACCCCACCAATCAACGTCAACCGAATACATGTATTGACCTTGCCCCATGGAAAATTTTTCGCTAGCCATATGTAGCCCCTCTTCCCTGAACGCTACGGACGAACTAAGCCGTGCGGATCAATCACGAACTTCCGGGCAGCACCGCGATCAAAGTCTTGGTATCCCCGGGGAGCCTCATCTAAGGCAATGCGGGTCGCATTGACCGCTCTTGCGATCTGCGCCTGTCCATGTAAGATCGCCATCATCAACTCACGATGATATCGCATCACCGGAGTTTGCCCGGTGACAAACGTAAGGGCTTTGGCCCATCCGAGTCCAATTCGCAACTTGAGCGCTCCGACCCTCGCGTCCGCATCCTGGGCTCCAGGATCGCCCGTCACGTAGAGTCCTGGAATGCCCATTCGACCCGCGGCGCGCGTAACCTCCATGATCGCATTGAGCACGGTAGCCGGGGCTTCGCTGTGGTCATGCCCATGGGCCTCAAAGCCGACGCAGTCGATGGCGCAATCCACCTCCGGAACACCCAAAATTGCAGCAATCTGCTCCGCCACGTTATCGTGCTCGGTGAGATTGACCGTCTCGCAGCCAAAACTTCGGGCCTGGGCCAGGCGCTCGGCGTTGAGATCCCCGACAATGACGACGCAAGCGCCTAAGAGCTGCGCGGAGTGTGCCGCTGCCAACCCGACGGGTCCAGCCCCGGCAATATAAACGGTCGACCCGGTCCTGACGCCAGCGCTCACCGCCCCGTGATAGCCCGTTGGAAAAATATCAGACAGCATGGTGAGGTCGAGAATTTTTTCCATGGCTTGATCCTTATCCGGAAACTTTAACAATTGAAAGTCTGCATAAGGAACCATGACGTATTCGGCCTGCCCTCCAACCCACCCACCCATATCCACATATCCATAGGCGGAACCGGGCCGATCTGGATTCACATTCAAACAGACGTGGGTGTTTTGCTCCCTGCAATTACGGCACCGCCCACAAGCGATATTAAACGGAACGGACACCAAGTCGCCGGGCCTGATGAACTCCACGTCCCTCCCCGCTTCGACGACTTCGCCCGTAATCTCATGACCCAGCACCAGGCCTTCGGGCGCCGTCGTCCGCCCGCGGACCATGTGTTGATCGCTCCCGCAAATGTTAGTCGTCACGACCTTCAAAATAACTCCGTGAGGACACTTGCGCCCTACATTCAGGGGATTGACTCCGGGGCCATCTTTTAATACCAATTCTGGATAATCGATAGCTTGAACTTCCACCTGCCCGTGACCCCGGTACACCACCGCTCGGTTTCCTGACATGCGACTCCACCTCTCCGCTTCTATCGGCACCGTCTTCTGGGGAATACGTCAATATCCTGCTATTCTATTGAGGCCGTTCGAATGGTTCCTCCCTCTCGACCTACTTGGCCCTTACCTTGATTTTCGATATATTTAGATGTGTCGTCGGTCCCACTCGTCAATAGCACGCTAGACAAGAGCTTAAGACCATCCACTCAGCCACTTTTCGGTATTGCTACGCCGATTCACCATGATTAGCCTGTCCCGATTGTAAGCACCTGTTGGATATAATGCAATAGTTGGACGAAATGCGACAACGTTGGTAAGTTGTATGGTCGCCAACCGGTAGGGCGGCAAGGGGACAAAACCACCAGGGCAGGATCCACTGCCCGCGGTACAGTTTGGCGTCGGCCTTCGGGAATGATATCATAGAGCCGTTCGGCCGTTGGATGTAGATGATGTCAAACAGGCGAGCACGCTCCTGCCGATGACCGTCATTCGAAAAAGACGTTGGCTCTCTCTACGAGCTTCAACGATCGCTAGGTTTGAGAAAAGGAGGAAAGCATCGACCCATGGACACACGACCTTCAAAAGATCCCCAGGATTTGCGACATCGCTTGACCCCACTCCAATTTGAAGTGACGCAGCACGCAGCCACAGAGCCTCCGTTTCAAAACGCCTTTTGGGACTATCACGACGAGGGTCTGTATGTGGATATCGTATCCGGTGCTCCGCTATTCTCGTCGCGTGACAAGTTCGATTCGGGATGCGGCTGGCCTAGTTTCACGCGCCCGCTCGCTCAAGACGCCGTCCACGAACAAAGCGACCTAAGCCACGGCATGGTTCGTACCGAAGTTCGGAGTCAAAGCGCCGATTCACATCTTGGCCACGTCTTTACGGATGGCCCGGCAGATCGTGGAGGGCTCCGCTATTGCATCAATTCCGCCTCCCTGCGTTTCATTCCCAAGTCGGATCTAGAGAAAGAGGGCTACGGAGCATACCGAAAGCTTTTCGAGTGAACGGAAGGCGGGGTTAACCAGCTTTACGGAAAAGACGATGTCATCTGCATCGTTGTGTCATCTTAGATGACTATCACGGGGTCGCTTTGTCCTCGGCTGATTGGACCCCTCTCCAAGCGCGCATCTCAGTGAAGACCTACCGCCACCATTTTTCTAGCCAAGAGGATCTGATCAAAGCCCTCGACCATGCCGAAATCGTTGTCGCT